>DATJWT010000033.1:0-12158 GCA_035500975.1 Binataceae bacterium (SeqCode)
GGTATCAAGGCGGTTGCCGACATGCGGGTGGGCGATACCGTCACCGATGCGGCGAATCCTGCGGCTGAACCGCTACCCGGTTTCAAAGAGCTCAAGCCGATGGTTTTCGCGGGTCTGTACCCCACGGAGGCCAACCAGTACGGGGCGCTGCGCGATGCGATCGAAAAGCTGCGCCTCAACGACGCCAGCCTTATTTGCGAGCCGGAGACCTCGCAGGCGCTGGGCTTCGGCTTTCGCGCGGGGTTCCTGGGTTTACTGCACATGGAGATCGCGCAGGAGCGCCTCGAGCGCGAATTCGGAATCAATCTCATCGTGACCGCCCCCACCGTGGCCTACCGGGTCAGGACGACTTCCGGCGAGACGATGATGGTCGACAATCCGACGTTTTTGCCGCCCGAAAACAGCATTGAGGCTATCGAAGAGCCGTTCATCCTGACTTCGATTCACATGCCGGAAGAATTTCTCGGCGTGGTGATGAGCCTGTGCGAGGAGCGCCGCGGCGTCCAGCGCGATCTGAAATTCCTCGGCGACAAGCGCGTGATTCTCCACTACGAGCTGCCGCTTGCCGAGATCGTGTTCGACTTCTACGACAAGCTGAAGTCATCGAGCCGCGGCTACGCATCGCTCGACTACGAGTTTCTGGACTTCCGGGCCGGGCCTCTGGTTAAATTGGATATTCGGATCAATGGCGAGGTGGTCGACGCGCTGTCGATCATCGTGCATCGCGATCGGGCATATGAGCGTGGGCGGGCCCTGTGCGAAAAGATGCGCGAGCTGATTCCGCGCCAGATGTTCGAAGTCGCCATCCAGGCCGCAATTGGCGCCAAGATTATCGCCCGCGAGTCGGTCAAGCCGCTGCGCAAGAACGTCACCGCCAAATGCTACGGTGGTGATATCACCCGCAAGCGGAAGCTCCTGGAGAAGCAGAAGGAAGGCAAAAAGCGGATGAAGCAGGTGGGCAGGGTGGAAATTCCCCAGGAAGCTTTCCTGGCCTTGCTGAAGGTCGGCGAATGACCCCACCGGTAGATAGTTCCGAGCACGCGCTCGAATCGACGGAGCAGTCACCTCCCGGGACCACGCTCAAGGTCGCGACGGGATCCAGCAAGTCCGTAGCGCGCGAGTATCTCGAAGCGGTCATAATCGCGCTCGCCCTCGCGCTCGTGATTCGTACGTTTTTCATCCAGGCTTACCTGATTCCGTCGGGATCGATGGAGCCGACGCTGCTGATCGGCGATCACATCCTGGTCAGCAAGATGGCCTACGGGCTTCGCACGCCGGATTCTATCTTCGGCTTCGAGGTGCGCGGGGTTCCGATGGGGCGGTACCTGGTGCGCTTCGGCGATATCCATCGCGGCGACGTCATCGTGTTCGTCCATCCGGTGGAACGCGACAAGGATCTGATCAAACGCGTCATCGGGCTTCCCGGCGATCAGGTTCAAATCAAGGACGGGCGGGTATGGCTTAACGGCAGCCCGATGGCCGATCCGCATGCTCATCTGGAGGTGCCGGATTCCGATCGCCTGCAGAGTATCCCGCGCGACAACTACGGCTTTACCGATGGAAGCGGCGCTATCACAGGTCCGATCACGGTCCCGCCGGGACGGCTATTCGTGATGGGCGACAACCGCGATCACAGCGACGACAGTCGTTACTGGGGATTTGCGAACCAGGACGACGTGGAAGGGCGCGCGCTGGCAGTGTATTGGTCGTGGGACAGCGATGATGGCGGTCTGCTGCCGATAAGGTGGTCCAGGTTTGGAAAATCGCTGCGCAACTAGAGAGAGGGGCGGGTGGGGCAACCTGTAAGAAATCTCAAGCCAGGCGATTCTTCCCCGGCTGGTCCGGGCGTCGCCGGTCCGCAGAAGTCGGTTGCGCGCGAATACGGCGAGGCGCTGACGATCGCGCTGGTGCTGGCCATCGTCATCCGCACCTTCTTTATCCAGGCCTACAAGATTCCCTCAGGCTCGATGGAGCCCACGCTGCTCATCGGCGACCATATCCTGGTCAATAAGCTGATCTATGGCCTGCGGATTCCCGATTCGATTTTCGGCTTGCAGATAGGGCCGCTGCCGTACGGGCAGTACGTGATGCATTTCGAACCGATTCATCGCGGCGACGTGGTGGTGTTCGTATTTCCGCCGGACCGGAGCAAAGACTTCATCAAGCGCGTGATTGGACTGCCTGGCGACACCATCCAGGTGAAGAACGGGCACGTATGGCTGAACGGCCAGCCGATGGACGATCCGCACGGGCATTTCGAGGTCGCGGACCAGGATCGCTCCGCGGTATCGCCGCGCGACAACTTCGGCCCTGTGGTGGTTCCCTCTGGAAAAATTTTCGCGATGGGGGATAATCGCGACCGCAGTTACGACAGCCGGTTCTGGGGATTCGCCGACGAGAACGATGTTGAGGGCAAGGCGCTCATCATCTATTGGTCATGGGACAGCGATCACGATGGCCTGTTCCCGGTGCGATGGTCGCGCTTCGGCATGCTCGTGCACTGACAAAAGGAGAATCGCGTGGCTGACGAAGCAATAGACCGCCTGGGCACGATACTCGAAGAGTTGGGGGCTCGCTTCGAGCTCGTGATCGAGGCCGTATCAGGCTTCGGGGGCCGCATCGACGCGTTGCGCCAGGAACTGTTCGGACAATTTGCAGAAGTGGGTGGGCAGATACGCTTCCTTTCCGATCAGATTGCCGAGAATCGCCGCGGGATCGCCGCGATGCGCTCCGACCTGGGAGCCGAGATGGTCCGGCTGGGCGAGACCTTGGGACGCACCCGTGTCGAATTCCGCGAGCAGCTTGGTGCCGAAGCGACTCGTACCATCGATACGACCGCCGCCCGCGTCACCACCAGTGCGGCTGCCGCGCAGGAGGAGACGCATCGTCGCGCGCAGGCGGTTCAGGACGAACTGGTGCGGGAGATGACTGAAACCGCGAAGTCCCTGAAGCGCGAGCTGGCGCTGTCTGCTGAATCGACCTCCAAGCGCCTCAGCGCAGAGCTGACCAGGACCAACAAGGCGCTGCAGACCCTGATGCAGAAGTTCGATCGCTTCGACGATCGGATCACGATCCAGACTAAGGACCAGGACCAGCGCATCAAGAAGCTGGAGCGGAAAAAGAGCGCCTGAGGAAGAACATAACCCGCGAGACTTGACCCGATGATCGCGGGTGGTTAAAGATCGATCAGCCTTTAATCCGCTACTGAGATAGCGGGAAGGTTTTACAAATGAATAACTCTAGCATTCAGCCTGGCCGCGTCCGCGGTCGGGTTTTTTTTCGCGTGCGGCCATGAACTCCAAGCCGCAGGTCCTGCTCGATGCACCCGCGGTCGCGCGCTCGATCAAGCGGATCGCCCACGAGATCGCGGAGCGTAATGGAGGCGCCGAGAACATCGCGCTGATTGGCATCGTGCGCCGGGGCGCGAGTCTCGCCGAGCGCCTGGCCGCCGAACTTCGAGCAAACGGTGCGCACAATCTCGCGGTCGGCACCCTCGACATTTCCTCGTATCGCGATGACGGCAAGGGCAAGCCGGGCGACCCCCAGCTGCTCGGACGTGAGATTCCATTCTCGCTCGATCGCAAGCGCGTGGTCCTGGTTGACGATGTGCTCTACACGGGACGCACGGTGCGGGCCGCACTCGATGCGCTTGCGGACCTGGGGCGAGCGGAATCGATCCAGCTTGCAGTGCTGGTCGATCGCGGCGAGCGCGAGCTTCCGATTCGCGCCGACTACGTGGGCAAGAACGTGCAGGCCCCCGGGGGCCAGCGCGTGTATGTACGGCTATCGGAAGTGGATGGGGCGGACGCGGTAGTGGTGGGGAACGGCAAGTGACGCAGGGCGGGAAAGACTAATGGGCCGGTTGCCAAAGACCGACGTCGTCTCGATCGACGATCTTTCGCTGCCGGAGATCGAACGCGTGTTCACCCTCGCGGACGAGTTCGCCGACGCGCTCGCGCGAGGCGAGACCCTGTCGGTTGCCAGCGGCCTGATCATGGCGACGTTGTTCTACGAACCCTCGACACGCACTCGTCTCAGTTTCGAATCTGCCATGCATCGGCTGGGCGGCGCGGTGATCAGCTCGGCGGACATGAGCGCCAGCTCGGCTGCGAAAGGGGAGAGCCTGGCCGACACGGTTCGGATTGTCAGCGGCTATGCGGATTTGCTGGTCCTGCGCCATCCGCACGACGGCGCGGCGCGGGTCGCGGCGGAATATGCCCCTTGTCCGGTACTCAACGCCGGCGACGGCAGCCGCGAGCATCCCACTCAGACCCTCTGCGATCTGTTCATCCTGCGGCGCAAGAAGGGGAAGCTTAAAGGCCTGACCGTCGCGCTATGCGGCGATCTGAAATTCGGACGCACGGTGCATTCGCTTATCTATGCCCTGGCGCGATTCGGCGCGAATATCGTCGCGGTTCCTACCGCGGGCATGGATGTGCCCGCATATGTCCTCGAGCGCCTGGCAGCAGAGCGAAACTACAACTTCTCGACCGTGACGATGGACGAATTCAAGTCGCTGGCGGGCGGCCTGGATGCTTTGTACCTGACGCCCAACGCTCCCCACCAGATGGCGTTATTCACGGGCGGAGAGAAAGCGCCCGCGGGCGTAGCCCCGACATCGCTCGATGCGTTCTATGTGACGCGGCTGCAGAAAGAGCGGCTGGCCGGGAAGGAAATCAAAGCGGGCGACTACGTGCGTTTCGATGCGCGCGCCCTGAAGACACATCGAACGCAGGAAGCGGTCGTGATGCATCCGCTGCCGCGCACCGACGAGCTCGCCTACGAGCTCGACACGGACCCGCGCGCCGTCTACTTCGAGCAGGCTGCCGTCGGAGTGCCCGTGCGCATGGCGCTTGTCGCCTGGCTAGTCGAACAGCAGCGCCACAAGAAGGCAGCCGCAAAACCGGCGACCGACACGATTCGCTTCAAGGCCGAGCCTCATCCCCGCTGCGCGAACTCCAACTGCATCACGCGCTTCGAGGGCGCCCATCTCCGCCCGCGATTCCGACTCGCCCGGGTGGTGGACCGAAGCATGCTGCCGCTGCGCTGCGAGTACTGCGAACGCGAGCTGAACATCGAGTTCGTAGGCCATGCCCGGTCGCATCGCTACTACAAATACGACGAGAACCTCTACGGCTACGTCCGGCAGTGGATCGAGGAGCAATCGCTGGCCGTGTTCGAGACGGTCAAGCAGGCCGAGGAACACGGCTACGAGCCGTACCGGCGCGGACCTCAGCGCGAAGTCATGAATTCCGCCGAGATCGCCCAGGCCGTGGAGTCATTGGCTGACCAGGTCGCGGAGGACATCGCAGACCTGACCAACGTGGCGATCTTCGGTGTCGTCAGCCATGGCGCCGTGCTGGCGAAGCGAATTCGCGATTCACTGGAGAAGAAGACCGGCATCCGCGTGCCTTGCGCGGCCGTCGATGTATACGGGTCCGACGGCGCCGTGCAGACGCTCGACGGTGCGGCTTCGCTTGCGGTCGAGGATCGAACCATCGTCATCGTCGATGACGTGATCAACAGCGGATGGACCGTGCAGAGAGCCATGACGATGATCTGGCAGCACGGACGGCCGGCCGCGGTGAAGCTGGCGGTACTAATCGATCGCGGTCATCGCGCCGTCCCGATTCGCCCCAACTACGTGGGCAAGAACATCCCGACTTCCGCTTCCGAGCGCGTGCAGGTACGCCTGGCGCCCGCGGGCAGCAACGGAAAACACAAGGCGCACGATCGCGCGATGATCTACTCGATGGTCGAACCGATGAAAGTGACGGAGCACGCGACATGAGTTCGGTTCTGATCCGCGGTGGACGCGTGATCGATCCCGCCAGCCGCGTCGACGGGATGTTCGATGTGCTCGCGGTGGATGGAAAGATCGAGCGGGTCGCGCCTGTCGGCAGGGCTTCCGTGCCGGAGCATGCCGCGGTGGTCGACGCGCGGCGCTGCTGGGTGGTGCCGGGACTGGTCGATGTTCACGTCCATCTCCGCGATCCCGGGTTCCCGCAAAAGGAAACGATCCAGACCGGCCTGCGGGCCGCGGCCGCCGGAGGGTTTACCACCGTCGCGGCGATGGCCAACACGCAGCCGGTGAACGATACGCCCGAAACCGCGAGCTACATGCTGGAACGCGCGCGCGAGGCCCATACGACCCGGCTGGTGCCTGTCTCGGCGGTGACCAAGGGGCTGCAAGGGCGAGCCAACGTCGATTATCGCGCGATGGCGGCGGCCGGTGCCCGGCTGTATTCCGACGACGGGATGCCGGTAGATGACGCGGCGATCCTGGCACGCGCGATGCGCGAGATCGCCGAGCTTGGATTTGTGATCTCGCTGCACGAAGAAGATCGCGACCTGTCCTGCAACGGGGCGGTGAACGCGGGCGACATCGCGAAGCACCTGGGAGTGAAGGGATATCCCAACGCGGCGGAGGCAATGCGCGTCCGCCGGGACCTGGCCCTGGCGCTGGACGCGAGAGCACCGGTACATATCGCGCACGTGTCCACGCGTGAATCTCTTGGCCTGATCCGTGAGGCTCGAGCTCGCGGGGCGCAAGTCACCTGCGAAGCGACGCCGCATCATTTCGGAGCTGATCACCGGGCGGTTCTCCGTCACGGCCCGAACGCGAAAATGAATCCACCCTTGCGGGCTCCCGAGGATGTCGAAGCGCTGCACGCGGCCATCGCCGACGGCACGATCGACATAATCGCAACCGATCACGCGCCGCACGACCCCGCCTCGAAGCACCTCGACGATCTCGCCGGATTCTTCAGCCCGGACCGGGACGCGCCCCGATTGCCGGCCCATGCAGCCGAGACCTTCGGGAATTGCGCCAACGGAGTGATCGGACTGGAGACGTCATTAGGACTCGCGATTGACCTGGTGCACCGATCGTTGATTGACGCGTCGCGGCTGGTTGAAATGATGAGTTTGAATCCGGCTCGGCTGCTGCGACTCGATGCGGGCAGCCTGGAAGCGGGGCGGCCCGCGGATATCTCGATAATCGACCCGAACCTGGATTGGACTGTGCAACCAGAACGCTTTCGTTCAAAAAGCCGTAACACTCCGTTTGTAGGAATGCGGCTTCAGGGCAGGGCGATCATGACGATTGTTAACGGAGAAATCGTGTACGACGGGAGAAAAGGAAACGACTGATGGCTGGTCGCGCGAAGCATGAAGCGATGCTGGCCCTGGCCGACGGAAAGGTATTTCGCGGCCGCGCGTTCGGTGCAGTGGGCGAGGCGACGGGCGAAGTTGTCTTCAACACCGCGATGACGGGATACCAGGAAGTGCTCACCGACCCCTCTTACAAGGGGCAGCTGGTCTGCATGACCTATCCACAGATCGGGAATGTGGGGACCAACCGCGAGGACGTCGAGTCACGCCGAATTTATGTCGAGGGATTCATCGTCAAGGAATGCTGCGAGCGCCCATCGAACTGGCGCTCGGAGATTTCGCTGGACGAGTACCTGTCGCATGCCGGAGTCGTCGGAATCGAAGGCATCGACACCCGCGCTCTCGTTCGTCACATCCGCACTCACGGCGCGCAGGAAGCGGTGCTGTCCAGCGCCGACCTCAATCCGGAGTCGCTGGTCAAAAAGGCCAAGGCATCACCAGGGTTGGTCGGTCGCGATCTCGTGAAGGAAGTCACCAGCGCGGAGGCGCATGACTGGAAAATCGGCGACTGGGAGCTGGGGCGCGGCTACCGCGCGATGAGCAAGGAAGAGCTGCGCGATGCGCCCCGGATCGTGGCGCTCGACTACGGCATCAAGCTGAACATCCTTCGCCTGCTGGTCACCACGGGATTTCGCGTGCGCGTTGTACCGGCGGAATCTACCGCTGAACAGATTCTCGCGGAGAACCCCGATGGTGTGTTTCTGTCGAACGGACCAGGCGATCCAGCGGCGCTGCCGTACGCGCATAAAGCGGTTGCAGGCGTGCTCGGCAAGAAGCCGGTCTTCGGGATCTGCCTGGGGCATCAGATTCTGGGGCTCGCGCTCGGCGGGAAAACCTACAAGCTCGATTTCGGGCATCACGGCGCCAACCATCCCGTGATGGATCTGCGGACGCAGCGGGTCGAGATAACTTCCCAGAACCACGGCTTCGCCGTCGATACGGAATCCTTGAGGGGGCGCGCAGAGTTGTCGCATCTGAACCTCAACGACAAGACGGTAGAGGGCATGCGAGGGCAGGGTGTTCCGTTCTTTTCGGTGCAATACCATCCGGAGGCATCTCCGGGTCCGCACGATTCGAGCTACCTGTTCCGGCGTTTCAAGAGGATGGTCGAGGCGTTTCCGCGACACGGCGCGGACACCCTGGATCGCGTTGCGGCCGAAGAAGCCGCGAGCCAACAAGGTTTACCCTGCGAGATTGAATTCATAACGTGCCGCTTCGCAAAGATTTGAAATCGGTTCTCCTGATCGGCTCCGGGCCGATCGTCATTGGGCAGGCCTGCGAGTTCGACTACTCGGGCACGCAGGCGATCAAGGCTCTCCGCGAGGAAGGGCTGCGCCTCATTCTCATCAACTCCAATCCGGCGACGATCATGACCGATCCCGAGCTCGCGGACCGGACCTACATCGAGCCGATGACCGCGGCGGCGATCTCAAAGATTATCGAGCGGGAACGGCCGGACGCGCTGCTGCCTACAGTAGGCGGTCAGACCGCGCTGAATCTGGCTATCGAACTGGCCGAATCGGGCGTGCTGGACAAGTACAAGTGCGAGCTCATCGGCGCGAAGCTGCAGGCCATCAAGAAGGCGGAAGATCGCGACCTGTTCAAGCAGGCGATGATCGGTATCGGGCTTGAAGTGCCGCGATCGGCGATCGCGCACTCGATGGACGATGCGGAGCGAATTCTGCGCGACCTCGGTATCCCGCTGATTATCCGGCCCTCGCGAACCCTGGGCGGTACGGGAGGCTCGATCGCACGCGAAGTCGACGACTACCGCGCGAAGGTGAAATGGGGCCTCGAGATGTCGCCGATTCACGAGGTACTGATCGAGGAATCGGTCGAGGGCTGGAAGGAGTTCGAGCTCGAGGTGATGCGCGACATGGCCGACAACGTCGTGATCATCTGCTCGATCGAGAACCTCGACCCGATGGGCGTGCACACGGGCGACTCGATTACCGTCGCACCCGCGCAGACGCTGACCGACAAGGAATACCAGATCATGCGCGATGCCGCGCTGCGGATCATCCGCGAGATCGGCGTCGACACGGGCGGATCGAACATCCAGTTCGCAATCGACCCCAGGAACGGACGGATGGTAATCATCGAGATGAACCCGCGCGTGTCGCGCAGTTCAGCGCTGGCTTCCAAAGCCACCGGCTTCCCGATCGCCAAGATCGCCGCACGACTGGCGGTGGGTTATCGCCTCGATGAAATTCCCAACGACATCACCAGGAAGACGCCCGCGTGCTTCGAGCCGACGATCGATTACGTCGTGACCAAGATTCCGCGCTTCACTTTCGAAAAATTTCGTGGCGCGGCCGACGAGCTGGGGCCGCAAATGAAGTCGGTCGGCGAAGTGATGGCGATAGGACGGACCTTCAAGGAGTCGCTGCAGAAGGCGCTGCGCTCGATGGAGATCGGCTCGTTCGGTCTGGAATCGCATCTCCGGGAGCCGGGCGTGAATGCGCTGGAAAAGCTGCGCAAGGAAATCAGGCGCGGCAGCAGTCATCGCCTGTTTCACCTCGCCGATGCGTTGCGGCTCGGCATGTCCCGTGAAGAAGCTTTCCGGCTAACGAATATCGACCCCTGGTTCATCGATGCGATTGCAGATGTGGTCGCGTGCGAGTCGCGCGTGGCGCGCGAGCCGTTGAGCCAGGCTTATTTTCGGGAATTCAAGGCGATGGGGTACTCCGACCGGCGCATCGCGGACTTGCGCGGCACGCAGGAGAGCGACGTCGCAGGGGAGCGCAGGAAACATGGTGTCGCACCTGTGTTCAAAGCGGTCGATACCTGCGGCGCCGAGTTCGAGGCTTTCACGCCCTATCTGTACTCGACGTACGAAGGCGAGGACGAAGCGCCGCCCGATCAACGGCGCAAGGTGATGATCCTGGGCGGTGGGCCCAACCGGATAGGGCAGGGCATCGAATTCGACTACTGCTGCGTCCACGCCAGTCTCGCGCTCAAGGAAGCCGGTTACGAGACGATCATGGTGAACTGCAACCCGGAGACCGTCTCGACCGACTACGATATCTCGGACCGTCTCTATTTTGAGCCGCTGACCTTCGAAGACGTTCTTGCGGTAGCGCAGCGCGAAAAGCCGATCGGGGTGATCGTACAGTTCGGCGGTCAGACTCCGTTAAAGCTGGCAGTGCCGTTGTCGCAGGCGGGAGTGCCGATCCTTGGGACGTCGTCCGACGCGATAGATCGCGCAGAGGATCGCGAACGCTTCAACGCGATGGTGGACAAGCTTGGGCTCCAGCAGCCGCGCGGCATCCTGGTGCGCGGTCTCGAGGAGGCAGTGGCTGGCGCCAACCGGATCGGTTACCCGGTGCTGATTCGTCCTTCCTACGTTCTTGGCGGTCGAGCGATGGAGGTCATCGCCGATGAGGCGTCGCTGCGCAGGTACGTTGCACAGGCATTCGAGGCATCGGAACGGCATCCGCTGTTAATCGATCGCTACCTGCGCGGCGCGATTGAAGTCGATGTGGATGCGATCGGCGACGGCGAGATGGTCGTGGTCGGCGGAATCATGGAGCACGTTGAGCACGCCGGTATTCATTCCGGCGACAGCGCATGCGCATTGCCGCCGAAGAGCCTCTCACCCGAGCTGCAGCGCAAGTTGATAGACCAGACCAAGATGCTGGCCCGGGAGTTGGGAGTGGTCGGCTTGATCAACGTGCAATACGCGATCTACGACGGCGAAGTGTACATTCTCGAAGTTAACCCGCGCGCTTCGCGGACCATCCCGTTCGTCAGCAAGGCGATCGGCGTGCCACTTGCCAAGCTGGCGTCGCTGGTGATGGCGGGCAAGAAGCTGAGCGAGCTGGGATTCACGACCGAACGCGTTCCTTCCCACGTGGCGGTCAAGGAATCGGTCTTCCCGTTCGCGCGTTTTGCGGGTGTCGATACGATCCTCGGCCCCGAAATGAAATCGACCGGCGAGGTGATGGGAATCGACAAATCTTTCGCGATGGCGTTCGCGAAGGCGGAACTGGCCGCATCGTCGGACCTGCCCCTGGCCGGCACCGTTTTCATCAGCGTCCGCGATGAAGACAAGCCGCTCCTGGAGCCAATCGCACGGGGCTTGTCGGATATGGGCTTCAGTTTGATCGCGACTCGCGGCACGGCGGCGCATATCGCGGGCCTGGGCCTGCGATGCGAAACGATCAACAAGGTGCTGGAAGGCAGCCCGCACGTCGTCGATGCGATGCAGGGGGGGAAGATCGCTGCGGTGATAAACACGCCGGATGCCGGCGGCACGGCGGATTCGTTTTCGATTCGGCGTACCGCGCTGGAACTCCGCCTGCCTTACTTCACCACGATGGCCGGTGCGAACGCCGCAGTCGAAGGGATCCGTGCGCTGAAGACGGAGAGCTTCGAGGTGCGCGCGCTTCAGGACTACCATCGCGGTTGATCGCCGCGCCTCGTGGACAGAACCGATGCGCGCCCGAACGGAAAAGACGGTAACGCGCGCGAAGGTAGATGGTCCGCCTGCTGAGCGTTCCCAGGGCGCTACGCGACTCGACACTCCAATCGCCAATCTCTCGGGTATCGGGCCGAAACGGGCCACGATGCTGGCCGACCGTGGCATCGAGACGATCCGCGACCTGATCTTTCATCTGCCATCGCGCTACCAGGATTGGCGTAATTTGACGCCGCTGTCAGCGATCGTTCCCGGAACGACCGTCACAGTGGAAGGTGAGCTGGGTTCGATCAGTGAGCGTCCAATGCGAGGTTCACCATGGAGGCGACTTGCCAGCGGCATCATCAGCGATGGAACGGTGAGGATTCGCGTCGTGTGGTTCAATCTTCCCGGCTACATGCGTGGCAAGATGCCCTCCGGCGAACGCGTACTGGCGCATGGCCGCGTGACCGAGACACCGGAAGGGACTCTCGAACTCGTTCAGCCGGAGGTTCACGTGCTTTCCGCGGGAAAGCCGCCGCCAGTTCGGCCGCACTACAACCTGCCGGCGGGTATCAGTCAGCGG
>DATJWT010000034.1:0-7586 GCA_035500975.1 Binataceae bacterium (SeqCode)
GAGAACCGAGCAGATTGTGGCGCGGAGGGACTGGTAGGAATTGGTGGCGCGGGCGAAGACGCCCGCGCATAGTCGGCAGGCACGGCGGCCTGCCCCATTATCTTTTTTTTTTATCTTCGTAGTGTTCCGGCGCGTGCACGATTGCGTTGAGGTGGTGCACACTTTCATGGCGATCGGCGCGGGGGCTGAGTGCGGCAGAGCGGTCCCTTCTCCTGTAAATCCCGGGCTTTTTTCTCGTGGCTGCTAACATTTGTCGGGAGTATATACTTGACGCAAACCATGTTAACTTCTCGCCACGACGCGCCACGGGGGGCGACAAATGGCGTCAGCAAACTACCAGACGATCCGTAACGCTGTGCAACAAAAACTTACAGTGACCGCGAACTACCGAGGACTCAACCGAATCTTCTGTCCCCATGTAATCGGTACAAAGAGAGGTAAAGAGCACGTCCTAGGTTTTCAATTCGGTGGTTCAAGTAGTTCTGGGCTTCCGCCCGGTGGCGAGTGGCGCTGCTTCGATATTGCCGGACTTTCCAACGTCTTTACGAGCAGCGGCCCATGGCATACGGGCCACAATCATTCTCGGCCCCAAAGTTGCGTCGATAACATAGACGTTGAAGTCGCGTTTTGAGGAGCAAGAACCATGGAATACAGCGCTTTTGAAGATCGTAAGTTCGCAGGAGAGTGGCGCGTAGAGGCATTCGATGATGATGGTCGTTGCTTCGTAGCCATCTTCTCTGGTCCGGAAGCAAGGCAGCGGGCCGAAGAATACGCGCGCTGGAAGCGCGAACATTAACCTTTAGGCCAACCTCCGGGCGGCTTCTTCTTCTCCAGGGACTTCTTAACGGCTTCTTTCCAGTCGCCCTGAATTACAAGCCGTTCCTCTTTCGGCCCGCGCTTGGCGGGTCTCTTCGGCTTCGCTCGCTTCTTCAATCCCGCACCACCTTTAGGACTGGCTCACGATAGCGCAGCCGCTTTCCGACCGACGATTTGATTGCGCGCACAGTCCTAGCACCATCATCAATTTTCCGTGCGTTCCAGCGGAAATCAAACTCTGCAACGTAGCGATGGAGATGCTTCCGGCTCACGTTGTGGAACGTACCGTAGATGCCGCGCTTGAGCAGGGAGAACGCAGACTCGACAGTATTGCTGTGTGTTCCATCCGGCTTCGCGTACTCGCGTGCAGTGTGATCGGTCATGCTGTGGCGCGCAAATGGTTTGCCGATACTGCCCCGATAGACGCCTGCGGTATCAGTCATGAGGTGCGACGCCAGTGAGACGTTTTCTTGCAAAATTCGGCCAAGATTTTCCGCAGTTACATCAGTGGTTACGAATGATCGCTTGGTGCCGTCACGCTCGACAATCGAAAACACCGGAGTCTTACGTTCCTTCCATTCTTTCGCCGCTTCGCTGCGCGATTGTGCTTTGTGGCGCGGCCTCCCGCCGACATAGGTTTCGTCCGCTTCGATGATTCCCGTAACGTCGCCCATCTTCGGCTGAGCAGCATAGTTCTGCGCCATTGCAAAGCGGATGCGGTGCATCAGGAACAGCGCGGACTTGTAAGTCAGTCCAGTCTCGCGCTTGATTTGCAGCGCGCTCACACCCTTCTTCGATGAGCAGGCTTTCCAGAACGCATAAGCCCAATGGCGCAAGGGAATAGGCGAATCCTCGTAAACCGTACCGACGCGCACCGTGTACTGTCGGTTGCAAGCGCGACAGCGCCAGAGGAACCGCTTGTTGCGTCCGTCCCCGGTCGCGTTGCCCATCTTGTAAACCTTGTCGCTTTGGCAATGAGCGCAGAGGGGTTCGTCTCCCCATCGCTGTTCCTCGAAAAATTCCACGGCTGCGGTTTCGTCCATGCAGGCGCGTGGAAGCTTCGCGACGATTGCGGTCTTGTCGGATGCGACTGGTCTTTGTCCCTTAGCCATGCTCACAAATCTACTCGAAACGATGGATTGCGTCAAGTATTATATTACAACATTTGTTAACATTTTGGAGAGAAGCGCGAAGCTTGCTGCCGAAGCGAACCATCAGGAGAGCGCCGAACAGTCGAGGTTCGTGCAACCTGGCGCATCGAATTTCTCGCGATGTTGTAATGGCGTGAAGGCCGGGCGGAGGCTTAGAGGGCGGGGAAAGGTGCGAATTTACGGGCGTTTCTTTGCGTGACGGGTGCTCGGCAAGCCGGGGAGTACAACATTCTACAACATTTTGGAGGGGTGGAAGGGAATGCGCGCGGCGCGGGTTGCGAGGGCGGGTGTTTTTCTGTGCCGTGTCCATCGGACGCTGATACTCCCTGGAGGACGATGGTGCGCCAGCGGCATTTTGTTGGCAAATCGGGTTAGCGGCGTCCACTGGTTGTGCGCAGCATACGCACAGGAAATCACCGCATGTCCGATGAGGGCGTAGTACCACTCCCCTGACTCTCCCTGGATCTGGAGAGTCGCTCTAACCTGACGGGCCTATTTGCTTTTCAGGGCTGCGCGGATCGCATCGAAGGCGGCGTAGGTTTCGAGTTCGAGGCGGTTGTTCCAGGTGGGTGGGAAGGCGCTGGTTTTTACGATCACAATGCGGTCGGCCGGGTTCACGTAGATGAGCTGGAACCTGATGCCCTCGGCGGAGTAGGCGTGGTCGGGGCCGGGGAACGTCCACCATTGATAGCCGTAGCCCATCGCGTAGCCCGGAAAGAGGCGGCCCGGCTGGTCCGGCGGGATCTGCGCGATAGTGGCCTGGTCGACCCAGCTCTCGGGCACGATCTGCCGGTCGTTCCATCTGCCGCGGTTCAGGAACAGCAGGCCGAAGCGGCCATAGTCGCGCAGGGTCGCATTGAGGCAGCAATACGCCGCCTCGACCCCATCGGGACCCGGACGATCGGTCAGCCACGCGGCATCTTTTTCCATCCCGAGTTGCGACCAGATCTTTTGTGACAGGTAGTCGGCGAGCGACTGCCCGGTGACGCGCCTGACGAGCCATCCGAGCACCTGCGTATCGGAGCTGCGATAGACGAATTTTGTTCCCGGCGGCTGTGCGCCGCGCTTGATCGACCGGATGAAGTCATCGAGGCGCTCGGATTCATCGACCATCGCCTTTCGCCACATCACCTCCACGCTGGAGGCGGGGTCGTTGTATTCCTCGGTGAAATCGACCCCGGAGGCCATCGCGAGCACATCCTTGATCGGAACGCCGTCGTAGCCGGAGCCGGCGAGTTCGGGAACGTACTGCGTTACGGGAGTATCGAGGCCGGAGAGCTTTCTATCGGCGAGAGCGAGGCCGACGAGCGTGGAGGTGAAGGACTTGGCGACGGACCATGAGGTAAAGAGCGAATTTTCGTCCGCGCCGCCGAAGTAACGCTCATCGACGATGTGGCCATCCTTGATGACGAGGAAACCGGCGGTGTAGGTGCGCGCCAGGAGCTCATCGAGGGTGTGGTCGCGCCCGGACCATTCGTAGGTCACGTCGCGGAGCGACTGGGGCGCGCGAGGCAGATCGGAGACGGGGCCGGCGCGATGGACGACGTGGCTGGGGAAGAGATCGGTCATGTGGCGCTGGGAACCGGCGATGTACCAGGGCTCGCCGATTTGGTAGCGGTCGCCGACGGGGGCGGTATCGGCGGCGCGGAGCGGGGAGACGGGACGAAAGATGAAAAGGAAGAGCAGGAATGCGAGGATGCGCGACATCTGAGTGAGGGAGCGCAGTATAGCGCAGGAGCGGACCTGAGGCGCAGAAAACGGCACCTGGCTGGAACTCGTATTTAGCGCGAACACGACGAATCGACCAATCGGCTTCGTGCGATCACTGCACCTCTCCCTAGCCTTCCCCTTGGACAAGGGGAGGGGATCAGAAGGTTTTGCCGAGAGTGGGAAAAATCTGGTCGTAGTAGATGTCGATCTGGAAGAGGCCGGTGTTGTGGGTGGCCTGGGCGCCGAGTTTGTTGAGGCCCAGCTGGGTTCCGAACATCAGCTGGACGTAGGTGGTGGCATAGGCGATGCCGGGGGTTACGCGCCAATCGGGCGGCGTGGTGCCGGTGTTCTGAAAGCCGAACGGTATCTGCTGGTAGTTGAACTCGTTGAAGAAGACGAGGTGCTTGAAAATCGGGCCGGACTTGAAGCCGAAGCCTTCTTCATCGAGGTAGTCGAGCTGGTAGCTGAGCGCGGAATCGAAGTTGACCAGATCGAGCTGCGCACCGGTCCATCGCGGCAGCCATTCGGCATCCATCTGCACACCGAACGGACGCAGGTAGTGCCAGAAGCCGGAGTCGGGGAGATCGCCGGCGCCCTTCTCGGCCAGCAGCATCGGGCCGCCGCGCCAATGTCCGCCGGCGCCCGCGCTCACATCGCCGGTGGGCGCATACACATCGAGGGCGATGCCGGTGCGGAACTCGTGATTGTCGTTCTGGTAGAACGCCCACTTGAGCAGGATTTCCATGTTGTCGGGGCCGGAGCTGGTCTGGAGGCGGCGACGCGCGACGTCGCCGAGAGCATCGCCGAGCAGGATGCTGGTGTTGTCAGTCAGCTGCTTTTCGACCTGGTAGGAAAGCGAGGCCTTGGTCTGACCCGCGACGGTGGCCCATCCGGGGGCGATGGTGAGGTCGTTGCTGGGATCGGTGCCCTGGGTGATGAGGGCAGAGTAGAAGTTGCGCTGACCGACCTGGGCGCTGGCGAGGGTGGGGAACGCTGCGAGGAGCAGAATCGCGGTCGGCAGTATGGTTCGCAGCGGGCGCATCGTCGCGGTGGAATCTGCGGGAAAATCTGCTGGGAATCAATCGAGGGTGGGAGAAATTTGGAGGTTATCGCGGACTCCTTGCAGGCACGATCAATTGAAACATCGGGGCATTTTTAGTCTGTTCTGACAGCTGCAAACGAACCATCTGCTGAGGTCCCTCGGCTCCGCATCGGAATGCTGCGCTCGGGATGACGTTCGGGCGTTGGGCGGGAGTGATTGAGGACGGCGGTTGGAAGGCAATTTTTCACAAACTCTCGGGATGACGTGCACGAGTGAACGCATAGTGATCGAATTGAGGTGGCAAGAGCGTCGGGACGAGGCTGTGCGTGCCTGTCTACCACTCCCTGGCCCCCTCCCTGGAAAGGAGGGGGAATCAGACATGCGGGTAGGCGTCGCTGCCCATCTCGAGGGCGTCGAGGCCGGACCATTCGACCTCGGCGAGCACGCGATTGCCGATAGTGCGCTCGACGATCTTGAAAAACGCGTAGGCGAGCCCGAACACGACGACAAAATTGACAGTCACGCCGACGAGCTGAGCGACGAACTGCGACGGATCTCCAAAGAGTAACCCGCGGACGGGGCCGGCCACGCCGTTCCATCCGTCGCCGTAGCTGCCATCGGCGAAGATCCCCAGCGCCAGCGCGCCCCACAGGCCGCATGCACCGTGAACGGGAATTGCGCCGACGGGATCGTCGATCTTGAAGCGGCGCTCGAGGATCAGCACGGTCCACACCACGATGAGTCCGGCGATTACGCCGATGAGGATCGCGGCCTGCGGGCCCACGAATGCGCAGGGGGCGGTGATCGCAACGAGGCCGCCGAGGAGGCCGTTACACGCCATCGCGACATCGGGCTTCTTGAATCGATGCCACAGGTAGAGCAGCGAGGTGAGCGCGCCGGCGGACGACGCGAGCATCGTGTTGGCGGCGATCACGCCGATGCGGGAATCGGTCGCGGCGAGGGAGGAACCGGCGTTGAACCCGAACCATCCGAAGGCAAGGATCAGCGTCCCCACCATCGCCATCGGCAGGTTATGCCCGGGAATCGCGCCGATGGCGCCATCGCGGCGGAACTTGCCGATACGCGGACCGAGCACGATAACGCCGGCGAGGGCGGTGACGCCGCCGGTCATGTGCACGACGGAGGAGCCGGCAAAGTCGACGTGGCCGTGGCCGAGGCCCAGGTTGACACCGAGTTGCGAGAGCCATCCGCCACCCCACACCCAGTTGCCATAAAGCGGGTAGAGGAACATCGACATGAACAATCCGTAAATGAAGAACGCGATGAACTTCCATCGCTCGGCCATCGCGCCGGTCGGGATGGTGGCCGCGGTGTCCATGAATACGACCGCGAACAGGAACATCGCGAGGCTGGCGGGATCGTGACTGATATTGGCGAGCGCGAACTTGCTGAGGCCGATAATGCCGTAGGCCTGGCCCCCGATTATCAGCTTGAGTTCGTGATGGCTGATCTCGGCGGTGCCGAGCGAGGGCCAATTGTGCACTCCGCCCATCATGAAGGCATAGCCGGTTAGCCAGAAGCCGATGACGCCGACGGGGTAGATGATCAGGTTCATCGCCATCGTATTGGTGGCATTCTTGGCGCGGGTGAAGCCGGTCTCGAGCATCGCGAAGCCGACCTGCATGAACATCACGAGGAACCCAGCGATCAGAATCCACGCGAGGTTGAGGGATTGGTCGAGGGGGACACCGGTGGCTGGCATCACATCACCTCCAGCGGGAGAGAGAATGGCAGAGCAGAAAAAGAAGCCGGGATTCCTCGCGCGCCAGACAACTCAGACGCGCGGGAATGACAAAAGGGGAAAGGGTTCGTCATTTGACCTCCCCTCGATAGGACCCGTGATGCTGACTGGGAGCGGCTGGGTAGCGGTTGGCCAGCCAGATCAGGAAAACGAAGAATCCGATAAGCGAAACGAAGAACGCGGCGATCGCGATTCCGCGGCGGATTTTTAGCGCGCGCAGGCTGCGCGGATGAAGTTCCCTGGCACGCTCCGTCACCGTGACGTGGGAGGGATCGCGCAGGTCTTCAAGCATCCGCCCGGCGGTCTCGTAGCGGTTCTTTGGATTGCGCTCGATTGCGTGAAGGACGATCTCCTCGAGCTTGGGATCGAGGTCGGGGCGAAACTTGGTCGGGGGCTGCGGGTCCTCGTTAGTCTTCGCGCGCATCATGTTGTACACGTTGTTCACCGCGAAGGGCAGGTTCCCGGTGAGCATCTCGTACAGCATCACTCCCAACGAGTAGATGTCGGTCCTCGCATCGCCGCGCCGGCCGCTCACCTGCTCGGGCGCCATGTAATCGGGAGTTCCAATCGTGGATGAGAGGCCGGACCAGGTGAGGCGGCGCGCCTGCTCATCGAGCGCGATACCGAAGTCCATGATCTTCACGACGCCGTCTCCGGTCACGAGGATGTTCTCGGGCTTCAAATCGCGATGGACGACGCCTTCGCCGTGCATGTACACGAGCGCCTCGCAGATCTGGGTGGCGAGACCGAGCGCGCGCTCGGGAGGCATCGGCTGCTCGTCGTGGATGATCTGGCGGAGCGAGACGCCGTCGATGAACTCCATCGCGATGTACATCCGCGACTTTTTCCTGGGCGTGACGACCTTGATGATGTTGTGATGGTTGAGGCGGCGCAGCACTTCCTCTTCGCGCTGGAAGCGTCCGTAGAAGATCACGTCGCTCTCGAACTGCATGTAGGGAACCTTGATGGCGACGGTCTGGCCGGAGATGAGATCGATCGCCTTGAAGATCGAGGCCATGCCGCTGCGCGCGATCACCTCGGTTAGTTTGAACTGATCGAGGGTTTCGCCGATGCTGACCTCACGCATGGCGGGCTGGCGGCTCGC
>DATJWT010000035.1:0-2094 GCA_035500975.1 Binataceae bacterium (SeqCode)
TCGGCCATCGCCAGCGATGCGCGCTCGCAAATCTCCGTGACCATATCGTCGGTAATAACTGTTGAGAGCGCGATCAATCCGCGTGGCGCGATGAATAGTCCATGATTGAGGGCCGCCAGGTGAAATTGGGTCATCGTCCGCAAGTCTTCTCGCACGATAGTTGCGGGAGGGGCGACGTTGGTGAAGAACACATTCATCAGCGAGCCGAATTGACGGACCGAGAAGGGCAGCTCCGCCTGGGTCGCGGCGCGCTTGAGTTCGTCCGCGATGCGCCGGGCCTGTGAATTCATCTTGTCGATTCGCTGCTGCGTGAGCTCGCGCACCGAGACGATACCTGCCGTGCAGGTGAGCACGTTGCCGTTGAAGGTTCCCGAGTGAAGCAGCGATCCGCGCTCGCGCGGATCGAATGCCTTCATCAGCTCGGCGTTGCCGCCCAGCGCACCGACCGGCAGCCCGCCACCGACGATCTTGCCCATCATCGTGAGGTCCGGCTTCACGTCGAAGATCTGCTGCGCGCCGCCTTCAGACAGGCGCAGCGTTATGACCTCATCGAGCACGAATAGCGCGCCTGCACGATGGGCGGCATCCGCGACACGGCGCAGAAATCCTTCCGGCGGTGGTACTACACCCGACGATCCAAGGACCGGCTCAAGGAAGACCGCGGCGATCTCGGAGCCCCGTTCGGCAAGGGTTTGTTCAAAAGACTCCGCGCTGCCGAATTCTCCCAGCAGCGTCTTCTCGCCGTCGTGGCCCAGGAGCCCCAACTCCAGGTCATCGTAAGAACCGTGATAGCCATAGCGCGCCATCAGGATCAGCTGCCGGCCGGTGACGTGGCGCGCAACGTGGACCGCGAGCATCCCGGCCTCTGTGCCCGAATTGCAGAAGCGCACGCGCTCGACGGAGGGAACTCGAGCGCACAGCAACTCCGCCAAATCGATCTGCGCCTTCGATCGTGCTGGCCATGCCGTGCCTCTGCTCACCGCTTTTGCGATCGCTTCGGCGATCGGCGGATACGCGTGGCCGTGCACCAGGCTGGTGTAGTTGCCGAGCAGGTCGATGTAGCGATTGCCGTCGACATCAAACAGGAACGGACCTTCTCCGCGCTCGATCGCGAGCGGGTAGGGCCGATGGTAGGTGGTGGTGCGTGTGTCACCGCCGGGCATCACGCGTTCAGCGCGAGCGGCGAGGTCGGCGGATTTTGGAGTGAGTTTGCGAAATTGCTCTTCGATTAGGTTCATCGAAATCCCGGTTCGAGTCTTAGCACCGTCGCACTACCACGAGAAACTTGAAGAAATAGTGGAAGCAACCCGCGGAGGACTGTGCGAGGTCCTTCACTCCGGCAGCCTACCTTCAGGATGACATGAAGTGCGTAGCAGTTGACGCAAGTGCCTTGGGCAAACCAACCGGGTCATCCTGAGCGAAGCGACGGATCTCGCGCGGTCCTCCGCGCGTCTGGTCGGTCGATAGCTATCTTTTCGATCCTGACCCAAACCTGCGCGACACCTTCGACGTCTTTTGCGCGCCAGTCGCCGGTCCTTTGGACTTCGGCACGGCCGATGCGGCTACAGGTACCTTCTCGTAGACGCTCACGTGGGTCTGGCTCGCGCCGGTGAACGGCTCGCGGCGCCATCCGCCCCATCGCTCGCGCAGGCGCATCCCGGCAAGCCGCGCCATCAGGTCGAGTTCCGATGGCCACGCATAGCGAAGTTGCAGCGGATAGTAACGCGTGCCGCTTTCGCTGATCGCGATGTGCGCGCCGAGGATATGCTGGCGAAGCAGATCGTGCTTGACCGCATCAATGAGCGCGGTCCCAGTGTCGAGATGGATCGTCGAGGTTCGCTGACCGCGATCGAAGCGCGAGAGATCGGGCACGAAGCCTTCCAATACGAATACGCCATCATCGGACAGCCGACGCGCGACACGCTCAAAGCATCGAACCTGATCTTCCTGGGTGAGCAGGCCGCCAAAGAAGGTGTTGAACGCAACGTAGATCAGCGAGAATTGTCCCGGCACCTTGATATCAACGAAGTTCCCGATGGTGACCGGGATCGCATCGCCGCCCGGCTTCTCGCGCATCTTCTCGACCATCTTTGG
>DATJWT010000036.1:0-18707 GCA_035500975.1 Binataceae bacterium (SeqCode)
TTGCGCAGGACATCGTCGCCGGTCGCTTCCGACAGGTCTTGAAGCTCGGCGATCGTCGCCGCATCGAGTTCCTGGTCGTCCTGCGTTGAGTTGTTGGCTTTGTCAGATGCGGCTTCGACCGGCGTCGTTTCGCCGTCCGCCCATCGCCGCGACCAGGTGGCCAGGGTCGCCGCGAGAGTCTGGAGACGCACGGGCTTGCTGAGATAATCGTCCATGCCCGCCGCGAGGCAGCGCTCGCGTTGCTCGCGCGTCGCATGCGCGGTCATTGCCACGATGATGGTGTGGCGCTCGCCCGCCTCGCGCCGGCGAATCTCGCGCGTCGCTTCGTATCCGTCCATCACGGGCAGTTCGCAGTCCATCAGGACCAGGTCGTAGGGCTGACGCGCGAGAGCGTCGAGCGCGCTGCGCGCATCGCCAACGATGTCGCTGCGATAGCCGAGGACGCGAAGTTGCTCAGCGGCCAGTTCGCGGTTGACGGGATTGTCTTCCACGACCAGCACGCGGAAGAGGGGCGAGGGCGCCCGGTACTCGCGGCCGTTCTGATCGGCCGCGATGGAGCCATCGGGCGCTACCGGCGTACCAGCCGCCGCGGCCTCCTGTTCTCGCGCTTCGTCGCCGGCGGAAACCTCTTCGAATCGCGCGGTGAAAGAGAAGGTCGCGCCGCGGCCGGGTTCACTTTCGAGCTCGATCTCGCCGCCCATCTGCCGTGCGAGCTGCGCCGAGATGACCAGGCCGAGGCCCGTTCCTCCATAGCGGCGCGCAGTCGAGCTTTCAGCCTGCACAAACGGCTCGAACAGGCGCGCTTGCACTTCGTGTGCGATGCCGATGCCGGTGTCGGCGACCTGGAACCGGATCGCGCGCTGATGCGAGGCATCGGTAACCGGATCGATTCGCACCGACACGGAGCCGTCCGAGGTGAACTTGATCGCGTTGGAGATCAGGTTGTTGAGAATCTGCCGGAGGCGATTGGGGTCGCCCTTGATGCGCGCGGGCAGGTCGCCACCCAGGTGAAGCTCGAGTGCGATATCTTTTTGCGCCGCGGCTTCCGCGAACGCATCGACCGTGGTCTTGGCCAGTTCGTTCAGATCGAAAGGAATTCTTTCCAGTACCACGCGCCCGGCGGAAAGCTTGGTGAAGTCCAGGATGTCGTTGACGATGGCGAGCAGAAGCTTGCTGCTCGATTCGATCACGGCGGCGCGTTCGCGCTGTTCGCGAGAGAGATCGGTCAGTTGGAGCAGCTCCGCCATCCCGATGATCGCGTTGAGCGGAGTGCGGATTTCGTGGCTCATGTTGGCGAGAAACTCGGCGCGGGTCTGTGCCGCTTCGACTGCCAGGTCGCGCGCGCGCCGCAGCTCTTCATGGAGGCGCTTGCGCTCGGTATTGTCGCGCGCGATGACCGCATAGCCATCGATTCGTCCGGGCAGGGTGCGGATGGCGGAGGCGGAAACCAGGAGGTCGACCGGGCTGCCGTCCTTGCGCAGTCGCCGGGTTTCCAGGTTCTCGATCGGCTGGCCCGATCCGAGTGTCGCCGCCAGCCGCTCGCGCTCGCCCTCTCGATCTCCGGGGATCGCGGCTTCAACCGATTGCCCGATGACCTCGTCCGAGGTGTAGCCGAACAACCGCTCGGCGCCGGGATTCCAACTCGTGATAAGCCCTTCGGGCGAGATGGTCAGCACGGCATCTGGCACGAACCTCGCCACCGATGCGAACAGGGCACGCTCGATCTTCGCATCGTGACGTCCGGTGACATCGCGCAACACGAGCAGCCCTGCGCGGATTACTCCCTCGGCGTCCTTGACCGGACGCACCGATGCATCGATCCAGAGCTCGCGCCCGGTCTTCCGCTCGCGAACCCGCATCTCGTAGCCTTCGATCACTTCGCCGGCCAGGCCGCGCGCGACGAATGGTTGGTCGGTCGCAAGGGTCGAGGTCGAAGCGCCCGGGAAGACATCGAAGTCGGCAAGCCAATCAGCCGGCTTGCTGACATCCACGCGCAGCTGGCGGGCAGCGGCAGGGTTCATGAGGATCGGCCGCAGGTCCTTGTCCACCACGACGACCGCGTCAGGCATGCTGTTGAGGATCGACTCGAGCAGGGCATTTTGGCCCGAGAGCGCGGCGCTGCGTTCGCGCACGCGTTCCTCCAGTGTCACGTTCATCTTTTCCAGCTGGCGTCGACTGGCTTCCAGCGCGGTAGCGGTACGCCGGTAGCGCGACAGCAGTATCGCGGCGCACGCGCCTACCAGGATCAGCCACAACACCACCACGCCGCCGCCTACGGCCATGAGCACCAGGTTGTGGCGCGACCATTGGTGGGCCATCGCGGATCGGCGGGTCAGCATCCGCTGCTCTTCCTGGTCCATCTCGACCAGGCGATCGTGAACATTCCCGATTTCGACCCGCAGTTCGACAAACTGCGGCGAGTCAAGTGCCTGCTGCTGGCCCTTTAGTGCGGCAATAGTACCGAGTTCGGCGCCGAGGGTTTCCAGCTTGTTTATCGATGTCTCGAGCGAGCGTACCCGCGCTGTTTGCCCGTCGTTGTCCGCTACCAGCGTCCGGAGTTGCTCCACGTACTCGCGAACTCTGCGGATGGCGGCGCGAAACTTGTCGAACACTCCCAGGTCGCCGCTGAGGCCATAATTTTCCACCGCATCGATCGCATTCTGTTTTTCCCAGCGCGCCTGCTCGATGTTTCGAATTACCAACTCGGAATGCGCGACCCATCGCGTCTGCTCGAGGTAGCCCTCGTTCCCGTGCCACGTCGCCCATGCGACTGCCAACGCGGCCAGCAACGCAACCGCGAACCCGGCCCACAGCAGCTCGACGGACAGATTGCTGATTGCAGGCCTCGAGGGCGACTTCGACGGATGCGACTTGTGCGCAGGAGTCATGGCGATAGGTCAGAAGAAGTCCCGATGGCAGAATGCCACCAGGACCCATCTACTTGCTCATTAGTGCGCGTAGGCTATCACAGGAGCAGTCCGGACCGAACGAATCCGGGCTACTTTCGGGATCGGGCCAGGCAAGCAAAATGCGTGAGGTCAGGAATTCGAATTCCACCAGGAGTCGTATGAATGCCAACTTGGTTCGCCGGTCGAATCCTCGAAGTTGGTCATCAGGTACGTGTCCGGCAAAAACAAGTTGCCCGGGGCTTGCGGCGATTCCTGGAAGACGACGGGCTCGTCGTTGGCTTCGCGGCGGATGTTTGTATCGCCGGGAGGCTGCAAAGCGACAGCGGTTTGGAGAGGCGCGACCGATTCATGCCGCTCGGCGATGAATGCTCCGACTCCCAGCGCCAGCACCGTCGTCACGGCCAGCATGCGGCGCTGCAGTGCTCGGCGGCGTTTTATCCGCGATACTCGTTTAACTACTCGCGGCGCGAAATCTGCCGGAAGAAGGCTCCTGGCTGCTGCGGAACGATGCATTTTCATGAGCGAGACTCTTTGAGAAGTTTGCGTAGATTCGATCGTGCGCGAAACAAGCGAGTGCCGACCGCGGATACGGTGCTTCCGGTGATTTCCGCAAGCTGCGCGTAAGACCAGTCGCGCTCGCGGAGCAGGGCGATCAGTTCGCGCTGATCCGACGGCAGTTGCACCAGCGCCGCCTCGAACGCGCGATAAAGCCCCGGGTCGTCCGGCTCTTCGAGCGCAACCTCTTCGTGCTCGCGGGTAAACGGGACGAACACCCGCCGCCACTTGAGCCGTCGCAGGTGATCCATGCAGACGTTGCGCGCGATGCGGAACAGCCATCCTTCGAAAATATCCACCGAACGCAGCTTGGGCAGCGCCAGCGACATCTTGACGAAAGTTAGTTGGCAAAGATCCTCGTAGTCCGCATCCCGCCCTACGATAGAAACGATGAAACGCGCGACGCGATCCTGGTAGTGGCGGATGATCTCTTCCAGGGCCCGATCATCGCCTTTGCGGGCGGCGTCGATCCGGTGACGGATTCCGCTGACCGGCTCCGCGGTCGCATTTGAATTCATCGCGTTGGTCTTCCGCGGCCGCAGACCATCCGTTGATGGTTGATGCAGGCGGGGCGCACGCGCATCGGGCGCAGGGAACGTGACCTCCGGGCCGACTTGAAGCGCCTGGATGCGATGATGCCCCGTTCTGATCATCAGCGACCCTGCATCCCGCGCATCGGGCCATGCATCAGCGCTTCGATTTGCGCGTTGATGGCGGTTACCTGGCGATGGAAGGCGTTCATCCTGGTTAACTGGTCCGGAGTCAGGATAGCTCTAACCCGCAGCGCAGTCTTGAGCCATTCCTGCTGCACCTGCTGGTCGACCTGGCTGGCCTGCTGGGTCAGGGGTGCGAGGTCGGTTTCGTTGACAGGAGCGGTCCCCAGCAGTTTGTCCGCGATCTTTTCGTGGATCGCATGAAGTTGCCTCATCTCGGCGTCGGTCTGCTCGCGTCCCGAATCCATGATTTGCCGCATCTTGTCCTGCTGAGAGGGGGTCAGATCCGCCGCTCTCAGGGCCGCCATGAAGGGCGGGGGCAGTGTCGGCGCTGAAGGCATCATGGGGGGATTGCCCAGCTGGCCTCCCGCGATCATCGGCGGATAGCCGGGCCCGCCCTGCGCATGCGCGAGTATTGGAACCGCGCAGGCGATGACTAAGATAGGAGCGATCGCGCGAATCTTGGGAGCCATTCTAAAACGCTACCTCAGGTCTCTTTGACCTGTAAGACGAATCAAGGGTCCGCAAATTGCAGCCAATATACTCATTTATCAGGGAAGGAGCCGCATATGGAGTACCGAAATCTGGGCGAGTCGGGGCTGAAAATCTCGCTGGCAGGACTGGGATGCAACAACTTTGCGATGAAATGCGACGCCGAACAGACCCGCGCCGTGGTCCATCGAGCCCTCGACGAGGGCGTCACCTTCTTTGACACCGCCGACATCTACGGGCGTCGGGGAGGTTCGGAGGAGATGCTCGGCAAGGCACTCGGTCCGCGCCGCCGCGATGTGATCGTCGCCTCGAAGTTCGGCATGCCGATGGGCGATGGGCCCTATATGCGGGGCGGTTCGCGTCGCTACGTAATCGCGGCCGCGGAGGCCAGCCTCAGGCGCCTGGGCACCGACTATATCGACGTGTACCAGATCCATCAGCCCGATCCCGAAACACCGCAGGAAGAAACCCTGGCGGCCCTGGATGACCTGGTACGCGCGGGCAAGGTGCGCTACCTCGGCAACAGTAACTTCAGCGGATGGGAAGTGGCGGACGCGGACTGGATCTCGCGCACCCGCGGCATCGCCCGCTACGTCTCCGCGCAGAACCAGTACAACCTGCTCGATCGCAAAATCGAGCGCGACCTGCTGCCGGCCTGCAGGAAGTTCGGCCTCGGGATGCTGCCTTACTTTCCACTTGCCAGCGGCTTCCTCACCGGCAAGTACCGTCGCGGTACCGAGGCACCCGCGGGCACGCGCCTGGCGTTGATGGCGCCTATGGCGAAGCAGGTCATGACGGATCACAACTTCGGGATCCTGGAAAAGCTGGAAGAGTTTTCAAAGCAGCGCGGTCACACGATCGTGGAGCTGGCGATGAGCTGGCTTGCCTGCCAGCCGATCGTGTCGAGCGTGATTAGCGGTGCGACCCAGCCGGAGCAGGTCACCGAGAACGTCAAAGCCTGCGGATGGAAGCTGAGCGCCGAGGAACTCAAGGAAGTCGACAGCATCACGCGGCGGTGAGTCGCCGTGCTTTCCGCTCATAACTTATGTTACGAAAACGCCAAAATTACTCATCGTTTCGAACTTGGGCATTACAGAGGCCTTGTCCGGGAGAGGATGAAGTTGGCCTAAAGGTTTCGCGAGGGGAGTGAACGCTCGCACCTTGGCGCTCTTTAAGACAAGGCAAGCAAACTCCGGCAATCGGAGGTATTCCCCGTGACTCAGCAACGAGCCAGACGCGCAACACTAATCGTTACGCTAGTCGTACTCGCCGCGGGCATCCCGCTGTTCGCGCTGGGTGACCCGACCTCGCTGTCGCTCTCGGGAAACACCGCGATGGTGACCGGCTCGTCATCCACGACACTGAACTTTCCGGTAGCCCGCACGGGCGACACCTCCTTCGACGCCTTTGTGCAGTATCAGACCCAGGACGGCACGGCGAAGGCCGGGACGAACTACACCGCGGCGATGAGTTCGCTGGTAATTCCGGCGGGCGCGAGCAGCGGGATGATTCCTGTGACGATCCTGGGCAGCTCGACGTACTTTCCGGACTTGACCTTTACCCTGTTATCGCCGGGCGGTGGCGGCGGTAGTTTCACGCCGAACTTTACGGCCCAGACCTCGTTCGGTGCGGGCAGTGGACCCGCGTCTGTGGCGGTGGCGGATTTCAACGGCGACGGCCTGCCCGACGTAGTTGTCGCGAATCAGAACGACTCCACGGTCGGGGTGCTGCTCAACACCACTACGCCCGGCGCCACTACGCCGAGCTTCGCGGCTCAGCAACCTTTCTCCACCGGCGCCAACAGCAACCCTGACGCGGTGGCGATCGCCGATATCAACCTCGACGGCAAACCCGACATCATCGTCTCGAACAACGGCACCCATACGGTCTCGGTGCTGCTCAACACCACCGCGCCCGGCGCCATCACGGCAACCTTCGCCACTCAGCAGAGCTTCACCACCGGCGCCGGCGCCCAGTTCGTGACCGTGGCTGACGTCAACGGCGACGGCCTGCCCGATATCATCGTGTCGGGAGGCAACAATACCGTCGTGGTGCTGCTCAACACCACCGCGCCCGGGGCCGCTACCCCAAGCTTCGCCACCGCGCAGCCATTCAGCACGGGTGCCGACCCCTCGTGGGTGGCAACCGCGGATGTCAACGGCGACGGCAAGCTCGACATCATCACCGCAAACAACGACGACAACACCGTTTCGGTGCTGCTCAATACCACCGCGCCGGGGGCATCCACGCCCAGCTTCGCCGCCCAGCAGACTTTTAACACCGGCAACAACCCGAATTCGGTGGCGGTGGCCGATGTCAACGGCGACGGCCTGCCCGACCTCATCGTCGCGAATCAGGGCGACAACGACGTGGGCGTGCTGATCAATACCAGTGCGGCGGGCGCCACTACGCTCACCTTCGCCGCCCAGCAGACTTTCGTGGGCGGGTTCATCCCCACGGCGGTGACGGCGGCGGACCTCAACGGCGACGGCAAGCCCGATATCATCGCGACGGACTCCACCAACAACGCCGTCATCGTGCTGATTAACACTACGGCGCCAGGCGCAACTACCCCGAGCTTCCAGGCCAACCCGTTCGGCACTGGTAGCGGCAGCGCGCCCGCCGCGCTGGCGGTGGCGGATTTCAACGGCGACGGCCGGCGCGACCTTGTTACCGCGAACAATGGCAACAGCAAGGTAGCGGTGCTGCTCAATACCACTGCCGTGCCCTCAACCACGTTCGATAGCAATAGCTTTGCCACCCAGCAGACCTTCGCCACCGGCCTTTCTCCCAACGGGGTGGCGGCGGCGGATGTCAACGGCGACGGCAAACCCGACCTCATCGTCGTGAATGAATCGGACAGCACCGTCTCGGTGCTGCTCAACACCACGCGACCGGGCGCCACCCAGCAGACCTTCGCCACCCAGCAGACCTTCGCCACCGGCAATCATCCCACCGGGGTGGCGGTGGCGGACGTCAACGGCGACGGGAAGCCCGACCTGATCGTGGCGAATTTTATCAGCTCGACGGTCTCGGTGCTGCTCAACACCACCACGCCGGGCGCCACCACTCCTACCTTTGCCACCCAGCAGACCTTCGCCACCGGCAATTCTCCCAGCGGGGTAGCGGCGGCGGACGTCAACGGCGACGGCAAGCCCGACGTGATCGTCACGAATCAGAGCGACGGTACGGTCTCGGTGCTGCTCAACACCACCACGCCGGGCGCCACCACCCCTACCTTTGCCACCCAGCAGACCTTCGCCACCGGCAGTTTTCCGCAGGGGGTAGCGGCTGCGGATGTCAACGGCGACGGCAAGCCCGACCTGATCGTGGCGAATTTTGGCAGCTCGACGGTCTCCGTGCTGCTCAACACCACCACGCCGGGCACCACCACCCCTACCTTTGCCCCCCAGAAGACCTTCGCCACCGGCATTTCTCCCTTCGGGGTAGCGGCGGCGGACGTCAACGGCGACGGCAAGCCCGACGTGATCGTCACGAATTCGGGCTCTAATACGGTCTCGGTGCTACTAAACACCACCACGCCGGGCGCCACCACCCCTACCTTTGCCACCCAGCAGACCTTCGCGACTGGCATTGATCCGGAAGGGGTGACAGCGGCGGACGTCAACGGCGACGGCAAGCCCGACCTCATCGTCACGAATGATTCCGACGTTACGGTCTCGGTGCTGCTCAACACGACCACGCCCGGCGCCACCACCCCGACCTTCGCAACTCAGCAGACCTTCGCCGCACCCGCCACCACCATCTCGGTGGTGGCGGCGGATGTCAACGGCGACGGCTGGCAGGACATCGTCGTGACGGGTTTGCTCGGGAATAAGGTCTGGGTACTGTTAAACGCGCTGTACCAGACGACCATTTCCGGCAGCCCGGCGACCGGAACGATCCACTACGCTGTGCCGACCCCCACAGCAACCGCAACCGCCACGGCAACCGCCACGGCAACCGCGACGGCAACCGCGACCGCAACCGCAACGGCAACTGCGACCACGACTGCTACGCCGACGCTGACGCCGACCGCGACTCCCACTTCCAACGCGGGCCGGATCAATGCACCGGCGCCCATCAGCGTCGCGGCATCAACCGGTCAGAGCGTCAACGCGGGCTCGTTCAAGTACACCAACCGGAGCGGCAGCGCCAATCAGATAAGCTCGGTGACGGTGTCGGTGACCAATCCGGCGGCACTGGAATCACTGACCGTCTCAGTAGACGGCACCAGCCAGAGCACGACCGTATCTCCGGTCAAATCGAGCACCACTCTGGTCCTCAGCCCGCCGGTCAGCGTCGCAAATGGGGCAACGGTAGGCTTCACCTTCACCGCACATACCGCAGGCAGCGTCTCAATGATCGATCGGATCGCCTATGCGTCGATGCTCGCTGGCGGTGATTCGCCGATCGGTCCAATGGGCGGCGGGATGATGTTGATCGGACTGATGCTGATGCCGCTGGGCATCCGGCAGCGCCGGCGCGCCCTGCTGATGGCATTCGCGGCGTTAGCCCTGATGGTGACACTCGCCAGTTGCGGCGGCAGCAGCAGCTCGGCACCTACAGGCATCTCGCGGCCGGTAAGCGGCGGCGGTATGCTGAGCAGCCCCGTGAAGTTGTCCACGATCACGGTGAAGAGCGGCAGCGCCAGCATCTCCACCGTGCAGTCCCTGACCGGAATCGGCTTCGGGGGCTGACTGCACGAAAACAACCCCGGCTTTCAGCCCGTGCCACTTTACTTGACCCGCCAAGGGTGGCACGGGCTTTCAGCCCGTGCTCCATACGGCTCGTGGGAAAGGCGCGCCACCGGCACCGGGCACTCACTCTGCCGCACCGCGTGTGTTGACTTGCGTATTCGCGCGCAGACCCGCGATATAATCGTCGACCACTCCCTTGATCCGCTCGGGCGGCGCTAGCGGCGCGCACCTTCATCGCTTGACACTGGTAGGCGAGCTGCCTTACAAGTAAGGCACGATGCCTACCAATGATTTGCTCCGACCGACGCACTTTGGCGCCTACCTGCGCCGCCAGCGGGTGGCCGCGGGACGCAGCCTTCGCGACGTGGCCGCGACGCTTGGGGTTTCCCACGTCTATCTCGGTGAAGTTGAACGCGGGGTGCGTGGACCGCTGCGGCCCGAACACTGGGATGCGCTGCGCAAGGCGATTCCGGGTGTGACGCGAGCCGAGCTCGAACGTCACGCCGCAGTCAGCCGTCCGCTCGCGGTGGACATTTCCGATGCGCCCCCGCGTTACCAGGACCTGGCGATGGCGCTCGCGCGCCGTTTGAAGAACCGCGATCTGACCAGGGCGGAGATTGCGCGGCTGCTTGAGGTGCTCAAGGCGGACGATGAGTGACATTTTTGGAGAAACGGTGATTGCGATGCCGCCGTTGTCGCTCAAGTACCTTGAGATACTTGGCGAGACAGTGGTGGCAACCTTTCAGCCCGAGGCGCTGTCGGCGCCGCAACCGATTCGCGTGCGCGAGTGGATGGACGACTTGCTGCCGCGGTTCGGCGTTCACGTGATGCCGGCGAGCTACGAAGAGCTGGGAGATCACGTGGCGGTCACCTATGCGGCGGGAGAGTCGGAGAGCGAGATCCTGGTCAGTCCGTGGATCTATGACAATCTCGCTGACGAGGAGCGACCGCACTTCGCGCGCGCCACCGTGATTCACGAATTGGCACACGCGATCTTGCACGTACCCCTGCTGCGCAACCAGGTCGCTCCGCCGAAGCCCCCTGCGAATATCCGCGTCAGCCGCAGAGCGCTGCGTGAGGAAAATGACCCGGAGTGGCAGGCATGGGCGTTGGCGGGCGCGATCCTGATGCCGCGCCGGACTATTGCGATGTTGCGCGAGCCTTCGCGGCGCGCTGTCGCCGATGCGTTTTTCGTGAGTGAAAAGTTCGCGTCCGTGCGCCTCGAGCGCCTCGCGCGGCTCGATTCCGAAAACTGCTCCGCACCAGTCTCAGAGGAGGGAAAGTAATGGTTTCGTGGTCTGAATTGGAGAAGCGAACACCCGCAATTGCGGAAGCCGGGCGGAAGTTGATTCATCAGCACAATATCGGGCTCGCATACCTCGCTACAGTGAGGAAAGACGGCGCTCCGCGGCTGCATCCGATTTGTCCGACGGTATTCGAAGGAGGGCTCTATGCGCTGATTGGTCCGACTCACAAGCAGCGCGATCTGATTCGCGACGGCCGCTTCGCGCTGCACAGTTTTCCGTGCCCCGACGTGGACGACGAGTTCCTGGTTATGGGACGCGCCCGAATGATCGACGATGCCGCGTTTCGCGCCCGCGTTCTGGCCGATCTGAAATCCAAAGGGATGACGTCCACGGAGGACGAACTTCTGTTTGAATTCCAGATCGACCGCGCGATGCACGCCGCGTACCCGGGCGGTCATGGTACCTGGCCACCCAAGTACGCGGTTTGGACCGAAAAATAGGGAGTAGACATCTAATCAGGATGGAAGTTCCGGGGGGCACACTGATCGGATGCTGACCTCTCGCTTTATTGAATCCAAAAACGCAATCGAGTTGAATTCGACCACGCAGGGATGGCGACGCTTTTGGAGGAACTCGCCCTGCTTATACATCACCGCAATCACACCCACCTGCGAACTCCGGCACTGGGAGGAACGGAGCTGTCAAAGAAGTCGGCCGTTCCCGAGGTAACGATCTACTATCGTCGGAAAACCTGAGATACTTCCCTCGCAACACTCCCGCTTGTGTGGAGCGCTCGCAAATAGGAAGATCGAGCAGAAGCCGTCTTCGATGAGCGTCGGAATTGCCACACGCATGCGGAAGAGTTGGCACAATTGGCGCCTGTTTCGTGCTCTGATCGCCGGCACCCTCCTGCTGGCGATGCCGCATCTTGCGCAAGCGGGCCAGTCCAGCGTTCCTCCGCTCGTGATTCCCGGCAACCAGGGATCGCAGACCTCCACATTGGAATTGCCGACTACGCCGAGTCATCAGGGCGGTGAGCTCAATATTCCCACGATGCCCGCGCCGCAGGAGCGACAGGAGCTGACGATACCTTCGCCTGAACTGCGCGAGCAGCCGGGCTATGCGCAAGTGACGGTCACGGTGACCGATCCCAACGGCGGGTATGTCACGGGTCTGCAGAAAGACGATTTCAAGCTGTACCTCGACGGCCAGCAGCGGCCCATCCAGTTCTTCCGCCAGGACCTGAACACTCCCGTGTCGCTGGGCATCCTGGTTGATACCTCGGGCAGCATGCAGCCCAAGATTCCACAGGCACGATTGGCAATTGCGGATCTCCTCGATGCGCTCAATCCGCGTGACGAGGTTTTCCTGATCGCATTTTCAAGCCGCCCTTACATGCTGCAACCGTTCACGATGGATCACGAGCGCGTCGCGAATCGGTTGATGATCCTGCAAGCCTTCGGACAGACGTCTCTCTTTGATGCGATCATCCAGGGAATGCGCATCGTCAGGACCGGCCGCTACGACAAGCGCGCACTGCTGGTCGTAACAGACGGTATGGATACTTCCAGCTCGGCGCGCGTCGAAGACGTGATCGCGATGGCCAAGAAAATGGGTGTGCTGGTCTATTCGATCGGAATCGGCGATCCCAATGCCAGGGAATTGCCGAGCATCTCCATTGGGCCCTGGTCGATCGGCGGCGGCGGAGTCGAGAAGGTCGATGCACCTACCTTGACCGCGCTCTCCAGCGAGTCAGGCGCCAAGACTTTCATCGTACGCCAGGTCGGCGATGGCGTCGCGCTGCGCAAGGCCTGTACGCAGATCAGCCTCGAGCTGCGCGAGCAATACACGGTGGGATTCGTCGCCCCGGACGCGAGCGCCGGCGGCTACCGCAGCGTGCGAGTCGATTCTCCGACGCATCCCGATGACACCGTGCGCGTGCGCAAGGGTGTCGAGGTCGGCGGCCCGGCAGCTTACGCGGCAGAGCCGGGCTCCGGCACCCCGATTCCGTAGTCCATCATTCCAGCTTGCGCTTGCCGTAGTACGGCAGCGTGGTTCCCTCGGCCGGTTTTTCTTCGGCTGTGTCAGGTTTGCGCGGCCGCGCTGATCCCGCGCTGTAGAGTGCCAGCGTCCCGGGCTCGATCACATCCGGATCGGTCACGATATTTACGCAGCTCACGCGCCCGCTGCCGAGCGCTCGTTTCATCGCGGGCGCGATATCTTCGGCGCGCTCGACCAACTCTCCCTGCGCGCCCAGCCCTTCCGCCGCGCGCTCGTAATGCACCATGCCAAGCTCGGTTGCCATGTGGCGGCCCTTGCCCCACATCAGTTCCTGGCCGTGCTTGGACATTCCCCACTGCTTGTCGTTGTTGATCACGACCGTGATCGGAAGGTTGTTCTTCGCGGCGGTGTGGAACTCCGAGAAGTTGAGACCGGCAGAGCCGTCGCCGATGATGCAAAACACCTGCTGATCGGGATGGGCCGCCTTGGCCGCCATCGCGAATGGAAGTCCGACCCCGAGGCATCCGAGATAGCCATGGGTCAGGAAGCGACCCGGATGGCGGGCCGTCCACGCGTTGCCCATCCATGAAGCTGTCTCTCCGCCATCCGCGACCACGATTGCATTCGGATCGAGCAGCTTGGCAATTTCATGCGCCATCCTGGCCGGATGGATCGGCCCCGTCGCCGCCTTGAGCGCATCGTCAAAGCGATGACGTCCTGCGTTGCGCACCGCGCCAAGTCGTTCGCGCCATTCCGCGTGCTCGTCGAACTTCTGCCCCTTTACTGCCTCGTTCGCGTCGCGCAGGAATTCGCCGCAATCGGCGACGATGCCGAGTTCGATGTCGCGATTGCGGCCGATCTCCTCAGGCTCGATATCGACCTGCACCACGCGTGCATCTGCCGGAATCACCGAGTTTCGTCCTCCCGTGAAAAGACCAATCCTGGTCCCAAGCATGATGACCAGGTCGGCGCTCCCTCCCGTCTTGGCATGCACGCCCGGATGAATCGCGCCGAAGCCGCCGAAGGAGAGGGGATGGTCTTCCGGGATCGAGCCGCGCGCCTTGGCGTTGGTCATCACCGGCGTATGCGTCAGCTCCGCGAATTGGACCAGCTCTTTTGCCGCTTGCGAAAACCACACGCCGCCTCCCGCAAAGATCGCGGGACGCTTCGCTTCCTTGAGCCAATCGAGCGCCTGGCGCAGCGCAGCGCGCGACGGGCCGGGGGCACCTTGCGGGCGATACTTCTCCGGAAATTTCACCGACTCCTCTTCCACGCGCGCGAACAACACATCGATCGGGAGCTCCAGGAAGACGGGGCCGGGCCGTCCCGAGATGGCGTGCCGGAATGCGGCCGCGACGTACTCGGGAATTCGATCGGTGTGCGTGACCGAGCGCGCCCACTTGGTGATGGGGCGCATGATGCCCATCTGGTCGACCGCCTGGAGCGGCAGCCGGTCATCATCGGAGAGCGGACTGCGGCCGCCGATCAGCACCATCGGGATCGAATCCATGTAAGCGTTGGCGACGCCCGTAACGGCATCGGTTACGCCCGGTCCCGCCGTGACGAGGGCCACTCCGGGGCGCCCCGTAGTGCGGGCCCATCCGTCGGCCATGTGCGCCGCGGCCTGCTCATGGCGCGTATCGATGACGCGAAAGTTGTGGCGCATGCATGCGGCGTAAATCGCATCTAGGTGCCCGCCGTGAAGCGTGAAGATTTCGTGGACGCCTTCGCGCTCGAGAGCGCGAACGATCATCTCGCCGCCGTCGATCTTCGCCATGATTTCTACCTCCGCTTATGGAGCGGATTTTAGGTCTGTGCCATCCGCGGCGGCAAATGCGCCGCGAAAGGATCTACTGTCGGGCGAGCTGCGTGCGCACCAGCTCGCCTTCGCGCGCGGATTGCCCGAGATTGATCGCGACGATCTCGTCGCCGTTCAGGCCTTGCGTGATTTGGCAGCGGATTCCATCGTCCTGCCCGAGCTCGACTTCGACCAGGTGGATGCGATTGTTCTTCACCACCGGAACGAAGGTCTTTCCGCCGTTGAATATCAGCGCATCGTCGGGCACCAGCGGAGTTCCCGAAGACCCGGTCACCGATATATCGACCCGGGCGTACATGCCGGGCAGCAACGCCAGGTCGTCATTGGGAAGGTCGACCTCGACCAGCATCGTGCGCGTATCGTTCATCAATGCCTCGGGATGACGCGTGACAGTGCCGACGAACGATTTGCCGGGTAACTGGCTGACGGTCACGCGCGCGGGGTTGCCATCCTGGACAAAGGCGGCGTCGTCCTGCGGCATATGGACATACACGCGCACCGGTTTGAGCGTCGCCATCGTGAAGATATTGCGCGCGCTGTTCTGCGCGGTAGCCAGCGCGACCAGCGCGCCGGGGTCGAGATTACGCTCGGTGATTACTCCGTCGTAGGGCGACTGCACGCGTTCGTAGGCCTGCATCGCGAGCAGGGATTTCCATCTCGCCTCGGCCGACAGCATGGTCGCATGAGACTCGTCGGCTTGCTCCTGCGAGATCACATGTTGTCCCACCAGGACCTGGTTGCGCTTGTCGGTGATGGTGGCGATCTCGGAGGCCGCGCGCGCGTCATCGACTTCGCGATCCAGCTCCGGCGAGACCAACACGGCCAGCAACTGGTTCTTTTTCACGCGCACACCCTTGTCCACCAGAATGGTTTTGATGTAGCCCGGGACCTTGGGATAAATCGGGCTTTCGAAAAAGCCGTGCACGTCCGCGGGATAGTTGAGCGTGCGCTTCATCGGCAGCTTCTCGACCGGCACCACCATCACCAGCGGACCGCGCTGCTCTTCCTGCTCGAGCTCTCCCGCCTGCCGCCGAATCCAGACTTCGCGCGCGAGCACCAGGCCGCCGAGCGCGATCAATACGATCAGCACGGAAGCGAACCACCCGAAGTAGAACAGCGGGCCAGAGGACGATTGTTTGTGCTCCGACTGTGCAGCCATCGATCGTTTCAATCCTTTTCCGCCTGCTCGACCATCGCGCCCACCAGCGCATCACGCTCGCGCTTACTCGTGCGCCTCCCGGAAAACAGCGAGTACACCGTGGGCACCACGAACAGCGTCATCGCGGTCGCCGCCAGCAATCCTCCTATGACCGCGCGTCCCAGGGGCGCGTTCTGCTCGCCGCCCGCGCCGATCGCGAGCGACATCGGCAGCATCCCGAGGATCATCGCAAGCGCCGTCATCAGCACCGGGCGCATGCGGACTACCGCGGCATCGAGCGCCGCCTCCATCGCGCCTTTTCCTTCCCCGCGCAAATCGTCGGCGAAGGTAATCAGCAGGTTGCCGTTGGCCACGCCCACACCCACGGCCATGATCGTGCCCATCAGCGATTCCACGTTCAGCGTCGTATGCGTCACCACCAGCATCCACAGCACGCCGGCCAGTGCGCCCGGCACCGCCATCATGATGATGAAAGGGTCGAGCCACGACTGGAAGTTCGTCGCCATCAAAAGATAGACCAGCACGATGGCGAGCAGCAGGCCCTCGCCCATGCTGCTGAAGGAGTCGTGCATCGCCTGGCTCTGCCCGAGAATCTTGATGCTCGTGCCGCGGGGCAGCGACGGCGTCATCGCGTCGACCTTGCTCTGCACGGCGGCGCTTACGCTACCGAGATCTCGCCCGCGTACATCGCAGTTGACGTCGAGGACGCGCTGCACGGTGTAGTGATTGATGCCCTGGGCCTGGACCTCGTGCTCGATGCTCGAAAGGTTGGTCAGGAACTGGGGTGCTCCGCCGCTTCCGTCGATGACCGAGGGGCTCAACGGCGTCCTGCCTATGGCCTGGATGGAATCGACCTCGTGCTGGGGGGTCTGCACCGCGACGGTGTAGTTCACGCCGTTGCGCAGGTCGAGCCACTGGTTGGGAGAAATAATCGCGCTCGAGCTGAGCGAGGTCAGCACGCTGCTGGTGATGTCCCGCTGGGTGAGGCCAAGCTTGAGCGCCTTGTCGCGATCGACCTTGACCCGCAGCGTGGGATAATCGAGCACCTGCGCGATTCTCACATTGGCGGCGCCGGGTATGGTTTCGAGTTCGCCCTTGATCTTTTCCGCGATGCCGAAGGACTCGTTGAGGTCGCGGCCGGTTATCTGCACGTCGATCGGCGCTGACAGACCAAAACTCAGGACCTGGCTCACGATGTCGGCGGCCTGCGGGTAGATGGTCAGCTGCGGATATTTTTTGCGCACGCTCGCGAGTATCTCGCGCGTGTACTCGGCGCTGGGGTGATGCTTCTCGGTGAGCTGTACCTGGAGATCGGCATCCTGCGGCCCCAGCGTGTCGGTCTGGTAGAACAGCAGCGCCCAGTACACCGGCAGGCCGACGTGATCGGTCATCAGCTCCAGCTCGCCCGCCGGGATGATGCCGCGGATGTCGTCCTCGACGCCGCTCATGATTCGCGAAGTTTCTTCCAGCCGCGTGCCCACGGGGACGCGGACGTGGAGCCGAATCATCCCGGCGTCGACGGTGGGAAAGAAATCCTCTCCCACGATCCGCAGCAACACCATCGAGGCGATCACCATGATCGAGATACATCCCAGCGTCAGCGCCCGATGGTGCATGACCCGAATCAACGCTTCCCGGTAGCGCTCGCGCATCCGGTCGAAGCCGCGCTCAAACGTCCTCACGATTGCGCCGAGTATCCCGGCCGCCTGGTTCGCATCGTGCTCCTCGGCGAGCAGATGCAGCGCCATGCTCGGCACGAGTGTGCGCGAGAGCAGGTACGACGCGAGCATCGCGTAAACGACCGCGAGCGCCAGCGGGGTGAACAGGTATTTTGCGACGCCGGTCAGCGCGATGACCGGGGAGAACACGATGCAGATGGACAAGGTGCCGATAAACGCCGGCACCGCGATCTGACGGGCGCCATCGAGAATCGCGACCCCCAGCGATTTTCCCATCGCATGATTGCGATGGATGTTCTCGACCTCGACCGTGGCGTCATCGACCAGCATGCCGACCGCAAGTGACAAGCCGCCCAGCGTCATCAGGTTGATCGTCTGGCCGGAGAGCTTGAGGCCGATGACCGAGGTGAGAATCGCAAGCGGGATCGAAGTGACGACGATGATCGTGCTGCGCCACGAGCCGAGGAACAGCAGGGTCATCAGTCCGACCAGCCCCGCGGCCACGATTCCTTCCTGCAGGACATCGCGCAACGCGCGCCGAACGAAGACCGACTGATCGAACACCAGGTGCGCGCGCAACCCCGGCGGCGCGATCGACAACATCGGGCCGATCGCCTTTCGCGCGGCATCGACCACGGTGAGCGTGGATGCCGACGGATGTTTCAGGATCAGTCGGTAGGTCGAGAGCTTGCCGTTGACCCGCACGATGTCGGTCTGCACCGAATGGCTGTCGCTCACGCTCGCGACATCGCCCATGTAAACCGGAGCGCCGTTGACCACCTTGATCGGCAGGCGATTCATCGCGGCGACATCGGGCGGGCTGCCGTTGAGCACCACGTCGTATTCGACGTTGCCAATCTTGGCCGTTCCGCCCGGGATGATCACGTTCTGGTTCTGCAGGGCGGCGACGACGTCGGCCGGCGAAACGCCGCGCGAGTACATCCGCGAGGGATCGATATTGACCATCACCTGGCGCGAGGTGCCGCCGAACGGGGCGGGCGACGAAAGCCCCGGGATCGTGAACAGGAACAGGCCGGCGAAGTTGAACCCGAAATCGTAAAGCTGTCGCTGTGAAAGAGTGTCGCTCTCGAACACCAGGTACGCGATCGGAACGTTGGTCGCGTTGTAGTCGATGACGCTGGGCGCGCTGATGCCCGGCGGCATGATGTTCTTGATCGCTTCGCAAACGGCGCTGAGCTGCGCGATGGCCAGGCCGGTATCCGAGCCCGGCTGGAAATAGAATTTGATCAGTCCGATGCCGTTAAACGAGGTCGATTCGATGTGATCGACACCGTTGACCGTCGTCGAGGCCGCGCGCTCGCTGATGTTGACGACGCGTTGCTCCATCTCCTGCGCCGACAGGCCCGGGTAGTACCACACCAGGTTGACCAGCGGCATATCGATGGCGGGAAAGATGTCGAAGTTCATGCGGC
>DATJWT010000037.1:0-6894 GCA_035500975.1 Binataceae bacterium (SeqCode)
TTTGGGGGAGTCTTGCTGCTCACGTTTGCGGGGAGGGGTGCGTGAGCGGCACGGGTCCAGCCCCGTCCGAAGGGAGCGCGGGGAGGGCTCGCTTTTGCTCCATCCGGACCGCGTCTTACACTTCCGGGCTTTAACCGTGGGAGAATTTATCGCCGGGACCCGCCTCGCATCATCAACACACGGTTAGATGAATATTAAATCCGGCACTGCTATCCACAGCGCGCCTGCCCTTTGCACCGCGCGCGTTGAGACGCGAAGATGCGCCCATGGAATACGATCTTTTGATTCGAGGCGGCACCCTGGTCGATGGCTCCGGCGCTCCGCGCAAGCGTGCCGATATCGCCATCAAGTCGGGGAAAATTGCCGCCCTGGTCGATCCCGCCGACTCCGAGGAAGTCGTCGCGCAACGAAGCATCGACGCAACCGGCCTGGTGGTAGCACCCGGGTTCATCGATTTGCATTCGCATTCGGATTGGGTCGCCCCAATCCCGGAGCACGCAGCGATTCTCAAACCATTCTTGCTACAGGGCGTCACAACCTTTGTCGGCGGCAACTGTGGATTTTCGGTCGCTCCTGTCCGGCGCGAGCGCAGCCGGATGCTGGATGAATCGGGGCAGATGCTCTCCGAACGCAAATTCGCCTGGGATTGGCAGGAAGTGTCCGAGTTCAGCGCGCATCTCAAGCGCCAGGGACTCGCTCTAAATGTCGCGCACCTGGCGGGACACGGAAGCATCCGCCTGTGCGTGATGGGCGCCGACGCGGGGGAGCCATCGGCAGAGCAGCTTCGGGAGATGCAGGCGATGCTCGAGCGCGCGATGGCCGATGGCGCCGTGGGGCTTTCCACCGGGCTTGGTTACTTTCCCGGGATGATTGCGAAACCCGATGAACTCGCGGCGATGGCGCGTGTGGCGGGCGCGGCCGGCGGCGTGCTGACGTCGCATCTGCGCGCATACTCAACTCGATCGCTCTTTTTCCAAAGCGACGTGCCGCACAACCTGCTCGCAGTGCGTGAAATGATCGACGTGGCACGCCAGGCGCGGGTGCCGCTTCAAATCTCACATCTGATCTTCGTGGGCCGCCGCACGTGGCCGACCGCGCGCGAAATCGTCGATGACATCGAGCACGCAAGCCACGACGGCGTCGACGTGGCATTCGACACGTTCCCCTACACCTGCGGCAATACGACGATACGCGTGATCTTCCCCGCGTGGTCGCAGAATCATCTCGAGGAATTACTCGACAGCACGGATGGATGGGCGCGGCTGCGCGACGGCTTTCAGCCGCTGCGTTCGTTTATCGCGCAAGGGGTGCAATTGATGTGGGCGGTGAAACCGGAGCTCGCGCACTTCGAAGGAAAATTCTTCGGCGAGATCGCCGACGCGATGAAGCTCGACCCGGTCGAGGCGTACCTGACTATCGCGCGCGAGAGCGGCACCCGCGCGCGCGTGCTGAACCATCTCTACAGCGGCGACGATGCGGGTGATGAAGAGGCGCTGCAGACCGCGATGAGCCATCGGCTCAACGCCTTCGAGATGGATACCATCCTGACCTCGCACGGCCATCACAATCCCGCGAGCTTCGGCACCTACCCGCGAATTCTCGGTTACTACGTGCGAGAGCTGGGACTGCTAACGCTGGAGAACGCGATTTACAAAATGACCGGGATGGCGGCGGAGCGGATGCACCTGAAAGACCGCGGCCTGGTGCGAAAAGATTTCGCCGCCGACTTGTGCATCTTTAATGCCGAGACGGTCGGTTGCGATGCGGACTCGCGCTCGCCGAATCAGAACCCGATCGGAATCGAGCACGTGCTGGTAAATGGGAAGGCGCTGATTGAAAACGGTCAGTGGCGTGGCGATGGCGTGCTCGCCGGCGAGTGGCTGTCCCGCGGATAGAAAATCAGAAACCCACAGAGTACGCATATTGCCCAGATTCAGTTGCCGGAATCTGCGCTAGTCTGCGAAATCCGTGGATTCTTCGACTGCTATCGATCCATGTCCTGGATCTTTTGATCGACTTCGCGCAGCTTCGCGAGCTTTTGATCGGTCGGCGTTGGCCCTTCCGGCTTCTTGGAGGCCAGCTGCTCGCTGTGTTGCGTCGGCAGCTCACCATCGATCTTCTGCAGAGCTTCCTTGGAAAGCCGCCGCACCATCGGGCTGGGATCTTCATCCGACAACTTGATCAGCGTCGGGGTCGCCTTGTCACTTCCGATCTCACCCAGCGCGAACACTGCTGTGCCGCGTCCCTGGTCGTCGGTCTCCTCCGCGAGGTACTGGATGATCGGCAGAGCGCCCTGCGTGTCGCCGATTCTTCCCAACGCTGCGACGGCGTGGAGGCGAACCGCGGGTTCGGTCGATCGCAGAAACAACATCTGGGAAATGGGCTCGACTGCGGCGGTGGTTTCGCGCGCGCCGAGAATATCGATCGCCTTCATTTTGACCCGGATGTCGGGATCGCCGAGCGCTTCGATAAGGATTCGATCCGCATCAGGATCCTGCAGGTTGCGCAACTTGTTGAGTTCGCCGACGCGCACGTTGGGGTCGGCGTCCTTCATACCGAGCTTGACGTCCTTGATGATCTTGAAGCTGGATTCCTGGTTGGCGCGAGACGCAATGTCGTCGATTCCGGCCTTAGTCATTCCCTGGTGCATCATGGGGCTGTTGGCCAATGCGCTTCCCATCCCCTGGCCGCCGTAGGATTGTGCGCGTGAAATCGAAGGCAACGCCAGCGCAAGTACGCAGACCGCGACTGCCGCTAAACCAACCCGGCATTTCGACATTTCGGAATCCTCCGCGATAGGTCAGAATTATTCGCGAAGATGAGCCTGATTGCAAGCAAAGCGATCCCTGGAAGTACGCAAAAGCCCTGTAAATTCAGGGCTTTCGCGATGTTGATTATTATGGCCGCTACTCTCGGCTCAAGTTGGCACCCGGCGGTCGCGCAAAAATCCGATACATCCGCAGATGCCACGCCTTCCGCCGCGAAGCCGCATCGAAAGAAACCTCACGTCGAGCCGACCCCGATGGCTCTGCCGCCCGACGTGAAAGTTCCCAGCTACACGCCGGCTTCGTTCCCGTTTCACGATGGCGAGCGCCTGGTTTACGAAGCTTCCTGGATCGGCATCCCTGCCGCGCGCGGATGGTTCGAGTTGCATCGCAACAAGAAGGACCCGGCGATCTGGAATGTCGAGGCGTGGATCGAAACCAACAAGGTCGTGGACCTGGTGTATCGCATGCGCGACTACATGCTCGAGCGCGTGTCGGTAGGATCGCTGCGCGCCCGCGATATCTACCAGGTGCAGCACGAGAATCAACGCGCGAACGAGTACACGATCACCTTCGATGAGCGCAGCAACAAAGTCGTCTCGACCAAGAAGAACCACAAGGGCGCGGAGACGCGCGAGTTCATCGCCAACGATCCCTTCGGGCCGATCTCGGGCGCGATGATGGCGCTCAGCCAGCAACTCGCGCCGGGAGACCATCTGCTGTTCGATGTTTTCTCCGGCACCAATCGCTACGTGTTCAGCTTCGACGTGGACGGCAAGGACAAGGTGCAGGTCCCGGTCGGAACCTTCGAAGCGCTCAAGGTCTCGCCCGGCGTGGTGTACCTGAGCAATGGAAAACTGCGCAGCCAGGCGCGCGGGATGACGATCTGGATCAGCGCCGACCGGTTGCATCTGCCGCTGCGGATGGAAGCGGCGACGTTTATCGGCACGGTGCGTGCGGACCTGGTGCAGATCGACGGTCCGCCGCCGGTCCGCTCCGACTGAACAGGAATGGTTCCGCCGACTTCTCAGTTTGGCGTCTAGTGCTCTATGCTGCCGGCTGAGGGAACCCGACATGGGAAAGAAACTGGAATTCTTCTATGACTGTTCGAGCCCGTGGACGTATCTCGCGTTCACCAGGATCGAAGACGTCGCCCGACGCCACGATGCGAACCTGATTTGGCGGCCGTTCCTCGTGGGCGGCGTGTTCAACACGGTCAATCCCAGCGTTTACGAGAGCCGCGCCAAGCCGGTGAAAGTGAAGGCGCGTTATTATGGAAAGGACCTCCAGGACTGGGCAAATTTCTACCAGATCAAGATCGGCAACCCCTCCGTGTTTCCGGTTAATTCGGTGAAAGCGATGCGCGGGGCGTTCGTCGCCGAAGAGCATGGAAAAATCTCGCCCTATTCGCGGCGCGTGTTTGAAAGCTACTGGGGCGACGATCGCGATATCAGCCAGGATGACGTGCTGCGCGATATCGTGCGCGAGGTCGGGCTGGATGAAAAAGAATACTTCACGAAGATCGCCGACGATCGCTACAAGGCGAAGCTGCGCACCAACACCGAGGAATTGATCGAACGGGGCGGCTTCGGGTCGCCTTCGATCTTTGTCGATGGCGTGATGTTCTTCGGCAACGATCGGCTGCCGCTGGTCGAGTGGGAACTGGACAAGTAGCAAGGATACGCGCGTTCATCGCGGTGCGGGTCAGCGATGAGGTCGAGGCAGCGCTCGCCCGCTTTATCGATGAGGTTCGCGCGCCCGACGACGGCATCGCGTGGGTGCGGCGCGACAAGCTGCACGTCACGCTGAAGTTCCTCGGCGCCGCGATCGATTCCGCGAGGCTTCCCGCGTTGGAGCAGTCGCTCGCGCGCATCGCCGGTGACACATCCCCCTTGCGGGTTCGCACCTGTGGCATCGGCGCATTTCCCGACCTGCGCCGCCCGCGCGTTCTGTGGACCGGGCTGGAGTGCGACGCACTCTTGCAACTAGCGGCACTCATCGAGAGCGCCGCGGTAGACGCGGGATTCGATCGTGCCGATCAGCCGTGGGCTCCTCACCTGACAATTGGACGGGTGCGCGACCCGCGCAAGCTAGTGCGGGTGCGTGCTCGGTTAGAGTCTGCAACCCATCGTGAGTTCGGAGAGTCGTGCATCACCGAAGTCTCGATTTACCGCAGCCACCTGTCGTCCAACGGCTCGACCTACGAACGTCTTGCGGTATTCCCCCTTAGACCCCGGTAGGAGAGGAATCTTTCTCGACGGCGCAGGCGGAAGCCCGCGCCCGGCAGTCGGTTGGATAGAAGCCGCCGGGTGGGAGATAATCTGAATCGATGGCCGAGATCATCGACTTCGCAGAAGCCCAGGCCGAACGGCGGCGCGCGCGGCCTGCCGCGCACGAAGACCTGGAGCGCGCCGTCGAGCTTCTGAAGGCCAGTCTGGCAACGGCTGCGCAGGCGCTCGTCGATGCGGCCCCGGAAGAACAGTCGGAGCTCCTGACTCGCGTGGAGAGACTCGCCGCGATGGTTCGATACGGCTTGCGCATGCTCGGGCGCTCCGATGATCCGGGTCTCGATTCACCGCGACGTGAATCGCGCTGAGTTCGAGATGAGCGATCAGATAGAGCTCAAGATCCTCGGAATCGAGCCGGGAGAAGAAATTGCCGGCGGGCAGCATCTAACGATCCAGACCACGCGTGGACCCATCCCGATGATCTTCCATCCCGCGGCGGAGCCCGGGCGCGCCGCGCTGTGCGTCAGCGGAGCGATGGGCGGAGTCGACGGCCCATCGAAGCTCTACGCACGGCTGGGAGAGGAATTGCCGGCGGCGGGGATTGCGATCGCGCGACTTGACTATCGCGCGCCCAACGAATTCGGCGAATGCATGCTCGATGCGCTGGCGGGGTTATCGTTCCTGCGTGCGATGCGCTACGAGCGTGCGGCGCTGATTGGCCATTCCTTCGGCGGGGCGGTCGCGATCAACGCGGGCACTCTCGGTCCAACCATCACCACCGTGGTCGCGCTTTCGAGCCAACTCGCCGGCGCGCACGTGGTGGCGGAGCTTGCGCCCCGCCCTCTGCTGCTGGTGCATGGAACCGCGGACACCATCCTGCCCCATCAGTCATCGGAGGCGATCTTCGAGCGCGCCGGGGAGCCAAAGACCCTCAAGTTGCTGCCGGGCGCGGACCATCGCTTTGCCGGTTTCGGCGATGAGCTTCGGCAAATCGTGTCGGATTGGCTGGTAGAAAAGGTCTGAACGGGCGGGCCAATCTGGATTGGTCTCTGCGAGCCCTGTAGGCTTTCAACGCACGAAGATGGCAAGCGGACAAAGAATTGCGGTGGTTGGCGCTACGGGCGCCGTCGGTCAGACGACGTTAAAGCTCCTGCACGAGCGCAAGTTCCCGGTACGCGATCTGCGCGCATTCGCGTCGGCGCGATCGGCGGGCAAAAAGGTCACCTACGCGGGCGAGTCGATCACGGTCGAGGAGCTGACCACGGATTCTTTCAAGGGTATCGACCTCGCGTTGTTCTCGGCGGGTACCGAGCAGTCGCGCGAGTTCGCGCCGGCGGCGGTGAAGGCCGGCGCCATCGTTATCGACAAATCCAACGCTTTCAGGATGAACCCCGAGGTTCCGTTGGTAGTACCGGAGATCAACGGCGCGACCGCACGAAATCACAAGGGCATTCTTTCCTGCCCGAACTGCACGACGATCGTCACCGTAATGCCGCTGAAGCCGTTGCACGATGCGGGCCGGCTGCGGCGCGTGGTTGCTACCAGCTTCCAGGCCGTGTCGGGGGCGGGTGTAAACGGCGTCGCGGAGCTGCGCGCCCAGACGCTGGCGTGGGCCAGGGGCGAGCCGCTCAAGACCGAGTTCTTCCAGCATCAGATTGCCTTCAACGTGATTCCGCACATCGACAAGTTCGTCGAGGGGGGCTACACGGGCGAGGAAATCAAGCTGGTAAACGAGGTGCGCAAGATTCTCGATGCGCCCGAGCTGCTGATCTCGCCCACCACGGTGCGAGTTCCGGTGTTCACCGCGCATTCGATCTCGGTCAACGCCGAGACCGAGCTGAAAGTGAGCGCGGTGAAGGCGCGCGAGGTGTTCGACAAGTTCCCGGGACTGCGGGTCGTGG
>DATJWT010000038.1:0-4168 GCA_035500975.1 Binataceae bacterium (SeqCode)
CAGGCGCATCGCGCCGGCGGCACACACCGAACGTCGTTCAAACGACACTAGAAGCAGTTACTTCCGCACACCCTGTGGCCTCTCTTGTTGGACGTGGATGATGTGAACGTAACGCCAGGTCAGTGGCGGGTCAATGTCCGCTTGTCCTCCCATTTTCAAAGGGAGGACTAGAGGAGGGTGCAATGACGACGTCGCAGTGGATGTGCCGGACTGAAACGGCGCCCGTGACGAACTACCACTCCCCAGCCGCCTCCCTGGAAAGGAGGGGGGGATTGAGGACTACGCGCGATCACTATTGGCTGGTGATATCCCGTCTTCGCGGGCATCAGCCAGCGCACCTTTCGAAGTCCCGCGCTGCGCAGATACGCGCTCAGCTCCGACCGCAGCACCGCATGCGAGATGCCGCCGTAGTGGCGGAGCGTCCACTTGTCGCCGCTGCCGCGCACGATGAACAGATGCTGGTCGTAGGTGCGGCCATCGCGATGCCAGTTCCAGTGCTGGAAGGCGATTCGCACATCACCGGGCTTGGCAAAGAACGCCTGCGGTGTCAGCGCGGGATGCTCGCGCACGATCTTGTCGTAATCGCGTATCGACGCGATTAGCAGTCCACCCGGCTTTAGCCGAGCTTTCATGCTGCGGGCTGCCCGCGTGAAATCGCGCCCGGTCATCATGTGCGCGAGCGAATTGTCGCAGCAGATAACGATATCGAAGGTCGCGTCGACGGTGTCTCCAAGATCGCGTAAGTCGGCGCGCGCGAAAGTCAGCCGTGCTCCGCGGGCCCGCGCCTCGCGGCGTGCGCGTCGCATCGCGGGGACACTCAGGTCGGTCGCGTGAACGCGATATCCGCGCAGCGCGAGGCCAATAGCCTGGGTGCCGATTCCGCACGCGCAATCGAGCAGGTCGAGCGGAGGCGCGCCGATCTCGGCGCGGATGATTTTGTCGATCGCGCGCGACTGCGATTCGATCGCCGCGTTCCAGTCGGCATAGATGAGGTGATAGTCACGCGAGAGCGGATCGTAAAAGCGCCGCGACGGATTGCGCATGAACTCAAATGCCGCTCAGTTCCGCCGCGTGATTGCCGGGCATGCTGAACAGGCGCCAATGCCAGTAGCCGCCGACCGCACCACGATTGTGCACGCGCCATCCATTGCGTTTCAGATGCCGTCCGATCAGCCAGTTGATCGTACCGTGCGCGACCACCGCGACCTTGCCGTTGCTCGATGCATAATCGGCGAGATGGAGGGCGGCCCGCCGCGAACGTGCGCGGGCTTCATCGATGGTCTCGGCCTGCCCCGCGTAGCCCGCGACGTGCGAGATGCGCGTGAGCATGACCCATACTTCGGTGGGCAGCTCGATCTTCGGAATCGGAAGATGCGGCAGCGGGACTTCATCGAGCTCGCGAAGCTGCACGATCGGGTGCCCATCGGAGAGCCGGAGGGCAGACTGGTATGAGCGCGGGCGGATGCTCGAGAGGAACAGCGTCGAGCCGGCGGCCAGCTCGACCAGCCTTTGCGGCGGCGGACTTTCAGGATCGAGCTCAGCCGCATCGTAAGTGGCCATCCAGTCCCTGAACTCGCCGTGGCGGCATCGTCGCGGCCATCGGACGTTGGGACGTCCGTGCCGTACGAGAAGAATTTCACCGTTCAGCATGGTACGGCACAGCGCGTTACAGTCCTTTTACAAAGTCCACCAGCAACCGGTTGATTTCACCCGGCCGCTCCTGCTGAATCCAGTGGCCGGCGCCCGGGATGATCGTCTGCGTCCGGCAGTTCGGCATCGAGTATTTCACGATACTGCCGACGTCGCCGCCCAGCATCGCGAGTACGCAATCGAGATCGCCCGCCGCAAACATCGAGGGCTGATTCAGTTTCGCGCCATCGAGGAACGGCGTGAGCGCCCAGTTGCGATCGAAGTTGCGATACCAGTTTATCCCGCCGCGAAATCCCGCGCGCTTGAATTCGTTGGCAAAGAAATCAAGGTCGGCCTCGGTCAGCCACGGCGGCAGCTTGGTCGGTACCACGCCGCTTTCCATGAAATTCTTGTTGCGCGGGAACAGGAACTGCCAACGCTCGGCCGGCGGCGGATCTCCCGACGCCGAGTAGAGAATCATCGCCATCGTGCGGCGCGGGTTCGCCTCGAGCTCTTTTTCAACACGACCCGGCTCCTGGAAGTAGTTCTGGTAGAAGTGCTTGTCGGTCCCTTCGAGCGCTTTCCATCCGATACTCGGTTGGGTCGAGCCGCGCGGGATGTAAGGAACACTGAGCAGCGCGCATGCGCGGAAGATATCCGGGCGGAGCAGCGCGCAGTGCCAGGCGACCGGAGCGCCCCAATCGTGTCCGACGATGATCGCTCTGGATTCGCCCAGCGAATTGATGAGACCCACGATGTCGCCGACGAGATTGAGGATGTTGTACGACTCGATCGGCTGCGGGGCTTCGGTCTGTCCGTAACCGCGCTGGTCAGGAGCGATGACGCGAAAGCCCGCGTCGGCGAGCGCGGGGATTTGGTGGCGATACGAATACCAGGATTCGGGCCATCCGTGGCACATGATGACGAGCGGGCCGGTGCCCTGCTCGACGTAGTGCATCTTGATGCCGTTGGTGGTTACGAACTTGTGCTGCAGGTCAGCCATGACAAACACTCCCGAGCCTGCGGATTACTACCGCGCGGGGAGTGTGGCAAGCGGGAAAGGATAGCCTCCCGCGACGTTGATCCGGCTCCATCGCCTTAACGCCACTATGTCATCCCGAGCGAAGTCGAGGGATCTCGTGCCACTGAACCTCGCACACCTATCCGGTTCTACTCGTCAGTGTTCAATCGAAGTTCAGCGGTTTGTCTCTGCGGAGGCTGGCGGAGAATGACCGCGGCGAGTCGACGCAATCGCTGAAGAGATGGTCCGATTCGAGGCATGCGAAGTGCGGTGGCACGAGATCCCTCGACTTCGCTCGGGATGACGGAAAGGAGAAAGACCACAAAAGAGACGCGGGCCAAAGTCCCGCGCCACCGAGAACAGGATCGCGAAGAAGCGGACTAGGAGTGTTTCAGCTTCTTCATTTCTTCGGCCATTTCGGGGACCGCCTTGAAGAGGTCGGCGACCAGGCCGTAGTCGGCGACGTTGAAGATCGGGGCTTCTTCGTCCTTGTTGATCGCGACGATGATCTTGGAGTCCTTCATGCCCGCGAGATGCTGGATCGCGCCTGAAATTCCCACCGCGACGTACAGCTCGGGAGCAACCACCTTGCCGGTCTGGCCAACCTGCAAGTCGTTGGGAACGAAGCCCGCATCGACGGCGGCGCGCGATGCGCCCATCGCCGCGCCCATCTCATCGACGAGCGGCTCGAGCACGGTCTTGAAGTTGTCACCGGACTTGAGTCCGCGGCCGCCCGACACGACTATACGCGCCTCGGTAAGCTGCGGACGATCGCTCTTGGTCTGGTTGAACGACACGAATTCGGTTTTTGCGGCCGCGGAGTCGATTTCCGCATCGACCTTCTCGACCGGCGCCGCGCCGTCGCCGGGCTTGGCCGCATCGAATGCCGTGCCGCGCACCGTGATGATCTTCACCGGGCCATCGAGCTCGATCGTGGCCATCGCGTTGCCGGCGTACATCGGGCGGATGTAGGTGCCATCGTCGTTGATCGCCGTAATTTCCGAGGCCATCGGGGCGTTCAGCCGCGCGGCGAGCCGGGGCGCGAGGTCCTTGCCGACCGCGGTGGCCGTCGCGAGCACGAACTCCGCGCCGGTCTTCTTGACCAATGCAGTCAGTGCGGCCGCGTGCGCATCGGCGAGGTAGTTCTTCAGGTTCGCGTGCGTGAGCGCAATTACTTTGGACACACCGTACTTGGCGATTTCTCCCGCGAGCGCGTCGGGCGCATCGCCGGCGACTACTGCAACGGCGTTGCCGCCGCGCTTCCTGGCGAGATCGAGGCCCGCGTGCACGGCGGTCAAAGTGGTCTTGGGGAAGTGTCCCCCCAGATGCTCAGCAAAAATCAGAACGTCACCCATTTGCATTCACTCCGCTGGCCCGCTGTGCGCCGCCGATGCGGTCGCGTGCGAGCGATCAGAAAATCTTCGATTAGATAACCTTCGCTTCGGTATGAAGAACGCCCACCAGCTCCTGCACCGAGCCGACCTTCTTGCCGGCTTGCCGCTTGGGCGGAGCAGCAAG
>DATJWT010000039.1:0-4551 GCA_035500975.1 Binataceae bacterium (SeqCode)
CTCGCAGTGGTGGCGTTCTTCAGCGGCGCCTGGATCGCGCTCGGCGCCTACAGCTCCTATCTCAATCGAGACTCCACGAACGCGCTGGTAGGAAAGCATCTCCCGCTGTTCTACCACCTGATGCTCCTGTGGGTTGCGGTAACCGCTGTCACCGTGGTGGTGCGAGTCCTGGGGTTGTATGCCGGAGGTCTCCTCTACATCGAATGGCGCGAGTGGATGACTCATCACTTCATCGACGCGGGCTTCGCGCATCGTGCGTTCTATCGCATGGGAGTGGTGGGCAAGGTCGACAATCCGGACCAACGGATCAGCGACGATATAGGGTCCTTTGTGACCTCGACCGAGACATTGACCGTTACGCTGTTGTTTGCGGTGGCCGGAGTCGCAACCTACTTCGCGATACTCTGGTCGATTTCCAGGTCGATGGCGCTCATTCTCATCGCCTACGCGGCGATGGGCACCTATTTCTCGGTCAAGATCGGCCTGCGCCTGGTCGGTTTCAACTACTTCCAGGAAAGATACCAGGCCGATTTTCGCTTCGGCCTGGTCCACGTGCGAAGCAATGTCGAGCCGATTTTCATCTATGGCGGCGAACAGCGCGAAAACGATCAGCTTCGCCGGCGATTCGCACGGGTGGTGGCTAATTTCAAGGACCTAATCCGCTGGCAACGCAATCTGGGTTTCTTCACTGAGTCCTATGGAGGAGTGGTTGCGCTCGTCCCTTACTGGTTTCTCGCCGGAGCCTATGTGAGCGGACATCTTCAGTTCGGACAGGTAGTTCAAGCCGCGACCGCCTTCGTCGCACTGAATGGTTCGCTTTCAGTGATCGTGACAAACTTCCCCTCGCTGGCCGAATACGCCAACGTGGTAGTCCGCTTGAGCGAGTACCTGGAAGAAACGAAAGCGGCCAAAGAGGCAGAAGACGGCGAGGGGCCAAAGACCGAAATCATCGAAGGGCCCAGGGTCGGTTTCGAGCATCTAACTGTAACCACGCCTGGAGGCGAGCGGACTCTGGTTCGAGATCTTACGGTCGATGCGGGCGCGCTGGAGCCGCTCCTGCTCAAAGGAGCCAGCGGCACTGGAAAGACGTCTCTGCTGCGCAGTCTCGCCGGTCTCTGGCGAGAGGGAAGCGGCACGGTGATGCGTCCACCGCTGTCGAACGTGATGTTTCTGTCGCAGCGTCCCTACATGATCCTGGGTTCGCTGCGCGATCAGCTGACGTACCCACGCGCCGAAGGAGTGACCGATGAAGAGCTGTGTGAGTTGCTGAACCAGGTCAATCTTCCGGACCTGTGCGATCGATTCGGCGGACTCGATGCAGAGCGGTCATGGGCCGACGTCCTTTCGCCAGGCGAGCAGCAGCGGCTCGCTTTCGCTCGCCTTCTGCTCAACCATCCCGACTATGCTTTCCTCGATGAGGCAACCAGCGCTCTCGACCCAACCAACGAGCAGCGCTTGTACCAACTGTTGCACGAAAGCGGGATTCCGTTTCTCAGTTCCGGCCATCGCCCCAGCCTTCTCAGGTTCCATCGCAACGTCCTCGAGCTTTTGGGCGGCGCGGACTGGAAACTGCAGCCGAGTCGGGAATTTGAGGCCGCGACGAGCGCGGCGTGATCAGACCCCACTCGTCGCAGGCGTTGCGCGTGAGTCGAGCAGGAGCTGAACGAAAACCAGATCCAGCCAGCGGCCGAATTTGCATCCGACCTCCGGCATGCGGGCGACCTCGCGAAATCCTAGCGCCGCGTGAAGCGCCAGCGACGCGTGATTGGACGCCTCGATGCCTCCGATCATCGCGTGCATGCGATGCGCGCGGGCGTGTTCTATCAGGGCCTGGAGCAGAGCGCGGCCAAGACCGGCGCGGCGGCGATCGCCCCTTATGTAGACAGAGTGCTCGACCGTGTGCCGGTAGCCATCGAACATCCTGAAGTCGCCGTAGGAGCCAAAACCCAGCACCTGTTCATCTTCGGCAGCGACCAGGACGGGAAACTGGCGCGACACCCGCGCTTCGAACCAGCGGCGGCGCGTCGCGAGGTCTTCGGGCGCATCTCTCCAGACCGCGGTGGTGTTCACGATCGCAGCGTTGAAGATTTCCAGGATGCCGGGCAGATCGTCGAGCGTCGCATCACGGACTTCCATTTTCCGCCTCGTTCTCTATAGTGGAATTGAAAAGGGATGATAGTGGAGACGGCGGGTGAAAGTCTAGCGCGTCGGCTGCGCGCCGAACGCGAGCGGCGCGGATGGTCGATCACGGAGCTTGCGGGCCGCGCCGCGATTTCCAAGAGCATGATCAGCAAGGTCGAGCGCGCGGAGGCGAGCCCGACCGCGGCGCTACTGGGGCGGCTGAGCGGCGCATTCGGCATGACGATGTCGAGCCTGCTGGAAGATCAACCGGCGATGCCCAGCCGAGTGATCCGAAGGGCCGAGCAATCAATCTGGCGCGATCCCGCGACCGGCTATCTCCGCCGCACGGTTTGCCCTCCGGGGCGGGGCCGGGTGGAGATCACCGAGGTTACCCTGCCGGCAGGAGCAAGGGTGGCATTTCCGAAGGAAGCTTACGCGTTTACCGATCATCAGATCTGGATGCGCAAGGGCGTGCTTCATTTTGTCGAAGGCAAGGCGGTTCACGAGCTGCACGCCGGAGACCATTTGACGCTCGGGCCGCCGAGCGATTGCCGGTACGAGAATCGCCAGCGGAAGGAATGCACTTACACGGTGATGCTGATTCGTTCGCGCTGAAAGGCGGCAATCGCGATCTATCTTCTGAACAGCGCCGATTCAGCGATCTGTAGATCCAGCGCGTAACGCCGTATCCAGTCGAGTGCGACCTGCGAGGTCAGCAGCTTGATCCAGTCGCGGGTGCCGCGGAACTGGTAGCGGCGCGAAACCTGCCCGCGCTCGGAGTCCATCCCGATGCACACCGTGCCGACCGGCTTGTCCGGCGTGCCGCCGTCGGGGCCCGCAACCCCCGAAGTCGAGATCGCGACATCGGCGCCAGCGCGCTTGCGCGCTCCCGCGGCCATTTCGCGCACGCATTCCTCGCTCACCGCGCCGACCGTTCGGAGCGTCTCGTCTGAAACGCCGAGCAGAGCCTGCTTCATTTCGTTGGAGTAGGTCACGAAGTCGCCAATCAGGTAGTTCGAGCTACCGGCGACGTTGGTGAGTCGATGGCCAATCAGACCGCCGGTGCACGATTCCGCGACCGCGAGCTTGAGCTTCTTCTTTATCAGCAATTGCCCGACGACTTCTTCCATCGAAGTTTCGCCTTCGGCGAATACGAACTCGGAAATCTTGCCGCGCACCCGCTGCGCGAGCTCCTCGAGCTTGCGCTCGGCTTCGCCCGGTTTGCCCTCGACCGTCAGCCGCAGCGAGATTTGCGGAAAGCTCGCACGCAGGCCGACACGCGCTTCGTCAGGTTTGATAAGCCCCGCAACCGCCTCATCGAGCGCGGACTCGCTCATCCCGAAAGTCTGGAAAATCCGCATCGCGATCACCTTGTCGGTTCCGCGATTGCGCTGGATCCATGGGACGACCCAGTTCTCCATCATCGGTTTCATCTCGCGGGGAACCCCGGGCAGCACGATGAGCTGTGAGGTATGGCCATTGATCGTCACCGGCATGCGGAAGCCGGGCGCGGTGCCGAGAGGATTTGGAATAACTTCCGCGCCCTCGGGAAAGTCCGCCTGCTTGAGATTGTTCTCGGGCATGACGCGATTGATGGTCGCGAACAGGCGCTTCATGTGGTCTACCGAGGCCTGGTCGCGCACCAGCTTGACGCCCGCGATACGCGCGACGGTCTCGGTCGTGAGGTCATCGACCGTGGGGCCGATTCCACCGGTTGAGATAACCACATCGCTCATCGCGATCGCGGTGCGCCAGGCCCATTCGAGGCGGTCGGGCACGTCGCCGGTCGTCAGCACCGCGACGAGGTCTACGCCGTTTTCGACCAGCTTGTCTGCCAGGTAGTTGGAGTTGGTATCGACGACCTTGCCGGTCATGATTTCGTCGCCGGTGGACATGATTACGGCTCGTTCAATCATGGAGGACTCCTCTCAACGCGCGAGCAGACGCCACGCAACTTGTAGAATGATATTCGCGTAGATCGCGACCGCGAAATCGTCGAGCATCACCCCGGTCCCACCCGGCACCTGGCGGTCGATGATGCCGGCCGGCCAGGGCTTCAGCACGTCGAAGACCCGGAACAGCACGAAACCCGCCAGCATCCAGGCGATGGTAATCGGATTCCCGAACATCGTGACCGCCATCCCGAGGACTTCATCGATCACGATCTTCGAGCTGTCAGGTTCGTTGAAGATTTCCTCGGCACGTCCCGAGATCCAGCACGAGATCGCAAATGCGACCGCGAACACGACCAGGGTGAGCAGGGGAGAATGGGCCCACATAGGTCCGGTGACGAACCAGACCAGCACCAGGCCAACGACTGAGCCGGCGGTTCCCGGAGCGATCGGCGAATACCCGCTGTAAACGCCGGTCGCCAGGAAGATGATAAGGGCGCGCATCGTGCTCAACTCAGAGGCGCGAACGATAGCAGAT
>DATJWT010000040.1:0-4636 GCA_035500975.1 Binataceae bacterium (SeqCode)
TCGTGTACGAGGGCGGGATTCGCCTGCCGATGGTGATGCGGTGGCCGGCGGGATTGGCGAGCGGACGTCAGCTCACCGACATGATTCATTTCACCGACTGGCTGCCCACGCTCTGCGCGCTGGCGGGAATCGAGCCGCCGCGCGATCGCACGCTCGACGGTCTCAACATCGCGCCGCTGCTTCAGGCCGATCACGGCAAGGTGCCCGAGGAGCGTTTCTGGCAATGGAACCGCTATGCGCCCGACGGCGAATGCAACGCCGCCATGCGCGATGGCCGCTGGAAACTGGTCCGTCCCGCGATTCGCGAGTTGATGTCGGTGAGGCCGCAAGACTTAGCCGCCGATGTCGACGCCAAATACCATCCGGAAAATCATCCGGATATCGATTGCAGCCCGCTTCCCGAGCGTGCGCATCCAGAGCCACCGCCGGCGCAACTGTTCGATATCGAAGCCGACCCGATGGAACGCAACGATCTCGCCGCCGTAGAACCCGACCGTGTTCTGCGCATGACGAAGCGATTGGCGCGATGGTTCGAAGAAGTAGAAGCCGACCGCAAATCCATCTCCGATCCCCTCTCCTTATCTTAGGAGAGGGCTAGGGAGTGGTAGAAAGGTCGCAAACAACTTCAAGCTGAATCGAAGCGTTCGCTCGCGGCCCGGCTTCTACCCAACCGGCCGCCGCGTGACCCCTCTTCCCGGCACGCGCTGCGGCCACGGCGATCGGATCCGCTTGCGCCCGACGAACACCGCATCATCATCCAGCTCGCAGCTCTTCGCGACGTCCGCGGGCACCAGCTCCATCGTCCCGATCGTTCGATTCTCCAGCCCCGCACTCTCCAAGCGCGCCGCAAAGTCGTATCCGTAAATCCGCCAATGGCCTTCCTGGTTGTCCGGCGCGCCAAACTCCCTGGTCGCGTTGGTTCGCCACTCCCGGCTGGTCGGCACCATGATGATCGCTTGCCCTCCGGGTGCCAGCACCCGCGCGAACTCCGCGACCGCCGCGCCGTCATCCTGGATATGCTCGAGCGTGTGGCTCGACACGATCATATGGAAGGAGCCGGATTGAAACGGCAGCCGCGTCGCATCCGCGCGCACCATCGCGCTCTTGAGCTTCAGATCGGTCGTCACATAGCGAAGATCGTCGCGGCGCGCGAACACCGGCCTCAGATTCTGCTCCGCGGATACGTGCAGCACGGCGCTTCCCGGGCGCAGTCGCGCGATCTCCTCGGCCAGCATCATCCAGAGCGCGCGATGGCGCGGATGGCTGCCGCATCGCGGGCAGATGATGCCGTTCTGGCGATGGCCCGCGTAGTCAAGGAAGCGCATCCCGGCCCATCCGCAGCAAGGGCAGCTTTTGCGCCTGGGACCGACCAGGTTTGCCAGCCGGATTAGGTTGTTCTTTTGCAACCGCCATACGTACCTGAACGCGGCGGAACCGCCTTTCTTGCGGTAGCGGCGAATTACGCGATGCAGACCCATCTGGATGCTTCAGTCTTCAGTTAGAACAGGCATGAGCGCAGGCGGAGATGATGCAGTGTGTCACTATCTTCTCGACCGATCGACACTTCGCACGCGTGGGCAAATTTTGGCTTCGTATAGCCTCAACTGTCAACGTATGCGGACACAACGCTGGGTTGCGCGTCCCCGCCGACGCTGAAACAATGCTCCGAGCGCCGCCGCGCGATCCTTGGTTTGGGCGGCATGTACTGATGCGCCGCTTCGAAACCATCCTCATCATTCTTTCGCTCGCTTTCTATGCGTGGTTCCTGGGCCACTTCGGAACCGCCCAAATCCTCTCCTATGTTCAGCTGGCCGGATGGGGTCTCGTGCTGACCATTTCGCTGGAGACGGTCGCGCGCTTCGTCAACGCGATCGGATGGCGGGTGACAATCTATGACTGCCCGCCCACGCTGAGCATGACGCAACTGTTCTTCACCCGTATCGCGGGAGAAGCGGTGGACTATGTGACCCCGTCCGCGCAATTGGGCGGGCAATTCGTGATGGCGATGATGGTGCGGCAGAAGCTGCGGATGCCGTTCGGGCTTGCCACCGTCTTCATCTCGGCGCTGGCGGAGGTCGTCGGCCAGATTGGTTTCATCACCCTCGCGATTGTCATTTCGCTGCACATGATTCCGGGCGGCGTACTGCTCTGGCCGATCGTCGGTGGATTCGCGATCGCGCTGGCGTTGGCGGGCGGATTCTTCTTCGTTCAGCAAAAGCATCCGTTTTCTCATCTCTGGCGCGCCGCCGCTCACTTCGAGATTGGCGGCATCAATCGCGATGACCTCAGGGCCTCCGCGGATGAGGCGGACGGCCTGCTGATCGACTTTTATGCGCACCATCGCGCCCGTTTCTTCATCGCCACTTTCTGCTACCTGGTAGCCTGGAGCCTCGGGCCAATCGAAATCTACCTGCTGCTTCATCTGCTTCATCAGCCCGGCTCATTTCAGATCGCCCTGTTGGTCGAAGGCGTGGGACTGCTGCTCGAGCGCGCGACGTTCCTGATCCCCGCCAAGCTGGTCAGCCAGGAGGGCGGCAAGGCGCTGATCCTTGCGGTCCTCGGCTATGCGCCCGGAGTGGGGTTCGCCATCGGATTCCTGCGGCGCGTCAAGGAGATGGTCTGGGTGCTGCTGGGCCTGGTCAGCCTGATGATTCATCGAATCTTCGTGGAGAGAGGACAAGACACCAAGGTTGCCGTGATTGCGCCGGCTGCCGAGGTGCTGAAAGTTCAACGAGCGCAAGGAGACTATCAATCATGAACAAGACCACTTTTGTCGCGGTTGCCGCACTGGCGGCTGCACTAGCCGCCGCGCCGGCCCGCGCGGGAGTCGTCATCACGCAAACCCAGACTGCCAACGGGCAGTTCGGCCAGCGCAAGAGCGACACGACCATCATGGTCCAGGGCAACAAGCAGAAGATGGTCACCAACGACCGCGTGGTCATTACCGACCTCGATTCCGGCGCGATGTACCTGATCGATCCCGCCCAGAACTCCTACATCAAGCTGCCGTTCCCGCCCACCGGCGCGATGGCCTCGATGGCGCATGCGGGCGGAGCGCCGGAGTTCAAGAAGGAGTCCACTTCGCGCAAAGTCCTGGGCTATAGCTGCAACGACTACTCCGGCACGGGATCGTCGATGGGCGGTGACTACACGGTGACCGAGTGCTTTTCCACTTCGGCCCCGGGAGCGAAGGAGTTCACCGCGTTCCAGAAGGCGATGGGGGCGAAGCTCAAGGGAGTGGTTCCATCCAGCAACCTTCCGGATGGCATCCCACTCGCGTCAGACTCGACGGTGAAGATGAACACCATGAGGATTCCCAACCTGACACCCGAGCAGCAGCAAAAGCTCGCGGCCCAGATGGCCAACATGAAGCCGGTGGTGACCCATACGGAAGTCACCAAGGTTGAAGAGCAAAAGCTGCCGGCGGACACCTTTGCTGTCCCCGCGGGCTATACCGAGCGGAAGATGAACATGCCGATGGGCGGCGGGATGATGGGTCATGGCGCTCCCGCGGCGGCGCCTTCACCCGCGCACTGATCGAATCGCCGGCATCGCCCGTAAATCGCAGGCAACAAAAAAGCGGGGCCGCATCGCGGCCCCGCTCGCATTTCGGAACAATCGATTCTCTTACATAGAAGCGGATTTTTCCGCGGACTTTGCTGCGACATCCGGATTCAGGGCCGCGCACGACTCGTAGATCCACTTGGTCGAGGAGAGCTCGTCCTCGGCGAACAGGCGCAGCGCTTCCTTGGTGCCCAGGTCTTCCTTGAGCAGCGCCTGGAACTCGCAAATCGGCTTGATCGCATCTTCCGGCTTTCCGACCCGCTCGACAAAGCGGAGCAGCTTCACGTTGTCCGGGATATTGGGATCGCCGAGATAGGCCGTGAACTTGCGGCCATCCTCGGTCACATCGGCGCGCTGCTGCCCTCCGAGCTCGGCCAGGCGCTTCGCGAACACGCGTGAATGATAGGCCTCGCGCTCCGCGATCATCCGGATACCGGTCTTGATGCAGTCCGTGGTGCAAACTTCCGCCCACGCCGCGAACGCCTGGCCGCCGTTCGCCTCGCCGGCGCGGACCTTGTCGATGAAGCTGACGACCGCATCGCGCTCGCACTTGTAAGTGCGGCCGAATGCCTTGAACCCGGCGCCGTTCCCGTTGCCGTTGGATGCGCCGTTCTCGAGCAGCGCGATCTCGCTCTCGAAGGTCTGCTGGGTGATGACTCCGCTGCGATACGCGCGCAGCAACGCTTTGAACTCAAAATCTCGGCTCATGGTGGGCACCTCCGCCCGTCTGTTTTTGAGGGGTTAGCTCTCGAAAATAGGGCGGTGCCACGCGAATTGTCAAACAGCCATTCCGGGTCCCCCCTCCTTTCCAAGGAGGGGGCGAGGGAGTGGTACAAGGGTGGATTCCACCATTTCCGCTCGACTCTCACGACGACTCTGTTGACTGGCCTGCTGCTCGACTTTCGCTCATTATGCTGCCGAGGTTTCCGCCATGCCTGAAATCAAGCATCACTTCGTCAAAACCAACGGCATCAGGATGCACGTCGCCGAGTCCGGAGAAGGGTTCCCCGTCGTCATGTGTCATGGGTTTCCCGAACTCTGGTACTCGTGGCGTCATCAGATCAAGGCACTG
>DATJWT010000041.1:0-8548 GCA_035500975.1 Binataceae bacterium (SeqCode)
CCACTGCACCAAGGCGGCATTCACCTCGCGCGGTTTCTCCTGGGCCATCCAGTGGCCGCTGCGGATGGTCAGTTCGGTGAGGTTGCGGCAGTACTTGCGCATCGGCTCCGGCAGCCGTGAATGCGTGCATTCGCAGACGTAATCGTATTGCGCGTTGAGGAACAGCACCGGCATGTCGAGGTAGCCGTCGTTGCGCGCGCTCTTGAAGTACTCGGCGTTCGCGGCGTGGTTGACGTACCAGGACGATGGGCCGAAGAAGCCGTTGCGCTCGAGCGCGGCGGCATAGATGCACAGGTCCTCTTCGCTGACCACGTCGCTGTCGCGGGGCAGGTCGGGAATGCTGCCGCCGAACATCCCGCGATTGCGCCGCGCCATCGCGGTTGCGGCGGGCTTGCCCTCCCCGGCCGGGTTGCCCTTGCGGAAGGCGAGCTTCACGAACTTGTAGACGTTGGCGTCCATCGGGGCGATCGCCTCGGCGAAGTTTTCCTCGTAATGCCGCATGTAGTCCCACTGCCCGGCGGGATACTCGGCTTCCGGATAGATCTTGCGATCGACCAGCGAGATAACGTGATCGAGGCCGAGCTCGATGGCGTGATACGGCACGCACAGGCTCGCGACCGCATCGCATTTCTCCGGATGGTGGGCCGCAAAGTTCCAGACTACGGGGCTGCCCCAATCGTGGCCGACCCAAACGGCGGTCTTGCGCCCGATTGAGTCGAGCAACTCGACCATGTCGCGGACGATGTGTTCCTGCGCATAGTCCTGCGAGCGGGAGTAAACCGACGAGCGTCCATAGCCGCGCATATCGGGAGCGATCGCGCGAAAGCCCAGGGCGCCCAGGGCGGGCAGCTGATGCCGCCAGCTAATCGAGAGTTCGGGCCATCCGTGGATGAAGATAATCGCGGGACCATCTTCGGGTCCGTCAGCCAGGTAGAAAGTCGTGTGGCGAGAAGTCTTGGCGATATGTTCGGTAACTGACACGGTGCCCTCGTTTCGGCGCTCGTCGCGATTCTGGCGCAGCGCCCCTCCCCTTTCTATTATGCTGTCAGCGGTCCTGGAGCGAGGACCGCATCGGAGGTTCTTACATGGCTGCACCGCGGATGCTTGAAGGATACCGGGTCCTGGATTTTTCCCAGTTCGTGGCAGGGCCGACCTGCACGCGGCTGCTGGCGGAGATGGGCGCCGAGGTTATCAAGGTGGAGTTGGCTCCGCATGGAGACAGGGTGCGTGCCGACGGGCTGAAGCCGCTGGACGAGAAGTACAAGGGCACCAGCCACAGCACCTATTACCTGCAGCACAATCACAGCAAGCTCAGCCTCGCGATCGACATGAAGAATCCGCGCGCGAAGGAGCTGGTGCGGTCGATGCTCCCGAAGATCGACATCGTGGTGGAGAACTTCGCGCCCGGGGTGATCAAGCGGATGGGCTTTGCTTACGAAGACGTCAGGAAGATCAATCCGAAGATCATCATGTGCTCGATCTCGATGGCCGGGCAGACCGGGCAGCTTTCTTCCAAACCGGGCTACGATTTCGTCGGGCAGGCATACGCGGGGGTCACTGACGGTATCGGCGAGGAGGATGGACCGCCGGCGCTGACCACGATGGCGATTGGCGACATCTCGACCGGGGTCGCGTCGGCGATGGCGATCGGGTTCGCCCTGCTCCATCGCGAGCGCACCGGAGAGGGGCAGTACCTTGACGCATCGCTGCTGGACACGTACTTCCACATGCACGAAAAGCGCGTGCCGCTGGTGTCATTGCGCGGCGACAAGTTCCGTCCATCGCGCAGCGGCGCGATACATCCCGACGGCGGGACGACGGGGATTTTCCACTATCGCGGCAACGAGTACGTGCTGCTGGCGGTGACGCCGCATCAATGGCCGCAGTTGCTGCGGGCGATGAAGATGCCGCAACTGGGCGAAGATCCGCGCTTCAACTCGGCGCGCGGGCGGCGCGACAACCGGCTGGAGCTGCGCGACGAAATCGAGAAGTGGCTCGCGGGATTCGCGACGCGCGACGAGGCGATCGCGGTGCTGGATGCGGAACGGGTGCCGTGCGCGCCGGTGCTGTCGATCAACGAGGCGGTGAAGCATCCACATCTGAACGAGCGCAAGACGGTGCGATGGGTCGAGGACCGGCAGATCGGCAAGGTCGCGATAACGGCGGTGCCGGTAAAGTTCTCGGCATGGCCGGATCGCAGCGACGTGCGCGCATCGCTGCTGGGCGAGGACAACGAGCGGGTGTTGAAAGAACTCGCGGGCGTCAGCAGTGAGGAGATCAAGAAGCTCTACGAAGAAGGCGTGCTGGTCCGGGACAAAACGCTAGCCGGCTAGGTGTGCCACGCAGCCAAGAGAAAGAACGGAATTCCTCAGTCGCGCGCCGCTGGCGGGCTGACAAAGGAGCCTCTCCTGCCGCGCAAAAGATGCGCGGCGTCCTCCCCCGCTCACGGGGGAGGTTTCGTTTGGCGTCGACGGTTTACTGTTGCGAGCGAGGAATCGTGAAGGTACCGCTATCTTCTACCGGGCAGCGACGGCTATCGGCAAAAGTTCCCTGAAAGCTGTCCGGGCCAATACTGACCAGAACGGTGTAGAAGCAGTGCGCGATGCGCGTGGTCAGTTTCGCATGCACGGCCTTCTTTGACACGGTTCCCGTTAAAGCGCCGCTGTTGCCTTCTCCGTTGGGGTACGAAGTGCCCCAGAGGCCCGTGATGTGGGTTCCCTTCTGCTCGATAGTCAACGTAATAGTTCCGCGCCCGCTATCCGCGTCCGTTAACGAACCGGTGTAGTTTCCCGAAATATCGGGAATCCTGCCGCACTGGAGAAAAGATCGATTTTGCGTGGGTTGGCAGCTCGCATCCGAAAGCTGATTTTCTTGCGCAAGCGTCAATCCGCCGAAACCCGGGATCGCCGCCGCAGCGAAGAACATTCCCAACCAGCCGACAAGTCCAACACGTCGCGCCATTGGCCGCCCCTTTCACGGGTAAGTCTAGGGCACTTTTCGACTTGTGACAATAACTTGGTGTTACGGCAATTCCGTCGTGCGCGTTGAAGCCGGGGAAGAAAGGCTCAGTTCAGAAGGGCGCCGCCGAGGATGGTGGTGCGGTTGGCGGTGACGATTGCGCTTGCGGCGCTGCCCAGGTCCCTGAGCGACACCATCGGGACATCGTCTTCGGCCACGATTGCCGCGCCGGTGACGGCAGCGAGGTCGCGGAGCGCATCCCAGCCGTGCGCATCGCTTGCGGCGACGCGCACCGCGCAGCATCGCAGGCTCCCGCGAAGCTTGTTCACGATGAGGGTTGCGAGCGCCTCGCCGTTGAGGTCCTCGGCGATCATCAGCAGGGGACGGCCGGACTTTGCCACCGCTTCGAGGACGCCGAGGATGTGCCGCATGGAAGTGACCCGGCCCTGAACGACGAGGCAGTAAGGGTCGTCCAGACGGGCTTCACCTTGAGCGGGATCAGTGACGAACTCCGCCGACAAATAGCCGCTCGAGATCTCCATCGTCAATCGTCAATCGAATAGGTCGCGCTGTCGAAGAGGCAACGGCGGGTGCCAAAGAATCCGCCATCGAGGCTGTTGGTGCCGATCTTTGCCGTTCCGCTGAACTTGCACTTTGGAATGGAGCTCTTGAAGTTGAGCCTGACCACCTTCTGCTTGACGGTACCCGTCACCGTGCCGTTATCACTCGAACCGTCGGAGTAGGAAACACTCCAGTTACCTTCGACATGAGCGCGACGCTGGGTCAGATTCACCATGAAGGTTCCGCCGACGTCGTCCTCGACGTTACCGGCATTGATCGTACCGGAATAATTGCCCGCGATGTTGGGGACCTTCTTGAACTGGCACTTGCAGACGTAGTCGGGCTCTACCTCGATCATTTGATCATCGGCGAGCGCGTTCGATCCGGTGAACACCGAGCCCGCGGCGAACACCAGGATAGCCAACGTCAACCAGAAATATCGCAACATGTCTTCTCCTCCCCCAAGCAGGAGTTTCCGCTCCCGGACGCACAGAAGAGTATTTGGGATAGCCTTCGCAAAGCAACCCTCAGTCACCGTCCCCGATGACCTTGATCAGGACCCGCTTGGGACGGCGGCCGTCGAATTCTCCATAAAAGATTTGCTCCCACGGACCGAAGTCGAGCTTGCCCCCGGTCACCGCGACCACGACTTCGCGACCCATGACCTGGCGCTTGTGGTGCGCATCGCCGTTGTCTTCGCCGGTACGGTTGTGATGGTAGCGCTGCGGGCTCGGATCGAACGGAGCGAGCGCCTCGAGCCATCGCTTGTAGTCTTCGTGCAGGCCGGGCTCGTCGTCGTTGATGAAGACCGATGCCGTGATGTGCATCGCATTCACCAGGCACAGCCCCTCCCGCACGCCGCTGTCCTTGACGGCGGCTTCGACCTCGCCGGTGATATTCACGAAATCCATCCGCGCCGGGACGTTCATCGTCAGGTACCTGGTGTGTGAGCGCATCGCAGACCTCGCTTATCCAAAGCGTTTTTCCAAAGAATACCGGGCCTGCTAGAAGCTGTCACAAGAGGTGCCGTGCGATGAGACTCAAGGACAAGGTTGCGCTGATTACCGGCTCGGGATCGGGTATCGGCGAGGCGACAGCGAAGCGGCTGGCGGCCGAGGGCGCGGCGGTGGTGGTGGCGGATTTGAATGAGGAAGGCGCCAACCGGGTGAGCGGCGAAATCCGCAAAGCGGGAGGGGTCGCGGAGGCGCTGCACGCCAACGTGGGCAATCCGCCCGAAATCGAGAACATGATCAAGTTCGCGACCGGCAAGTTCGGCCGGCTCGACATCCTGCACAACAACGCGATTCGGCTGTACACGGGGCACGTGGGGGAGATGTCGCTGGAGCATTGGCGCAAGACGGTGGATATCGGGCTGACGGCATACTGGTACGCGACGCGATGCGCGCTGGAGGTGATGGTCGGGCAGCGCACAGGGGTCATCATCAATACCGGATCGGTGTCGGGACTGGCGGGAGACTACGGCCTGGGGGCATACAACGCGGTGAAGGCGGGAGTTATCAACCTGACGCGCGCGACCGCGATCGAGTACGCGCGCAAGGGAATTCGCTGTAATGCAGTGTGCCCGGGGGCGATTCTGACCCCGCCGATACTGAAATCGCGCCGGGCGCTTCCGGAGGGTGCGAGGCTGACGGAGGCCGCGATTCCGATGGGTCGCTACGGAGAGCCAATCGAAATCGCCAACGCGGTACTGTTTCTCGCGTCGGACGAAGCCTCCTATGTGACAGGAACCACCATCGTGGTCGACGGCGGTCTGACGGCGCATACGGGTATTCCGAGCGTGGCAGGCAGCGGACCGGACTGGTAAAAGGACGCCATGGATTTTGAACGCATAAAACTGGAAATCGACCGCAACGTCGCGCTGCTGACCCTCAACCATCCTGAGGTCATGAACGCCGTCTCGCAGGAGATGCTGGGCGGGCTGATGGCCGCGCTGGATCATGTGGAAGATCGCAAGAACGGGGCGCGCTGCCTGCTCATAACGGGTGCGGGACGGGGATTCTGCGCGGGGGCGAATCTTCAGCCGCGCGGCGAGGGATCGCGCTCGGGCGATGCGGGCTCGGTGCTCGAGACGCTTTATCATCCCTTCCTGCGACGATTGCGGGAACTGCCCATGCCGATCGTGACGGCGGTGAACGGCGCGGCGGCAGGAGTTGGGATGAGCTTCGCACTGATGGGCGACCTGTGCATGTGCGCGCGCTCGGCGTATTTCCTGCAGGCTTTTCGCCGTATCGGGCTGGTTCCCGATGGTGGATCGACGTGGATTCTCCCGCGGCTCATCGGCAAGGCGCGCGCGATGGAGTTGTCGCTGCTCGGAGAGCGATTGCCATCGGAGAAGGCGCTGGAATGGGGGCTGATCAGCCGCGTGGTTGACGATGCGGAGCTGATGCCCAAGGCGAAAGAACTTGCGGCGGACCTCGCCAGCGGTCCGACGGTATCGCTCAAACTGATTCGGCGGCTGTACTGGGAGAGCACCGACAACAGCTACGAGGAGCAGCTCAACCTCGAGCGGCAGATGCAGCGTATCGCGGGGAGCACGAGCGATTTCGCCGAAGGGGTGCGCGCGTTCCTGGAGAAGCGTCCGGCGAAATTCAAGGGCGAGTGAAGCTCATGAAGTCGGACTCGGCTGGGAAGCGCTGAGCCGGCCTTTGACCCACTCGTCGATTTCCGGGATTTGATGTGCGCGGAAGTCGGCGGACTCGTTGATCCGCGCTTCCGCGCGCAGTGCTTCTATCCGACCCCCCGAGGTTTCGTGTACGGGCCTGAAGTCCACCAATTGGCGGGCATAGGAAGCCTCGGTGAAGTTCGCCATCAGCCCGGACATGAAAAAGGCGCGGAAATCGGGGCCGCGTTTGGCCGCGAGCGCATCGAAGTTCTTCCTGGCAAACTCAAGCGCGAGCTCGGGATGCTCCCCGGCAGCCACGATACGGATTAGCGTGGAGGCTCGCTCGGGCTGCAATTCATCGGTCAGCGTCATCGCCAGCGTTTGCTCGATCAAGCGAGGATCGCTCGCTCCCGCCAGGGCCGCGTAATACTGGAAGCGGTCGTGAGCGTTAGTCGTCGTGCGGGCAAGCTTTCGAATTGCGTTGTAGGTGGCCTGGTCGGCATGGCGTCCTACCACATCCATGACGGCATCGCGCAGGTTGACGTTCAGCGATGCGGGGTCGGCCAGGAAACGATCGAATCGGCGTTTCGCTTCGGCCACAACGGCGGGATCTTCGAGATAGCCGAGCGCACCGACCAGCGTCGAGCGCAGCATCGCCGTGTCTTCTTTTTCGTTGGGCGCAGGATCCCATCCGACGCGCTGAAACACGGGGCCCAGGATGCCGCGAGCATAGGCCTGGAATGCGAGTCGCCCGGGCAGGCCACGTTCCAATCGATCGATATCGAGCAACACGCTGGTCACCTCGCGCCAAATTGCGCGCTGATTGTCCGCGGCTACTCCCTCGACCAGACCGAAATAGTCGGGTGGCAAGGCACTGCCCGCTTCCAACAGCGCCCAGTAGTCGGAAAGCAGGTTAAGACGATCCGCGGGAGCCATCTGCTCGATGGCCGCGGTCAACGCCGCGAGCGTTCCAGGATCGTACCGGGTTCGGTAGTAACCTACGTCGCCGAAATTCAGTTTAACCGGTTCGCCACACGGCCCGGCGGCTATGGTGGAAGTCTTGTCGCGCAGGAGCGTGGCGCCACCGGGTTTGCTCGCGTGCGCGACGCCCCAGTTGATCGGTACCTGCCATAGGGCGGGCCTGGCGTCGGGATCGTGAATAGTGAAGCGCTCCTGCTTGAGCACGATCGATAGCCGCTCGCCATCGCATTTTTCATCGACGGTGATCAGCGGCAGGCCGGGCTGATCGGTGTAGCTGCGCGCGATGGCATCGATCCCGGCGCCGGATTGACGCTCCAGTGCTCGCCACAAATCTTCAGTGGTTGCATTGCCATAGGCGTGCGCCTTGATATAGCCGCGTATTCCCTCGCGAAAGGCGTCGGCGCCGACGTAGTTCTCGAGCACCCGTACGATGGCTGCACCCTTCTCATAGGTGATTTCGTCGAAAGCGGAGGAGGCTTCGCTCTCGTTCAAGACCGGATGACGAATCGCGTGACTCATCGGGCGCGCATCGGCATACATCGCGGCCTGTTTTCCGTACTCGGTGAGCCATACATCCCAGTCCGGGTGAAGGCGATCTTCGACCTTCGCTTGCATCCAGTCCGCGAAGCCCTCGTTGAGCCAGAGGTCGCTCCACCATGCGGTGGTTACCAGGTCGCCGAACCATTGATGGGCCATTTCATGGGCGACCACGGAGAAGATCCTGCGGCGCAGCGACTCGGAGCTCGAGGCCGGGTCAAAGAGCAGGATGCCTTCGAAGAAGGTTATTCCGCCCCAGTTCTCCATCGCTCCGCCGAAACCTCCCGGCACCGCGATCAGGTCGAGCTTCGGGAGGGGATAGTTCACTCCGAAGTAGCCGTTGTAGTAGTCGAGCAAGGTGACCGCGGTGCCGAGCGCATTGCGACCCTGCTCCTGCTTGCCGGGCTGGGTCACGACGCCGATCTCGGTCTTGCCGGTACGATCAACAATCCGATCGAGGTCGCCCGCGACCAGCACAAAGAGATAGCTCGACATCGGGGGTGTCTCGGCAAAGGTGACACGCTTTGTACCATCGCCAAGGGGGACCTCTTTTTCTATCGGCATGTTGGAGACGGCGCGAAACTTCTCGGGCAGCACGGCGCTCAGGTGGAAGGCGGCCTTGAAGGCGGGCTCATCCCAACAGGGGAAGACCCTGCGCGCATCCATCGGTTCGAGCTGAGTGGCGATCATGCGCTGCTGTTTTTCGCCACTGCCGTAGTCGACGTAAAAGAGGCCCTGGCCGAATTGATTGATCTTCGAGGTAAAGGAGATTCGGAGTCGATGGGATCCCACCGGAATCGGCTGAGGAAACGTCAGGTTCACTCTTTGAATCCGGGTTCCGATGGAAATCCGGGCGGCGATACCGTCGTCGAGGAGCGCCGAAGCGAT
>DATJWT010000042.1:0-2520 GCA_035500975.1 Binataceae bacterium (SeqCode)
CTGAGTTTCCTCGCCGTTATCTGGAGCCTGATCCTCATGGATGTTCCGCGCCGGGTCGTAACGAGCGCGGGCGTTGCAATGATCGAGCAACTGCGCGAAGGCCTCGCGTACATCTGGAAGCATCGGCCGCTCTTCTACCAGATGGCGCTCGCCGCGGTGACCAACGGCTTCGGCTACCAGTATCTCGTGCTGGTCCCGCTGTTCGCCGGCAACGTGTTGCATGGCGATGCGCGCACGTATGGCTTCCTGGTTGCGATCCAGGGACTGGGTTCCGTGCTGGGCGCCGCCACCCTGGCCTCGCGCATGACCACCACCGGCATCCGCAACAATCTACTGCTCGGGTTGTTTTCGTCGGCCGCGGGAATCGTGGTGTTCGGCCTGTCGCGATCGATTCCTCTGTCTCTCGCCGCTCAATTCGTAATCGGCATCGGCCTCACCAGCTTTCGCGCCAGCAACAACACTCTCGTGCAGCTCTTCGTTTCGGACGATCTGCGCGGCCGTATCATGAGTAGCTATCAGCTCGCGGCCGTAGGCATGACCCCGCTCGGCGCCCTCGAAGTCGGCTACCTGGGCACCGCCCTCGGACCGCGACCATCCGTGGTGATTTGCGGCATCGTGACTCTCGCCTCCGGGATGGTCCTGCTCACGCGCCTGAAATCAATCGGCTCGTCCCACCTGGCCGAGGAAGCATGAAAGGACTTCTCCCGCAGGGAGAAGGTGGCGCGCTGCGCTCGCCCCTCTCTTTTCGAGAACTCTGTTCACAGATGGTAGATAACTGTCCACAAGCCTCACCTTCGATTTGCCAACAAAATGCCCGCGGCGCACCATCATGCCCAAGCGGACGCTTGCCCATATGGACCACTTCACTTCGAACAGCCTTGGCCTCGGATCCTTGCAGCGGCCGCGTCTCCCGGCCCAGGTTCGTCGCCCCGGAAATGTAGTCAAATGTGGTCATTTCCAGAGCGCCACGCGGCTCAAGTCGGAAGTGTTAGCAAATGTTAACACTTGCACCTGGCCTGAAGTGAGAAAGCCCCGCCCTTCCAGCCTTTTTCGGATCGCCGTCATCTCCCGATCTGCCCGCCACCTGCATCAAACCGGGCGGAAAGTGCTCGCGACCTTGTCGAAACCCGCACTGAGCCCGTTGCCCTCTTTTCGGCTACCCCAGGCTGCCCGACCTGATCTACAAGTTCGACGCAGGACAGGAGTATGCCCATGACTACGACCTACCGCGCGGAAGTAATCGGCTCGATGCTGCGCCCTGAGTATCTCAAGCAGGCCCGCAAGCGCTGGGAAGCGAAAGGGATCAGTACGCGCGAATTCAAGGAAAGCGAAGACCGCGCCGTCGACGAAATGATCGCGCTGCAGGAGAAGTGCGGCGTCGATGTAATCACCGACGGCGAGATGCGCCGAACCCATTTCATCGCGCCGCTCACCGACGTCATCACCGGCGTTAGGCCGATTCCCGCCTTCACGCGCGTATGGCGCCGTCCGCACGAGCAAGGCAAGCCCGGCGAGCAGACCAACATCCAGGTGCAGTACGCCGTGGTCGAGAAAATCGCGCGCACGCGCTCTCTCACCAACGAGGAGTTCACCTATGCCCGACGCCGAGCGCATAAGCCGCTCAAGGTCACCCTGCCGAGCCCGCTGATGATGACCCTGCGGTGGTCGTCGCAATACTCTCGCGATGCGTACCCGGACCCATTCGACCTGTTCCGCGATGCGGCCGCGATCGTGCACCAGGAGGCACGAGAGCTTGCCGCGCTCGGCTGCGAATACATCCAGATCGATGCGCCCGAGCTCGGCATGCTGTGCGATCCGGAGCGGCGCAAGCAGGACTTCGCCGACCAGGGGATGGATCCCGACCGGCTCCTCACCGAAGGCATGGATATCGTGAATTCGGTCGCGGATGTTCCCGGAGTGTCGTTCGCGCTCCACGTATGCCGCGGCAACAACAAGGGCTACTACGTCGGCGAAGGCGGCTACGACCCGGTCGCGAAGCAAGTGTTCACGCGCGCGCGCAATTTCGATCGCTTTCTGCTGGAGTATGACGACTGGCGATCGGGATCGTTCGAGCCATTACGCGACGTGCCGAAAGAGAAGAGCGTCGTGCTGGGGCTGATCTCGACCAAGAGAATCGAGCTCGAACCCGCCGCGGAAGTCGGCAAGCGCATCGACGAGGCAGCGCGTTACTTTCCACGCGAGCAGATGGGCCTTTCGACGCAGTGCGGGTTCGGCACGGTGTGGGAAGGAAATCCAATTCCGGAATCGACGCAGGAAGCCAAGTTGCGCCTGGTCGCCGAAATCGCGCATCGGGTCTGGAAGTAGTCACGGACGCGGGCCGTCGTTCGCGATGCTGAGTGTCTTCCTCTCCCTGGTCACCATCGCCGCCCTCGGCGCGAGTCTCCATCGCTTCCTTGATGTCGATTCGATACGCCGGCAGTGCAGCCTCCTGGTGCTCAACGTCCTGCTGCCCGCGCTCAATATCGAGGTCATCTACAGGTCGGCGATTGATCGGGTGCT
>DATJWT010000043.1:0-5654 GCA_035500975.1 Binataceae bacterium (SeqCode)
CTCCGTCGCTGCCTTCGATCCCGCGCGGTTCTGGCCGACTCATCCGCGCGAGGATGGTGCCGGCTTGCAAAAGGGCATCTGGAACGGCGTAGCCGGCGCAATCTGGGGACTTCACTATCTGCATCGCGAGGCGGGCACCCCGATGCTGCCCGGCGCCGCCGATGCGCTCGATCGCATCCTTACTCTCTCGATCGCCCAGGACACCTCCCCGTACTTCAAGGCGTCGTTCCTGATGGGACCGGTCGGCATCCTGCTCGTGAAATATCGCATCTCTCGAGAACCATCGGATGCCGATCGCCTCTTCGCCCTCATCGATGCGAAAGTCGAGGCTCACACCGACGAACTGATGTGGGGGACGCCGGGCGTAGTGCTTGCCGCATCATTCATGTGGGATCTCACCCGAGAAGATCGATGGCGCGATTTGTATCTTTCGCGCGCGAGGGAGTTGTGGGCGCGATGGAAATTCAGCGTCGACCAAGGCTGCTACGTCTGGTATCAGCGCGTCTATCAGTCGGAGCCCCAGGTCTACCTCGGTCCCGTTCACGGCTTTACCGGCAACCTCGCCGCGTTGCTGCACGGCGCCGATCTCTTCGACGAGCGGATGCGCCGCGAACTCTATGAACGCGCCGTCAATGCGATCGTCAAAACCGCGTGCACCGAAGATGATCTCGCGAACTGGCTCGCGCTCGCCGTCCGCTTCACGCCGCCCGGGATGGCCGTCCCGTGGCTCGTTCAAATCTGTCACGGCGCGCCGGGTGTTCTCGGTTCGCTGGCGGACATTCCCGATAAATTCGATCCGCGCTTCGAGCAGTTGTTTCTCGCCGGCTCCGAACTGACTTGGCGCGCCGGCCCTCTCTCTAAGGGCCCCAATCTGTGCCACGGCACCGCCGGCAACGGCTACCTCCTGATGAAAGCCTGGATGCGCACCCGCGACCGGAAATGGCTTCGTCGCGCACGCTCGTTCGCCATGTATTCCATCGCCCAGTACAAGGCCCAGCGGCAGCGCTACGGCCAGGGATGGTACACGCTCTGGACCGGCGATATCGGCACCGCCATCTACCTATGGCACTGCAGCGCAGGGGAGGGCGCTTTCCCCACGATGGATGTTTTCTGAAATGTTTGCCCTCCCCCGGCTGGTGACTACCGGATGAGCCGATGCCCAGCACGCGTGCACTTGGGCGGCCCGAATCCAGCCGAATGCTCACCCGCCGCGCGGCACCCTATTTGCGAACTACCCCGAGGCCCTAATGAAGAAGGTCGAAGCGATTATAAAACCGTTCACGCTCGATGCGGTCCGCGCCGAGCTTGAACGGGTCGGAATCTCCGGTCTTACCACTTACGAAGTTAAGGGCTTCGGCCGCCAAAAGGGCCGTACCGAGCTCTATCGCGGTTCCGAGTACATCATCGACTTCAAGCCCAAGATCAAACTCGAAGTGATTATCCGCGACGAGCAAGCCGATGCGGTTGTAGAGGCAATCATGCGCCGCGCGCGCACCGGTCGAATCGGCGACGGCAAAATCTACGTCTCCGATATCCTCGACGTGATCCGCATCCGCACCGACGAACACGGCGAAGCTGCCGTCTAGTTCTCTCTTTCATTTCGAAACGCCTGCTTGTCCAGCGCTCCCCTCGCGCGTGGATCTCTTCCCGCATTTCCTTCGCTGTTGCCCCAGGAACATTTCGAATCGATGACCATCCGGCGGGCTAATGCCTGACGCATAGGCACCCGCAAAAGCGCAATCCAGCCGCGCATTACCATTTCGTTTTGCATTTTTCAGACATTGCAATGGCATCCTTCTTGCGGATGAGGCCACCTCGACCACTCGTATGGTCTTGGCTGGTCCTTGAGAGGGATGACCCCAACCCCAGCCTGAGTCTAAGGAGGAAAGATGGCAGAGAAATCCGAAGCCAAGATGGTACCGACGCTGGGACTTACCGGCGTCACGGTCAACGCGATGGCGCTGATCGCCCCGGGAGCATTCCTGTGGATCACGTTCGTCATTCAGGCGGGTTACGCTTACCCGTCCGGGATGTCGATGTGGTTCGGAATCTTCGCCGCAATCCTGCTCGCCTACGCCACGGCAATTTCGTACTCGGAATTGTCCAAGTTGTATCCTGGCGCCGGCAGTTCCTACCTGTTTGCCGAGCAGGCCTTCCTGGGCAAGACCCACGCTTACAAGTTCGCGCGCATCGCGAAGTTTGTCACCGGCTGGGCCTCGCACCTCTACTACTGGGTTTACCCCGGCGTGATGATGGCCACGATCGGCGTCATGATCGGCTATATCGTCGGAACGATCTTCCCGAGCACGATGAATTCCTCCATTCCGGGGCCGGTATTCATGGCCTTGGTCGCGATCATCGCGGCCTACGGTATTTCCTACATCGCATACAAGGGCGTGAACGGGTCGACGATGGTCAACCTGATGATCAACGTTGTCCAGATCATCGCCCTGCTGTTCTTCTCCGCGCTGGCGATCGCCTACCGCTTCGGTCACGCGGAAGGCGCAACCGGCCTGCTCCTCGACGGCACCACCAAGGCGTTGCACTACGGGTTCAACGCGGATACTCCGTCGCATGCCAGTGCGCTGTCGGTCGTCGCGCCGCATCATTTCAGCTGGGTGATGCTCCAGGCGACTATCGCGATCCTTCTGCTGGTCGGTTTCGAGTCGGTCACCGCCCTTGGTGAAGAGGCGAAAAACCCGACCAAGGACATCCCGCGTGGAGTTCTGCTGTCGATTACGATTCAGTGCCTGTTCATGTACCTGATCGAATATTTCGCGGCGAACTACTTCATGAGCAGCGCCTATAGCCTTGGCGATGCGAAAGGGTCAGCCGCTCCGATCGGCGATATGATGACCATCATCGGCAACGCGATGCTGGGTGGTCACGGCACCGCCTTCATGCTGGTCGAAGCGCTCACCGTGTTCCTCGCGCTGATTGGTACCAGCCTCAGCTGCATCAACACCGGCGCGCGCGTTACCTATGCGATGGGCCGCGACGAGGAAGTGCCCGAGCACTTCGGCTTCCTGCATGGAGAGAACCTGACCCCGCACCGCGCCATCTGGACGCTCGCGACTATCTCGGCCGTCATCGGCGCCTATGCGGCGATCTACTTCTTCGCCGGTGGCTCCGCCCCCGACGACAAGACCATCGCAACTCTGCCGCACTCCATCTGGTACGCCATCGGGATGAATTCCAACGCGTCGCTCTCCGCGCTCCCCAACGGCCTGTCGCTGGTGACCCTGGTCTCCAACTTCGGCACCTTCGCGGTCTACGGATTGACTAACGTGATCTGCATCATCGCCTTCCGTGAACATCATATGTTCCATGGCGTCAAGCACGTCGTCATTCCGGTGTTCGGCGCGGTCGCCAACTTCGCCTGCATGGCCTTCTACATCATCGGCCCGATGGAGGGTCTCGGCAGCGTCAAGGAGCCGCTGATCGCGGTCGCGATCTCCGTGGTGTGGGGAGTTTACGGCGCGATTTACTTCTCGCGCAATTCCAAGCGCCGCGGAAAGGATACCATCCTCGCCGCGAAGCCGGCCTGAGTGCTGCAAATCGGACTGTAACCCGGGGGGCGGATGGCATATGCCGTCCGCCCCCCTCTCTGTTTCTGCTATCTTTCTGTCCGCGAATTGCCGTGAGCGCCACTCAAACGCCGCCAATTCCTTCCGACCCCGCTCCTGCAGAGCCGATGTTCGATCTCGCGGCACTCTCCGACGTCGGCACGCATCGCGATCACAACGAAGATTCCTGCGGGCACTTCATCGAAAGTGATCACACCGCGGTATTCGTCGTTGCTGACGGCGTCGGCGGCTACGAGGGCGGCGAAGTCGCCAGCTCTATGGCGGTGGAGATCACCCTGCAGGGATGGCAGGACAGCCCTGCCACCTGGGGAGTGGGCAAACGTCTTCATCGTGCCGTCCAGCGCGCCAATATCGAGGTCTACAATCGCGCGCTGGCCGTACCGGAGTTGCGCGGGATGTGCACCACTGCGACTGCGGTCGCAGTCGAGCGCGGGATGCTCGCTGCCGCGCACATCGGTGATTGCCGCCTCTATCTCTTGCGCGATGGCAAGATCACGCAACTCACCAAGGACCATACCGTGGTCGGCGAACGGGTGCGGATGGGCCTGATGTCGGAGGAGGAGGCGCGCAAGCATCCCAGGCGTTCTTCGCTGCAGCGCTCGCTCGGCCGCGAGCTCATCGTCTCCATCGATCTCATCACGATGCCGCTGGTGCGCGACGATCGCCTGGTCCTGTGCAGCGACGGCCTGCACGGCGTATTGCTCGATAACGAAATCGATCAGATTGCGAAGGACGGCGATGCACAGTCGGCCTGCCAACGCCTCATCGCCACCGCCAACGAACGCGGCACCCGCGACAACCTCACCGCCGCTGTGCTCCGAATAATCGCCGAAACCGGACTCACCCCCACCTCGACCAACAACGGATTGCTGAGTCGTCTCGGCCGCCTCTTCGGCCGCACCTCCTCCTGATTCCCCCTCCTTTCCAAGGAGGGGGTTAGGGAGTGGTAGCACGCGCGCATCTCCACTATCGCCCGACAGGCTCGCCTCGATAGCGCGATCATCCCTCCACTCCCGCCTCGCACCAATCTCCATTGCTCCCTCGCACAGCAGATGCCCTGCCGATGTGCACCTTACCCACCTCCACCCCCACGTCCCTCGCGCCTTTTCCGCGGCATCTTTCTTGCGCTTATCCCTCCAAACGAAAACAACACCTTCGGATTCGCGTTGCCATGCGCGTCTCCTGAAGCGTGGAAAGGAGACGGTTTTGGTCGCCACACCGGCGTAGAGAGAGCCTTGCCGGTGAAAATAACCCCCTGGGGGGTGAGCGGCTTCGACGCGCCGCTCGCCCCCTGCCCGTTTCTGCTACAACTGTCGGGTTGACGCTGCCCAAGGAGAGCCTGAAAGAACCTTGCCCGAGCACGAACCCGATTCCGCCTTTGACATCGCCGTCCTTTCCGACGTGGGCACCAACCGCCCCGACAATGAAGATTCGTGCGGCCACCTGATCGAAAGCCCCGATCGCGTGGTGTTCGCCGTCGCCGACGGCATGGGTGGCTATGAAGGCGGCGAGGTTGCCAGCGCCATGGCGGTGGAGACCACCCTCCAGGCATGGCGCGAGAGTCCTCCCGATTGGCCTGCCGCAAAGCGCCTTGCGCGCGCGGTCCAGCAGGCCAATATCGAGATTCATAACCGCGCCATCGCGGTCCCCGAACTGCGCATGATGGGCACCACGCTGACCGCCGTCGCCATCGACCGCGGCATGCTGTCCGCCGCGCACGTGGGAGATTGCCGGCTCTACCTGGTGCGTCGTCACAAGATCATCCAGCTCACCAAGGATCACACCGTCACCGGCGAGCGCGTCCGGATGGGATTGCTCAGCGACGATGCGGCCCGGTTTCATCCTGAGCGCTCGATGCTCACGCGCAACGTCGGTCACGAGCTGATCGTGTCGGTCGACCGCATCTCGATGCCGCTGGTGCGTGACGATCGCCTGGTGTTGTGCAGCGACGGTCTTTACAACGTCCTGCGCGATGCCGAAATAGAATTTGTCATCCGCGAGCTAGGTTCGACCGATGCCTGCAAGCGCCTCATCGATGTAGCCAACGAGCGCGGCACCGCCGACAAC
>DATJWT010000044.1:0-13745 GCA_035500975.1 Binataceae bacterium (SeqCode)
CCTTAATCTATATGCGGCCTTTTCTCACGATCGAATAGAAATCCTCTGCAGGCGCGAATCGTAGCAGCAAGAATTACGCTACTGTTATCGGGTCCCCCGCTTTCGGCTGTCAGCATCTTGGGGTTGCCTTGCGGTAACTCAATGCGCCGATAGAATTGAAACTACTTCCAGCACCGATGCTGACGCGCGCGCAGTTTGCGCGAAACCTGGGTCCCTTCGGGGGGGACGCGTCATGAACTCAAAAGGCCAGATTGTCCGCGATGGCGCCGTGGCCGGATTGCTCGGCGCCGCAACCGTAGCACTGTGGTTCCTGCTGTTCGATTTCTCGCGCGGCAGGATGTTCGAAACACCGGCACTGCTCGCGTCCGTGCTGTTTCACTCGGCGGCGCGCGGGGCCGCGCTGCCGCTGGTTGTCGAGTACACGATCGTTCACGTATTCGCGTTCGTAGCTTTCGGCGTCGGAACCGCGATCATGCTCGAAGCGGCCGAGCATCGGCGAACTCTGCTGCCCGCGCTGCTGATCGTGCTGATCGCGTTCGAAGGACTGTTCGTCGCCCTCGTCACGTTCCTCGGTCCCGAGTTCCAGAGCGCGCTCTCGTGGTGGAGCGTGCTGGTCGGCAACCTGCTCGCGACGGCCGTGATGGTCGCGTATTTCTTCGGACGCCATCCGCGCCTCGGCGATCGGCTCTTCGGACCTTGGGTCAGCATCCTCGCCGAAGGCGCAGCCGCCGGTGCGATCGGCGGAACCGTCGTGATCCTGTGGTTCCTGTTCTATGACGTCGGTTCCGGCTCCAATCCGTTCCGCACGCCCGCGACGCTGGGCAGCGTTATCCTCGCGGGTTCGCGCAATCCCGCCACGATCGCGGCTACCAGCCCGGTCGTGATGAGCTATACGGTTCTGCACTTCGCCGTGTTCGTCGCGTTCGGGATCGTGGTCGCGAGCCTGGCCGCCTCGCTGGAGGAACCCTTGCTGTGGTTATGCCTTCTGCTCGTCTTCTCGCTGTTCCAGGCCTTCTTCATGGGCTTCGCATCGATTCTCAGCGATGCGCTCCTGAACCAGCTCGGATGGGGCACGATTGTCGTCGGCAATCTATTGTCCGCCGCCGCGATGCTGGCGTTCTTCTATGCGCGCCGCCGCTCGCTCCGCCCGCGCCTCGCAGAATGGGCCGGCCTCACCCATCCGCCGCAAGAAGGAAGCGGCGATGTAACCGCGCCCGGCTGAGCGTTTCCCCGGCTCCATAGGCATTGCCGCCGCGCAGCGGTGCTCAGGCGCTCGTCCGCGATTCCGGTTGCAACTTCGCCCCCAAATTGTTTCTCATCGAAGAGCGCAGCCTGCGGCGCGGAGGCCATCATGGCATTCAGCAATATCCTGCTGGACAAGCACGAACTGATCGGGACGCTCACGCTCAACCGCCCTGAGAAACTCAACGCGATGACGCCCTCCTTGATCGCCGAGATGGGCGAGGCGCTGACGGAGATCGAAAAAGATCCCGAGATCAAAATTCTGATCATCCGCGGCGCCGGGCGCGCTTTCTGCACCGGCTACGATCTGACCGTCAGCATGGGCGAGGGTAGCGGCGAACGCTACACGCTCGATTCCGATCAGCGCTCGCTGCAGCACTACGTCGAGCACTGGCTGCGCCTACGCGATCTGCCCAAGCCGGTCATCTCGATGGTCCACGGCTACTGTCTCGCGGGCGGTTCGCAGATGGCGATCTCCAGCGACATCATCTTTGTCGCCGAGAACGCGAGCATCGGGTTTCCCTCGATTCCCGCCGGCGCCGGTTACGTCAGCTCGTTCTGGAACTGGATGGTCGGGCCGCATCGCACCAAGTACCTCGCGTTCCTGCCCGGCAGCCGCATCAGCGGCAAGGAAGCCGAGGCGATCGGATTCGCGACGCGCGCGTTTCCTGCGGAGACTCTCGAAAAGGAAACCTACGGCTACGCGCATCGGGTCGCGAAGGTTCCCGCGCAGAAGCTGCGACTGGAGAAGCTCGCAATCAATCGCGCGATGGATATCCAGGGCTTCCGCACCGCGGTGCTGTCGGGCGCGGAGTTCGATGCGATCTTCCATTTCGGTCCCGGCAACGATGAGATTCGCGCGGTGCAGAAAGAGCGCGGCCTGAAAGGCGCAATCCAGTGGTACGAACACAAGTAGCTGCCGGTTTGTAAGCCGTCGCTGTTTTGCAGCAATATTCGCTCAACCCATAGAGAGAGTTGTTACATGGCGAACCAAACGATTTCCAAAAACACCCGCGCCGGCCTGATCGAAGGCAAAATCGATCCCAAGTTCCAGGGCGTTGCTGACGCGTTCGTAGAGAATTTCGAGAAGCGCGAGGAACTAGGCGCGAGCTGCTGCGTCACGCTTGAAGGCCGCACCGTCGTCGACCTGTGGGGAGGCAAGGTTGCCCCCGATGGCGCCCCGTGGACCAGCGACACCATCTCGATCATCTTCTCCGCGACCAAGGGCGCGACGGCGCTATGCGCGCACATGGCCGCCGATCGCGGGCTTCTCGACCTCGATGCGCCCGTGAAGCGCTACTGGCCGGAATTCGATCAGGCCGGCAAGGAAGGCGCGATCGTTACGATGATGCTCGATCATTCGGTCGGCCTTCCGCACCTGCGCACCACCGTCAAGCCTGGCGGATTTTACGACTACGACTACATGATCGACCTGATGGCGCGCGAAGAGCCGTTCTGGAAGCCGGGGATTCGCAACGGCTATCACGGCATCACGCTCGCGTGGACGATCGGCGAGATGGTGCATCGTTCGACCGGCAAGCGGCTCGGAAAATTCTTCGAAGACGAAGTCGCGCGCCCGCTCGGACTCGATTTCGCGATCGGCTTGCCCGAAGATCGCGAGCCGCGCGTCGCCCCGATGATCTATGCGCCCATCACCGACGAAGTCCGCAACAGCCGCATCTCGCAGGCCGCCGTCAACGAGAAGGACTCCGCGACGCACTACTTCATGTTCAACATGGCCGGTTTTAACGTGAACAGCCGCGAGGCGCATGCCGCCGAAATCGGATCGGCCAACGGCATCTCCAACGCGCGGGGCCTCGCGCGGATGTACCAGCCGCTGGCGAACGGCGGCGAATTCAACGGCGTGCGCCTGGTCGGCAAGGACACGCTGGAGCGGATGGCGCGATGCTCCGTTGCGACGCACGAAGACGCGACGCTGCGAATTCCGACGCGCTTTTCGCTGGGTTTCATGAAGGCGATGGACAATCGCAAGCTCGACAACGCCGCGCATTGCTCGCTGATCATCGGCGATCCCGCCTTCGGCCACGTCGGCGCCGGTGGATCGCTCGGCATTGCCGATCCCGAATGCCGGATGAGCTTCGGGTACACCATGAACAAGATGGGTTTCGGAATCCTGATGAACGATCGCGGGCAGAGCCTGGTCGATGCCGCCTATCGCGCGATCGGCTATCGATCCGACGCGAGCGGCGCCTGGGCGAGGTGAGCCGCGATGCTGCCGGCCCGGATGCTCATCGGTGAGATTGTCGCCTCGCTGCGCAATGTAATCGGGCCCGCGATTTCCGAACCGTACCCGAAAGCGCAAGCATACATGGCCGCGACGATTTTGGAATTCGTCTCGCGTCAGATCGAAGAAGGCGGCGCGAGCGAATCAAAGAAGACGGCCATCATCGATGCGCTCTTCGACGATCTTCCAAAGCTCGGCCTGCCAGGTCGCGTTGCCCCCGGGCTGTCGCGCGACGAGGCGGGCGTTTCGGAGCTTATCGAACGGCTCTTCGCAGTTCGTGGAGAGATTGGAGAGACTGCTTTTGAGAGCGCCCATCAGCGCATTCGGAAAACATTGAGACAGCTTCTCGACCTCCAACTCACGATCACCGGCAAGAGCGGCGAATGAAATGAGCGCGTCGTCCGCCAAAGAGAAGATCACCGGCTATCTGAAGTCGAAGCTGCCCGGTTCCGATCAACTCGAGCTGTCCGACTTTGTTCAGACCGCGGGCGGATGGTCCCACGAAATCTACACTTTCTATGCGAATTGGACACGCGACGGCCGGCGGATGCGGCAGGGTTTCTGCCTGCGCAAGGACCCGGGCGCCGGCCTGCTCCGCAATCTCTCGTCGCTGGAAGAACAGTTCCGCGTGATCAAGGCATTGGAGGCGACGCCCGCGCCGACGCCCAAGGCGTATTGGTACGAGGAAGACTCCTCGCTGCTCGGCGGTCCGTTCTTCGTGATGGAGAAGGTTGAAGGCGAGGCGCCGAATCCATGGTCGAAAGCCGGCAAGGCCTTCTATGCCGATGCGGCCAGGCGCGGCCGGCTGCCTCGCAGTTTTGTGGAGGCGCTCGCGGCTCTGCACAACCTCGACTGGAAAGCTGCTGGTCTCGACTTCATCGGAGTTCCTGAAGGCGGCCGCGGCTTCGCGCTGCGCGAAATCGCGAAATGGGAGAGTCTCATCGCGCAATCGATTCATAAGCCCGAACCGGTGCTGACCGAACTCCTGATGTGGCTCAAGGCCAATGCGCCGGAAGTGCAACGGCTCGCATTCGTTCACGGCGCGTATCGCACCGGCAACCTGATGATCAAAGACGACGCGGTCGCCGCGATCATCGATTGGGAGCTCCAGGTCATCGGCGACCCGATGTACGACGTCGCGTACGTCCTCTCTGACCTGAATCGCGAAGGCTCGCCGCTGCTGTCGTGCGTGGTAGAGCGCGAATTTTTCCTCGACCACTACCAGCAACTGACGGGCCTCAAGATCGACCTGGAAGTCTGCCGTTACTACGAAATTCTCTACATGATGCGCAGCACCGCCTTCTGGCTGAGCGCATCGGGACTATTCGCCGAAGGAAAGAACAAGGACCTGCGTCTCGCGCGGACCACTTATTCGGTGCCGGTCGTCCTCGACATGGCTGCGAGGGCGTTGGGTTTCTGAGGTTTCGCGATGCTGACTAGCTGGGACGAAATGATGTGCCATCAGTTGCCGGCCACGATGGACCACATCCATACCGACAACCCCGAATGGACCGAGCGCATCTACATCAGTATCTACAATGTCCGCGACCGGGACACGATTCTCGGCATCGGCGTAGGCCAATATCCCAACAAGAACGTGCAGGATGGATTCGTCACCGTATGGCGCGGCGGCAAGCAGTACAACTTCCGCGCCTCGCGCACGCTGCGCCCGCATATAGATGAGATAAGAATCGGCCCGCTCTCCGTCGAAGTGATCGAAGGCCTGCGCCGCTTCCGTGTCCGCCTCGGCGATAATCCGTCGCGCTTGCGCCTGGACCTGGAATGGGCCGCGTCGATGAATCCGCACGAGGAAGAACACGACTTCCGCGAGAGCGGCGGTAACGTCGTGCAGGATATCTCCCGCTTTGACCAGGCCGGCCGCGCGAGTGGGACGCTGCAGATCGATGGAGCGACGGTCGCGCTCAATCGCGACGACTGGTGGGGCCATCGCGATCGCTCATGGGGCACGCGCCGCCCGCTTCGCACCGATTCCTCCGATTCCAGGCGCACCACGTTCGCGCCGTTCCTGTTCAGTTGGTCGGTCGCGCAATTCCGCGACTACGCGCTGCACTGGCGCTTCGTCGAGCGTGCCGCCGGCAAGTACAGCTATTTCAGCGGTGAGAAGGTCGCACCATTCGGACAGCCGCACGATCCCGGCTGGATACTCGATCGCACAGAGCAGGAATTCCGCTGGGACGCATCGGGCCCCGTGCAGACGCTCGCGGGCGGCGACATCGTGCTCTTTTTCAAAAACGGCGAGAAGCGCGAAGTATCATTTGTAACGCATCCTCCGCGATGGCATCTCAAGGGCGGCGGCTACGGCGGCTACCGCGGCTGGTATCACGGCGACCACAAGGGCGAATACTACTGCGAACACGATGTCTGGGATCTCAATGATCCCGGGGTGCGCGCCGAAGCCAGTACGCTCAGCGATCATCTGATCGAATGGCGATGCGGCGACGACGTCGGATTCGGCATCATGGAGTATGGCGTCGGTCCCGGCTACTACAAGTACAAAGAGATTCAACACCTGCCGACTTTCTAGGTCGCGCCGGGGGAGTTCAGCTTTGAAAGCGCTTGTAATTGGAGGAACCGGACCCAGCGGCCACTTCATCGTGAACGGCCTGCTGAAGCGCGGCTTCGAAGTCGCGATCCTTCACACCGGCCGCCACGAGGTAAAGGAGATTCCCGACGCGGTCGAGCACATCCACACCGATCCCTTCTCCGACAGCGCGCTCCTCGATGCCCTCGGCAATCGAACTTTCGATCTGACCGTCGCGGCTTATGGCCGCCTGCGACGCATCGCGGAGATCATGGCGGGCCGCACCGGCCGCTTCATCTCGATCGGCGGCGCGCCCGCGTATCGCGGCTATATGAATCCTGCGGTTTTGAATCCCGCGGGCATGCCAATTCCGACGCCGGAAGATTCGCCGCTCGTTCCCGTCGAGGAAGAGGATCCCAAGGGCTGGCGGGTGGTGAAGACCGAGCAGTCCGTCTTCAAACATCATCCGCAAGCCACGCATTTTCGCTATCCACTCCTGTACGGACCGTACCAGCTCGCGCCGCGCGAATGGTCGATCGTCAGACGCATCCTCGATCGCCGCCCGATAATCATCCCCGACAACGGTCTCACGCTGAATCATGCGGCCTACGTCGAGAACGCCGCGCACACGATTCTCCTGGCGGTCGATCGCCCGGAAGCGGCGAGCGGCCAGATCTACAACTGCGGTGACGAGCGCCTGCTGACCCTTCGCCAAATCGTCGAGATCATCGCCGATACGCTCGACGCCAAACCCGAAATCATCTCGATGCCCTGGCAGTTCGCGATTCCCGCGCGTCCGCTCATCTCGCAACCCTGGACCACGCATCGCGTGCTCGACATGAGCAAGCTCAAGACGCAACTCGGCTACTCCGATTTGGTTCCGCCCGAACGCGGCATCGCGATCACCGCCGCCTGGCTGCGCGACCATCCGCATGAGCCCGGCGACGCCGCCGAGAAAATTCTCCAGGACCCCTTCGACTACAAAGCCGAAGACGAACTGATCGCCGCGTGGAAGCGCCTGTGCGCCGCGATGCCGCAGATAAAATTCGAACGCGAACCCGGCTACACGACGACCTACAGCGGCCCCGGCGGCAAAGCCCGCACCACCCCCTGGTCCTGACGTTCCTCTCCTAACCTCTCCGCTCCGGGGGAGGATAGGAATCGACTATCATCCCTACGTCTTATCTCAGGAAAGGAAATTCTAGATGGAACTTCCGAATCTCTGGATTGCACTCGGTGTATTCGCATCAACCGCCGCGACCGACGCCGTCTACGTCATGTTCAACGGCGCCGTGCAGGCTCGGCAACGAGTGCGCGCCGCAAGCTGGAGCAGTTGCTGGTACCTGCTCTCGGCCTTCGCAGTCATCAGCTACACGAGAAATCCGCTCTATACTTTGTTTGCAGCGGGCGGTTCGTGGCTCGGCGCTTATTGCGCCGTGACCTGGCTCCATCACGACAGCCCGCCCCCGATGCCGGGGTGATCGAAAACGGCTACTGCTTGCGGCCGCCGTCGCTCTGCGGCTTTGATTCCGGGATCGGATCGGCGCCGTCGAACAACGGAATTCCGAACGCGCTCTTGCCCAGGAACTCGAGCGTCTCATCGCTGTCGAACGGATGGTACAAACCCGCGCGCACGTCGCGGAACAGCCGCTCGAGCGGCAGCCGTTTGAAATATGACGATCCGCCCACCGCGCGCAGCGCCAGGTCCACCACCCGCACCGAATTTTCAATCGCGATCATGCGCGCCGCGACCGCCTTGCGCGACCAGCTTGCCGGATGGTCGATATCCACCTCGGCCGCCGCTTTCCACATCGCGGCACGCGCACCCTCCAGCAGCATGTCCATCTCGCCGACCTTGTTGTACACCGCCGGCAGATGGCTCATCGGATCCTTCAGCGGAAAACGCCGCCGATCGCGCATGAACTCGACCGTGAAATTGCGCGCCGCGGCCGCGATGCCGATATACGGCGCGCCGATCGTGAACGGCGCCTTCGCGAACACCTTGGTCACCCGTCCCGTGCGCGATACCCCCCGTGTCAGCACCACGTATTCATCCGGCACGAAGGCGTCTTTCAATTCCGAGCTGCGTGATGCGGTCGAGCGCATTCCCATCACGTACCAGTCGTCCTTGAAGCTCAGCCCGGGAGTTTCACGCGGCGGAATAAAGAACGTGATGATGGTCGGCCCCTGAGGAGCGTCTTCGCAGATGGCCTCTGCAAAGAACAGATCGAGCGCGATGCTCTGGGTGCCGAAGATTTTGCGTCCGTTTACGATCCATCCGCGATCTTCGCGGCGCGCCGTCGTGCGCGGCCGAAGATTAATCACCGCATTGTCAGGCTCCGAACCGGAACCGCCGCAGATCAGGTGCTCGCCGCTGATGCGGCGCAGCATCGCCTCGACGTTGGGCGCCTTGAATTTCTTGTGCAGATCGACCAGCAGCCCCAGCGTGTTGAAGTGCATGTTGATCGCCAGCGCCGTCGCGCCGCATCCCTGCGCGAGGCGCTCCTGCGCCTTGATGCGCTCCAGCAGCGTCGCGCCGAGCCCGCCCAGTTGCTCCGGGATGATGAGCGTGGTGTATCCGGTTTCCTTCAGGCGCGCGTAATTCTCGTGGGGAAACGATCCCTCTTCGTCGTGCTGCGCGGCGCGCGGCGCGAACTCGTCGGCGAGCATCGCGGCGAGATCGATGAAGCGTTGCTCGCGCTGGGTATTAATCTGGTTCATCGCTGCTCTGGACCTATCCTGCCTTTACCACGGAGCGGCCACGTCCGCGAAGCGCGCCGATCCATGCGGAAATGTCCTGGCGCCGCGTAGTTTGACAGTCGTGCAGGCGCGGCCTAAGTTCTGCCTCGTTACAGCGTATCCCCCTCGCACCTGCACGGAGGAACATCATGAATCGCGAATTTGAATTCAAGCAGCTCATGCGCGCGTATCGCGCGGGCATCATCAGCGAGTCGGCTTTCGAACAGGAAATGAAGTCCCTGGAAAACGGCTCTTCCAACGGTAACGGTCACGGCGGCTTCAAGGCATTCGGCCGAACCTACGCCTCCGAGCGCGAAGCCGTGATGCGCTTTCTCGAGAACGTCAGCGCAGCCGAGACCAACGGCGGCGAAGCAATCCGCAAATGGCTCGAAGTCTGCACCACCGATTGCATCCGCGGTGGCCTCCAGATGGTGGCCGAGCGCGAGGCTTATCATGGCCGCGCGTTCGAGCGGCGGCTCAAGGAACTCGGCGGCACGATGGCGAATCGCGACACCGAAGAGTTCCGCAAGAACCTCGCCTACCTGGGCAATCGGGAAGTCTCGGACTACCAGAAGTTGCATCGTGGCGCGACGCGATTCCCCAATCCCGAGGAAACCATCCGGCCGCTGTTCGAATTCGCCGCCCTCCTGAAAGAGGACCTGGAGACGAAGGAGATGGTGCAACTGTTCGCGCAGGATGAACTCTCCACTCTCAAATGGCAGAACGGCCTCTGTGAGATGCTCACGAAGATGCGGGCCAGCAGCTCCGCGACCGCAAACTAGGCAAACCCGATCGTGAAGGGGTGGGCATCGCGCCCACCTCTTCTTTTTTCAGCCACCACTCTTTCAACATCGCCGGGAGGAATTCGCATGAAAATCGACGGCAAGTGCCATTGCGGAAAAATCGCATACGAAGCGGAAGTGGATCCCAACGCCGTCGCCATATGCCACTGCACCGATTGCCAGACCCTCACCGGATCGGTTTACCGCGCGAACATTATGGCGCCGGCGGCCGGATTCAGAATGCTCAGTGGAGAGCCAAAGGTGTACATCAAAAGAACCGCGGCGAGCGGCACCCCGCGCGCGCACGCGTTCTGCCCTGATTGCGGCACACCGATCTATGCGACCGCGGTCACCAATCCGCAAAGCTATGCTCTGCGCATCGGCACGATCCGTCAGCGCGCTGAACTCGGCCGCCCCGTTCGGCAGATCTGGTGCCGCTCCGCGCTGCCATGGTCGATGGATATCAACGCTGTTCCGAAAAGCGATCGGCAGCCGGGTTAAGCTCATACTCGTCCATCGCATTCCCATTCCTCTGCCTTGACCGCGCGCGCCTCGTCGCGCGACCATCTTTCGATGCGCTCTCGCGCGTCCCGAAGGAGAAGCCCTGATGAAGCTGCGCGACAACCGCCTGTTCCGGCAGCAGTGCTACGTCGATGGACAATGGATCGATGCCGATGCCGGCGGAGTCCAGGCGATCAACAATCCCGCCAACGGGCAGACGCTCGGCACTGTTCCGATGCTTGCGACGGCCGAGACGCGCAAGGCGATCGCGGCTGCCGGGAAGGCATTTCCCGCGTGGAGCGCGACGACCGCAAAGGAGCGGTCGGTAATTCTGCGCCGATGGTTCGAACTCTCGATGCAAAACGTGGACGACCTCGCGACCATTATGACGATGGAGCAGGGCAAGCCGCTGGCGGAGTCGCGGGGCGAGATCGCCTACGGTTCGTCGTTTATCGAATGGTTCGCCGAAGAAGGGCGGCGCGTTTACGGCGACGTGATTCCGGCGAACTCGCGCGACCGGAGAATCGTGGTGCTCAAGCAACCCATCGGCGTGGCGGCCGCGATCACGCCATGGAACTTCCCAAACGCGATGATCACCCGCAAGGCCGGCGCGGCCCTCGCCGCCGGATGCACGATCGTGATCAAGCCCGCACCTGCTACGCCGTTCTCCGCGCTCGCGCTCGCGGAACTGGCAGAGCGCGCGGGCGTACCGCAGGGCGTGCTCAATATCGTGACCGGTGACGAGATAGCGATCGGACGCGAGCTGTGCGCCAATCCCGCCGTGCGCAAGCTGTCGTTCACCGGTTCCACGGAAGTAGGCACCATCCTGATGCAGCAGAGCGCGCCCACGATCAAGAAGCTGTCTCTGGAGCTGGGCGGCAATGCCCCGTTCATCATTTTCGACGATGCTGACCTCGACAAGGCAGTCCCGGGCGTGATGGCGTCGAAGTTTCGCAATGCCGGTCAGACCTGCGTGTGCGCCAATCGGGTTCTGGTACAGGATGGCGTCTACGACGCGTTCGCGAAGCGGATGCGCGATGCCGTCAATGCGCTCGTGGTCGGCGACGGGATGGAGGATGGCGTCACCATCGGTCCGCTCATCGATATGCACGCGGTCGAGAAAGTCGAGCAGCACGTTGCCGACGCGGTAGATCACGGTGCCCAGCTGGCGATCGGCGGCAAGCGCCATGCTCGCGGCGGGACGTTCTTCGAGCCTACGCTGCTGCTCGAAGTGCCGCTGGCGGCGCGCCTGATGAAGGAAGAGACCTTCGGGCCGGTCGCGCCGCTCACGCGGTTCAAGACCGAACGCGATGCGATCGCGATGGCTAACGATACCGTCTACGGGCTCGCCTGCTACTTCTACAGCCGCGACATCGGGCGCATCTGGCGCGTCGCCGAAGCGCTGGAGTACGGGATGGTCGGGATCAACGAGGGCATCATCTCAACCGAAGTCGCACCCTTCGGCGGCGTGAAGCAATCAGGCATCGGCCGCGAAGGCTCCAAATACGGCATCGAGGAATACCTGGAGATCAAATACCTCTGCATGGGCGGCATCTAACACTCCTTCCGTCATTCCGAGCGGAGCATTCCTATGCGGAGTCCAGGAACCTCATGTCACTGACCGTCGTGCTCAGCGGCGGGCGCATCCTCTTCAGACTTCATTCGCAATGAAGGTTTGATTCAGCAGCGATCGAGGCGAGAACCAGCGATTCCAAACCCCCATTGCCGATAGACGTTGAGAGAAATCCCGCACGCGGCATGCGACGGGCCGCGGCATCAGATTCCTCGACTTCGCTCGGAATGACGGAACGGTCGTTACGGCGAATACGGCAGCTTCGTCATCAACTGCAGAACTTCCTCTTCCACCAGCTCCGGCAAGTGCGCCGCCCACTGCGCAAACTCGTTGTCCTTGCTCGCCGTCGCGAGGCTCTCCGTGACCGCGTTCGGACTGCTGACTTCCCACAGATCGATCACACTGTTGAGCCTGCCGATCGCATTCTGATACGCGCCGATCAGCTTCCATCCCTCTCTTTCGAGCACGGGCTTCAGATGGCTCATCACCTCGTTGAATTTCCGCTGCTGGCCGTATTTCACTTTGAGGCTGGCAAGAAGGTAGTACGTCATGATGGTCACCCCAGCTTGCGGACAGGGTCGCTCCCGTCCCAGGTTCGATGCGCCTCGCGCATCATCTTGAAGAACTCGCGCGTGCCCGGCGCCGGCTTCAGCATTTCCACGAGCGAGCCGGGCCCCGCGCCCGTGTCCACGTAGATGACTTCGCCACCTCCCGGAACGATCGCTTCCTGCGCGACGCTGATACCGGCCCGGCTGCAAAGGTCGCGCGCGCCGTTCATCTCATCGATCAGCACGCAGACGTGATGTAATCCTTCCCGCCCTTCATCGCGCCACGCCTTGAAAATCGATGGCGCGTCGTTGTGCTGCCTGATCAACTCGATCTGCATGTCGCCCCAGTACCCGAGCATCATCGAGAAATCGACTTCGACTACTTGTCCCCGGTAGCGCGTGCGCTCCAGTTTCACGTGTTCGATCGAAAAGAACGGACCGGCTCCGATGGTCTTCGTCCAGAACTTCAATGCGCCTTCGAAATCCGCAGGCACGTACGCCATCTGCATAACGCTCCCCAACCGCGCGATTGCATCAGGCAGGTCCATTGCTCGTCTCCCTCGGCTCCTTCGCCCATGCGATTCCGCGGCGGAGCAGTTCGTAGAACACCGGCAGCTCCCACGATCCTCGCTCGATCTGCGGGTACCACTTCATCAGCGGCTGCATGTCGTAGTGACCCCGGCAGTGCCCCAGCGTGAGGTAGAGCACCGCGCCTCGGCCGACATCCTTGAGGTAGAAAACCGGATGCCGTGCGCGCGGCCACGAGTCCTCGACGAAACCCTCGGCCCCGCCTTCGTATTCGGTCTCCAGCATCACGTGCAAATCGCCGTAGGTTCGCATCAAGTAAAGTTCGTCGGTCGCTTCGAACGACTCGATGCCGCGCACAAGCGGATGCGCGGGGTCTGCAATGTTCACACGGTACGGCATGATGGGCGGATGCGCGATGAACATCGAGCCCAGCGTCTCCATGAAATGCGGCGCCCAGTTCGGAGAATCAACCTTCCCCGACTTGAGAAATCGCAATATCGAATTGGTGCCGTGCAGCGCGTACCAGCGTCCCCCCGCCGCCAGGAATTTGCGCAACATCTCCTGCTCTCCGAGGCTCGGCACCACGTCGCAGGTGTAGCTGACGATGAAATGTGCCGCGGAAATGGCTTCGAGGTTCGAGTAGTCCTCGAACACCCGGACCCGGACGCGATGGTCTTCGGCGAGCAGTTTCAGCAGCTCGAAACGGGCGAAATTGATGTCGTGGTACTTGCCGCCGGCGATGAGCGCGCAATCTATCCGGCTGCTCTTTTCTGCCATGGCGAGTTGAACACCTCGTCCGAAGACGCGTTGAGGTAGTAGTCGATCCAGTCGTGCAGGCGATGGAGTCCCAGCTCGTTGCGCCCGAACACGAAGTTCTCGTTGCCGCCGCTCGCCAGCCCGCTCTGGATGCGCGCGCACACCCAGTTGTCCTCTTTCTCTACCGCATACATGAACAACTTGACGCTCGCGTCCATTTGCGCGCGCTCTTCATCGGTGGCGGGAAGGTGCGGGTAGATATGATTCTGAATCGTGCGGGAGGCCTCCG
>DATJWT010000045.1:0-12199 GCA_035500975.1 Binataceae bacterium (SeqCode)
CAGCACGATGACCTTCTTGGCGTACGGCTTCCAGTCCATCTTCTGGATCGCGTATTCGCACGCGCCGTAGGTATCTTCTTCCCACTCGCCGCCGCCCTTGGCGGTGATGTGCGAGAGGAAATCTTCCAGCTTCTGCGGAGAGAGGGTCAGCGGCTGCACGTCGAGCTTCTCGCCCTTGCCGCCGAACACCACCACGCCCACGCGCGCGATCGGCACGAGGCGATGGATCGACTGGATGAGCTGGGCCATCTTGGCTTTGACGTCATCGATGATCAGGTTCATCGAGCCGGTGCCGTCGATGACCAACACGACGTCGAGTCCCTTGCGGCGCAGTTCACCGATGAACCCGCCGAAGCCTGAACCGATACCGTGACCGTAGCCCGAGCCCATGCCGCCGCCACGACCGATTCCGATACCACCGCCGCCGGCCGCGCGCACGTAGTCGTTGGCCAGGCCGACCGCCTGCGAGGTATCGACGGCCTGGGGCGAATCCATCTGCTGCGGCGCCGTGTCGGGCATCGGGACTTCCGGCATGTCGAGATCCTGCATCTCGCTGCCGCCGCCACCGCCGCCGCCCGCCTCGAGGTTGACCATGATCAGTTCGCGGCCGCGCTGTTCGTGGACCGTGATGATCAAGAACAGGAGTGCGAGGACGTGGAGGGCCACCGAGAGCGGGAACGGCCCAATCATCAAGCGTAAGGCATCACGGATAGCCTGGAGCCGGGTCACATCAGCTTGATCTTCATCGCTGCGCTTCTCGGCTTCAGCCTCCCGCTTCGACATCACGCGATACAGAATGAGCGCGACGACGAAGGTCGAGATGACCAGTAAAATTACAATTAATGCGATCATAGAAAGTTGTGCTCCCCGCTCAGGACGCGCGTACGCGCCCCGGGTCGAGCTGCCAGCCTCCGTTCATTACGCTCCACCACCGCTGGGCGCTCCGCCTCCGCCGCCTCCTTGCGGCAGCTGCGAAACCGCGATCGCAATAGCCTCGGCCCCGGCACTCTTGGCGATATCGAGAATGCGGACCATGTCGCCCAGGATGACCTTGGGGTCGCCCTGGAAGATCACGATCTTGTCCGAAGACTGGAGCGGAGCGAGCTGTTGCGCGAGCGTGTTCTGGAGTTCGGGTTCAGTTACCTGCTTGTCACCCACCATGATCTGATGATCGGCGGTGTAGGTCACGATTACGCCCTTGGGCTTGTCCGTGGTCTGCTGCGGCGCCTCGGCCTTGGGCAGGTCGACGTGCGCGGCGGACTCGATGGTCACCGCGGTGGTCACCATGAAGATGATCAGCAGGACGAGAAAGATATCGGTAAGCGGGGTGATATTGATGTCGGAGAAAACCCCGCCGCCCTTGTTGCTACTCATTGCCATTGGCGAATCCTCTTGGATGCGCTCGCGAATGCGTCAGGACGCCGCGCTGCGCTAGCCTCCCGACGACTGGTTGGCGAGCTGGGCGCCCGTCACCCGTTTGGCCGCGATCGCGATCTGCCCGGCGCCGGCCGCCTTGGCGATATTGAGAATTCTCACCATGTCACCCAGGAGCACCTTGCGGTCTCCCTGGAACACGACGATCTTCGCATCCACCTTGCCCAGCGCTTCGCGCAGGCTCGGCAGCAATTCGCGCTCGGGAACGTCCTTGGAGTTCACGAACAGCTCGTGCTGCGCGGTGTAGGTGACGATGACGCCCTTGTTCTCGGGGTTGGTGTTGGTCGCGTTCGGCAAATCCACGTGCGCCGCCGACTCGATGGTGACGGAAGTGGTCACCATGAAGATGATCAGCAGCACCAGAAAGATATCGGTCAGCGGGGTGATGTTGATGTCGGAGAAGACTCCGCCACCGGCACCACCGCCGCCGGGGCCACTAATGGCCATGAGACTGCCTCCCCTGGAGCGCCGCATCGATCAGGCGATCCGAGTTGATGTGCAGAATCGCGTTGATGTTCTCGACCTTCACGGAGAAGTAATTGAAGAAAATAACCGCGACGATCGCGACGGCCAGGCCGAGCGCGGTAGAAATCAACGCTTCGGAAATACCGGCCGCGACGACCGAGAAACCGCCGGTGCCCATGATGGCCATCGACTGGAAGGCGACGAGAATACCGACCACGGTGCCGAACAGCCCGATGAACGGGGCCGACGCGCCCGCGGTGGCAAGCACCCAGATGTAGCGCTTGAGCTCGAGGCTCTCCTGGTAACGGCGCTCGTCATCGAGGTCGACCAGGTGCTCGCGATCCAGCGTCTGCGACGCGGAGATGAGCGTATGGTAAACGCGCTCGGACGGGTTGGAGCGGGCCTGGGTGGCCTGCAGGGCTTCGTTGAACTTTCCGCCGCGAAGCTGCGGAATCAGGGCGTCCGCGGTTTTGGCCGCGCGAGAACCGATCCCGCGCAGGGCCCAAAGGCGTTCAAAAATGATCGCCAGACATACGACCGAGATGAACAGCAGCGGGTACGTCGCATAGTAGCCCTGCTGAATCATCGCCAGAATGCTAAACTGAGATTGCATCGCCTATCCTCACAATGTGGTTAGATTTTGAGCGGTATAATTCGGCCCCGCTCGAACCTTGCTGCTAACGGCCCCAAACTTCCTTCGCCGATTCTCCCCTGAACCGGCCGCGCTATGCGTGTCCATTCCCTCTATAGACTCGGGATCCCACCAGCCGGTTAAGATCCAGGTAGCGGAGACGGCGCGGAGACTTTGAATGCAACAAAGACTGATTTTTGTCAAGAGCGGCCTGCGTCAGATCCGAAAAGCTTCCCATCGCGCAACATATCGACGCGTGCCCGATGGCAGGTTCTTCGCAACCGATCGCAATTATCGAGCTTAGTTCCAGAGCCGGTTGAACGCAATTAGAACTTCGATCGCCTCCGGCGACAACGCGCAGCGAGCGCGGGTTTGAGGGTTAAGCGGAACTCATCCGAGCCGCGCTTGAACCATTGCCTTGACTTCTTTCTCCTGCGAGTCTATCCAGACTAGATGACCGCGAAGCGGTCTTTTTTTCTGACCCGGAACCCTCTGGCCTCATGCCATCAAATGAAATGACGAAGTGCGCGCCTTCAATGTTCATTCGCCCGCGCGAAGGCCTGCTTGGATTGGCCGCGACGGTCGCAGCCGCGCTGTTCCTGGTGGCGGTCTCGGCGTGCAAGTCGGCTCCTCCGCAGCAGCAGGCAGCGGTCACGCCGGAACAGAATGACAAAAACCCGGACGAGGCGAGCAAACAGATACCGTCCGACCTGTTCAAGGATCTCCCGATCTATCCGGGCGCGACCGTCGAGCACGTGCACAAACCCAAGGGCGCGATGCGGGAAATTGTGTTTTCGACTTCAGGCCAGCTAAACCAGGTGGTGGGGTTCTATAAGGAAGGGCTCAAGAACAACAATTTCCACGTCACCTCGTCGCTGATCATGCCGGCGCGCAAAACCTGGTCGTGCGATTTTCACAAACAGGGGCGGCCGGCAACCATCCTGCTGTACCCCGACGAGCACGACAAATCCAAGATGGTTATCGACTTGATCTACGAGCTGCCTCCGAAGAACGAAGGATCGACGGAAGAAGCTGAAGAAACTTTTGATGTCAACGGGCCGGGCGAGGTCGCCCAGCAGGCTCCGAATACGGACATCAAAGCGAAGAGGAACTAGGACGATGGCACTACTGGACGGAAAAGTAGCGGTAATCACAGGCGCGGGACGCGGAATCGGCCGCGAGGAAGCCCTGCTGATGGCGAAGCACGGATGCAAGGTCGTGGTAAACGACCTGGGCGGGCACTTCGATGGCACGGGGCAGTCGCGCTCACCCGCGGAAGATGTGGTGAAGGAAATTCGCGCGGCGGGCGGAGAAGCAGTCGCCAATTTCGAGAGCGTCACCGACTTCAAGGCCGCCAAGCGCATCATCGAATGCGCGTGCGACAACTTCGGCAAGCTCAGCATCATCGTGAACAACGCCGGAATCCTGCGCGACCGCATGATCTTCAACATGAACGAAGAGGACTGGGATGCCGTGGTTGCGGTGCACCTGAAGGGCAGTTTCAACGTGGCGCGTCACGCTTGCGCGTACTGGCGCGAACAGCACAAGGCCGGCAACGTGCTCAACGGGAGGCTGATCAATACCAGCTCCGACTCGGGCATCCTGGGCAACGCGGGACAATCGAACTACGGCGCGGCGAAGGCGGCGGTGGCCGCGATGGCCGTCATCGTGGATCGCGAGATGCAGCGTTACGGCGTGACCGCCAACGCGATCGCACCGGTCGCGCGCACGCGGCTGACCGTCGATGCGACCCCGCAGACGGCGGCCGGCATGCCGACCGCGAAGGCGGGCGAGTGGGATGCGTTCACGCCGGCGCACGTTGCGCCGCTCGTGACGTGGCTGTCCAGCGACGATGCCAAGGACGTTCACGGCGAGGTGTTCCGGGTCGGAATGGGCACGGTGTGGCTGATGAAGGGCTGGCACACCGCAGGCAAGGTGGCGAAGAAGGGCTCGATGTGGGATCCGGCCGAACTCGGAGGCAAGCTGAAGGCGGAGCTCGCCAAGGGCATCACGGCCAAGGAAAACATGGGCCAGGTGATGGCTGGCAACGTCTGATCGCTTGAGTCAGAACAAGCACAATTCCGAAAGCGCGGCTCCCCGGGAGCCGCGCTTTCGTTCCATCCTGATCATCTGCGCCGCCAACACCGCGCGTAGCGTGATGGCCGAGCACATCCTGAAGCGCGAACTCGAGGCGCGCGGCATGCACATCAGCGTCCGCGTCACATCCGCGGGAATCGCGCCGTACGCGCGCGACGGGGCGTTGGTATCAATGGATACCCGGCTGGTGTTGCGCGACGATGGCATTCATATCAGCGAAGAGTTGACCTCGACCGATTTGAAGCGGCATCCGGAGCTGCTCGAAGCAGCAGACCTGGTGCTCGCGATGACCGAGGAGCAGGCGCGCAGCCTGGTCGAGAAATTCCCCGGCGCGGCCGGCCGCCGCGTGCATACGCTGCGATCGTTCGCCGGCGAAGGCGGGGACATTGACGATCCCTACGAGAAGGGCGACGAGGTCTTCACCGCCTGCCGCGAGGAAATCAAGCGGCTCATCCCGGTGGTAATCGAGCGCCTGTTCGAAGACTGAGCCCGGATCTGAGCTCCCGCCAGCCAGGCGGGCCGCCTGCCACCACTGAAATTAGTTGACTCGACCGCGACTCGGAGTCAGTGAGTAGAGAGAGAGGGAGGCACCACCATGCGATTCGAGAACCCCTCGGATGCGGAAATTCGCGCGATACTCTCCAACCCCACCACGGTCGCGGTGGTCGGATGCTCCGACAGTCTTTCGCGCGATAGCCTCAGGATCGCGATCCTCCTCAAGTCGCACGGGTTCAGGGTTATCCCGGTAAATCCCGCGCTCAAGCGCGATGCGCTGCGCGAGGCGCTGGAAGAGAAGGTGTACCCCGACCTCGCATCGATTCCCGGCACGGTGGAGATCGTCGATGTGTTTAGACGATCGGAGTTCGTTCCGGAGGTAGTCGAGCAGGCAATCGCCAAAGAAGCGCGCATCCTGTGGTGCCAGCTCGGGGTTATTCACCTCGACGCCGCGCGGCGCGCACAGAAAGCCGGGATGACGGTGGTGATGGATCGCTGCCCGGCGATTGAATACGGCCGCCTCTTCTAGAACTACTGCTTCGGCCCGGCTTTCACGGCCTTCCAGCGGGACACGACATCCTGCCCAGCTCTCCGTCTCTCCTCGAGCAACCTGAACCAGTCGTCGCACATCTGGGTGAACTCGATGTAGTTGCCGTCGGGATCGTTGATCGCGGTGGTGAGGAAAAAACCGGTGTCGTGCGGCGGATAGAGCAACTTCACGCCTTTGCTCTGCATCCTTTCGACAACCGCGTTGAGGTCGAAGACGCTCAACGCGATCTTGACTGCGCCGACCCCATGGCGGCGATCGGGAAAGGTCTGCACCGGATGAATCGCGAAGTGGGTGTCACCGAGGTTGCAACCGTAGTGCGGGAGGCTGGTTCCGTGCGCCTCGTCCTGGAGAGGAACTCCAACGACGTCGCGGTAGAACTCCGCGAGTCGCGCGGGATTTTCGGAAACGATCAATATCGCGGAGAGAAACTCTATCTGTTCCATCGTCCAGGCCCCGGCGGAAAGCGTTCCTGCCGTGCGACCTTTATGGTTTATTGGCCGATGTAATGAAAGCGCGCCGCTGGAAGCTCATCGAAACCGAGATCGTCTACCAAACGCCGATTTTCGACCTGCATCGCCGCCACTCGGGCCACCCGCATCGCGGCCAGCGCGACTTCTACGTGCTGGATGCGCCGCACTGGATCAACATCATTCCACTCACGCGTGACGATGACGTCGTTATGATCAAGCAGTTCCGTCACGGCATTCGCGACTTCACGCTGGAAATCCCGGGCGGGATGGTGGATCCGGAAGATGAAACGCCGAAGCATGCGGCGCGGCGCGAAATGATTGAGGAGACCGGCTACGATTCAAGGCGGGTGTCGTACCTGGGGCGAGTGCATCCGAATCCCGCAATCGAGGAGAACTACTGCTACACGTTCCTCGCGAGAGACGTGCGGATAGTCGGCAAACCGGAATCGAAGGGCGCGGAAGAGACGGATGTCACGCTGGTGCCGCTGCGTACGATTCCAAAGCTGATCGCATCAGAGAAGATCACGCACGCGCTGGTGATCGCGGCGTTTTCCTTCTTTCACGTGTATAACCCACCCAAGAAATGAACGGAGTCCTGACGCACCGGCTCAAGCCGGGGCCACCCACACGATTCCGCGTCGGTGGCGGATCCCTGTATTGTCAAACCAGTTCGGCCGCGCAACCAGCACATGGTCGTGCGCAAAAGATGCGCGCATCGTCGGCGGACGAGGCCGCCCGCCCCACAATTTCTTTATCCGATTAATTCCAGGGCGTGGGCGAACATCTGGGGCGCAGAGAGGCCGATGCGTTCCCACTCGGGGTCGTGGCGCTTGCCGCGCCGATGCAGCATCAGATTGAAGCAGGTGATCACGCCGAAGCGGAAGCCCGCGAAGGCGCGGAACCATCGCACCTGTTTCAGGTCGACGGGAAATCCGGCGGCGGCCGAATAGGTTTCGGCTATCTCATCCGGAGTGAGCGGCGCGGGCGAAGTTTGCGATCGATCTTCCAGGAAGCTCGCGGGATCGGCGAAGAAGCTTATCCATCCGACATCGAGCAGGGTCGGTCCGAGCAGCGAGATTTCCCAATCGATCACCGCGGCGACGTGGTCGTCCTTGAACATCACATTGGAGAACTGAAAGTCGCCGTGGACGATTCCGATGCGTGCCTCGGGAATGGAACCGCGCAACTTGTCGCGTAGCTCATACGCACGGCCGATCGATTCCGGCACCAGAGTCGGACGATCGAGAAGATGGTCGAGCCGCTTGAATTCCTCGGTGAGCGGCGTTGGCTCACCGTCTCCGCCCCAGGCCGCGCGGCGCGATTTCCAATCGACCCGATGCAGCGCCGCGAGCTTCTCGACGCCGGCGCGCGCGAGCTTGCGAACCTCGTCACGCGGCATGTTCGGAACATCGACCAGCCGGAAGCCGTCGACGAATCCGGCGACAAAGTACGGCCGGCCGAAAAACTCGGCCTCGTCGCCGTACCAGATGATCGGCGGAACCGGCACTTCGGTGTCGGCCAGGCATTCCATGATGCGCGCCTGCCGGACGACATCGGCGGGGCCGGCGATCCGCGTTCCTTCAGGCGCTACGCGCAATACGAGCTTGCCGACGATGCCGCCGCTGGTAGTGCGATCGAGCACGAAGCTGTAGCCGAAGCCGGCGTGACCGGGGAGCGGCGCGATGTCGCGAACCGTCGCACCGCTATCGCCCGTCCTGGCGCGCATCAGCGTCGTGAGTTGAGGCGCGATCTGTTCTACCGAGCCGGCCAAGCGCCCTACCCTTTCATCCCCGTTTGCGCCGACGCGGGATGCAGGCTGGCCTTCGCGCTGGGACGCGCATCCATCCGCTTGAACCATGCATTGACGTTTTTCAGCGAAGGATCGATCTTCTGCCCTACGCCCGCTCCGAAATCGAGCGCGCAATAGAGAATGATGTCAGCGGGCGTGATGCGATTGCCCGCGATAAATTCCTTGCCTTCGAGCAGGCCATCGAGCCATTTCAGGTTGTCCTGGACGGTCGCCTTCATGCCGGCCGCGCCTTCGGGAATCAGGCGCATGCGATCCTTGAACAAGGCGGCGCCTTCGGCGAAGCGGAAACCATTGTAAAGAAATTCCGTGATCTTGAGCTCGATGCGGCGCTGCCACTGCCGCGCCTCGGCGCGTTCCTCGGGCGTGCTGCCGATCAGCGCGGGGGTCGGATACTTTTCTTCGAGGTATTCCCAAATGGCAACGGTCTCACCGATGCACTTGCCGTTATCGAGTTCCAGGGCGGGGAGCTGCCCGCCGGGATTGCGATCGGTATAGGGAGGGCGGCGATTTTCCGCCTTCATGAGATCCACGTCCTTGGTCGGAATCTTGATGCCCTTCTCCGCCAGGAACATGCGCATCGCGCGAGGGTTCGGTCCAAACGAGTCGTACAGTTGCATCGCCATCTCTCCTCGAAAATCAAGCAAACGTTCAACGGCGGACTATACAACATCGCGCCCGCGGGCATAAACCCGCGCACCAGCGTGTTGCGCGCACAAGAGAACGTCAGATAGGAATCTGGCAATGCGATTTTGTCCGGAATGTGGAACGCCCCTGATGGCGGGGGCCAAATTCTGCGTCGAGTGCGGCGCCGCGCTCAGCATCCCGACGCCTTCCGCAGCCACCAGCGGCACGCGCCTGACGATGCGCAACCTGCCCATCACGACCGCGTTCGTGGGCGTGTTCCTGGCGATCACCATCCTGGGACTGCTGGCGGCGGGATACGTGATGCTGCGCAAGCCCGGCACGATACAGAACGGGAACGCGAGCAATGCGCCGGAAGTCGCGCCGGGCTCGGGTGTGAACTCGATGGGCGGGACGGCGGGCAACGCCGCACCCGGGCAATTGCCGCCGGGCCATCCGAAAGTGCAGCTGCCGACGGAAGCGCGATCGTTCATCGACAAGATCGAAAAAGAAGCCGCGGCAAACCCGAACGATCTTCAGAAGTGGAACAAGCTCGGCGGCGTCACGATGCGCGCGGCGATGTTCGACCAGTCCTACTACGCAAAGGCATCGGAAGCTTACGGGCACGTGCTCAAGATCGACCCCGACAATCTCGAGGCGCTGCGGGGGATCGGCGACGTGGACTACGACGCGGAGAAGTACGACCAGGCGATCGCCGCATACGAGCACTACCTGAAGAAGAAACCCGACGATCCCGAGGTCATCACCGATCTCGGCACCATGTACCTGTACACGGGCAACGCGGACCAGGCGGTCGTGCAGTATCACAAGGCGCTGAAGCTCAAGCCCGACATGTTCCAGGCATACTTCAACCTCGGCATCGCGTACGCGCAGCAGGACAAACCGGCCGATGCGCAGGCGGCGCTCAAGCGCGCCGACGAGCTGGCGCCCGACGACAACGCGCGCAACCAGGTCAAGGAAGTGATCGCGAAGATCACCGGCCGCGTTGGACAGCCGGCATCCGGGGGTGGTGCTGAGAGCGCGCCGGCAGCGGCCGCATCGACGTTCCAGGGCCAAATCGAGCAGGTGGTGCGCGGCTTGCCGATCGCGGGACCGAAGGTTGGCTCCGTGGAGTGGCCCGACAAGACGACGGCGCGCGTGATGATGAACAATTTTCCGATGGACCAGATGCCGCCGTTCGCGAAAGACAAGTTCATGACCGACCTAAAATCGGGCATCGATTCCGCGAAGAAGGACTACAGGGTGAACGGCACGGTGAAAGTGGACCTGGTGGACAGCGCCAGCGGCCGCGTGATGGAGACCGTGACGGAATAGATCAGAGAGCTATCTGGAAGAGTTCTCCCTGATCCAAAGCCTTCTTCCGGGAGAGAAGGCTGAGCAGGAGTACGCTAATGAACCGGAGGGTTACGGATCCCCGGATTCGGCTTTTCGTTTCAGGCTTTCGATCCAGTTCTGATGGCCGCGCTCGAGCATCGGGCGCAGGTACCACCATGCGAGCTTGGGGACGATGCCGTTTTGTGTCTCTTCCGTTATGACGCGGCATCCGGAGCCATCGGGTTCGATGATCCATCCGTGATAGGCGCTGAGCACGCCGTGCGCATCCCAGCCGAGCTCGTGCGGCGGATCGAACACGATCACGCGGCTGGTGACCATCGCACCGAATGTCTTCCATCGAAACTGGACATGGGGCGCGAGGTCGGGGGGTTCCGCGGAGAGGAACGTGACGTTGGAGCTGTTGCTGTACCAATCGGGCCAGCGCGCCGCGCGGATGAGCCATCGCCATACGCGCTCGGGCGGAGCCGCGATAGCAATTTCGTTATGGGCGAAGACGGAAGATTGGGTGGGTTCGAAGCCCGCCGGCCATTTCATATGCGAGCATCTACTATTGCGGCTCGCCGATGCCAAGCAGGGTGAACACGTCGTTGGTGAGTGACAGTTTGATCCGGCTTGCGGGGCGCTTGCCTTCGAGAACGAAGGCGAACGAAACCTGCTGGCCCGCAAACTTGTCGCAGACTCCGTTGACGGGCGTGCTGCTGGTGATGGTGAGAGAACCGGTACCCATGCCGTTGGATTGCACGGTGGACGAGCCGCTCAGCATCACGTTGCAGACAATCGATGCGTCCATCATCGTCATCGTCGCCTGAACGTTCCCGTCTCCCTTGCTGGCGAGAACTCCGGTCCCCACCATCGTCAGTTGCAGGGCCCCCGAGCGGTAAGTCCCGGTCGCATCCATTGCGTAGCTGCCCTTGAGGCTCCGGTTATTGAAGAGCACTTGTTGTGCTCGACCGGGTGCGGCGATTCCAAGGAGAAGTGCGGCGGCGATGGCGCCCGCGAATCGAAGATTCTTCATGCCCGGTTCTCCACCTTCACAGAGTTACTTTGTCCTACCGATCTGTAGAGCACCATAGTATGATGCGATGCGGTAATCCAAGGTCTGAGCGGTCTACGGATGTCGGCGGGCTTTCAGGTTGGTCAAAGTGGACGTGGACTGTCGTCTGCTGCGTGGGCGGCAAAACGGCGGTTCGGGTTCGCGACTCTGGGTTTCATACTCGCCCTGATCGCGGGATTTCCGCGACCTGCCGCCGCGGAACCGATTGCACAGTCACGGTTCCAGGCCGCGCGGACCGCGTCGATCGAGTGTCTTCTCGACACAACCGCCTGCAATTCCTCTCGTGAGGTGTTGTCGACCTCGGGCCTGATTCCGCGACTCCCTCGCTACCGCGGCCGCTACGACGGCTACGTCTATGAGATCGATTACCTCCACTACCCGGTCTCCACGGGGTACGGCTTCACGCTGCCATTCGGGCATGCCGGAGTGCTGGCGATCGATCCCTCGGGGATTACCAAGTATTTCGAGTACGGCCGTTACGTGACGAACTTCGGCCAGGTCGAGAAGCGACGCATCCCGAACGTGACGATCGGTCCGGACCGCCGGCCGACCGCGGAGTCGATGCGCGACTTGTTCGCGTACCTATCGAGTCATTTCGGAAAGAACAGCGCGGTTCGCGCGGTGTATTGCCCGGGAGCGAGCTACTGGCGGGTGAAATGGTTCGGGATCAACCGGATGCGCGATACGCATCGGCGCGCGTATAGCTGGAATCCGCTCAATCCGAACGACTGCAAGACGTTCGTCGCGGATGCGATCGCTGCGGGAACGGGTTCGCATGGGTGGACGGCCGGCGGCGGTCATCGGACGAGCATGGATCTTGAAGCGAGCGCTTGTGCCTCGACGAAAAGAAGCGACTACCAAGACCCGCGGCTCACAACGATTTGCAGAAACGCGAGTCGAAAGCTCGGTGTCCGCTATCGAAGCGCGATCCAGTTTCCCTCGCGGTCGCCGCCTCCGGTGTACGCGTAGCACCAAGCTTCACTGCGCCACGATCGAACAGCAATTTGTCCCGTCATCCGGCGCGCAGCGCGCTCGCAAGAAGCTTCGCCCCGCCGGGCCCCAGGACGCCTCGCCAGCTCGGCGCCTTCTCCCCGAATGATAGGGAGAAGGCTTCAGGAGTGGTCACCTCGGTCCGCCATAAAATCGGAGGGGCGGTGTTGCCACCGCCCCTCCCCGTCACCACATCCGCCACCCCACCACCACACTTAGCAACGGA
>DATJWT010000046.1:0-8717 GCA_035500975.1 Binataceae bacterium (SeqCode)
GATGTCCCCGGTCCAGTGCTGCGCGCACGCGTGCGGGCATCCGTCGAGGTTGAGCTTCAGGCCCGCGACCCGGTCGCCGTAGTCCTTCACCAGGCGCTCGATGACGGTCGCGAGCTTTTCCTTGGTCGGCGTGACGGCGTAATTGCAATGCGGATCGCCGATACATCCGATCGACGATGCGTACAAACCATTGGCGCTCAGTGGAAATCCGATTTCGCCGATGCGCGCGATCGTGCTCTCCAGCTCCGCCGAGGGAATGCCGGCGACAATGAAATTCTGGCGGCGCGTCAGGCGAATGTCACCGCCAAGTTCCTCTGCCACCGCCGCGATCTCCCGCATCTGCTTGCCGCTCATCAAGCCGAGGTAAACCGGGAAGCCCACGTAATGGCGTCCCGGCTGCTTCTGCTCGTGGATACCCATGTGGTCGCTTTCTTCGTCGGCGAGCGGAAGCTCCGCAAGATTCTCCAGCGCGAACCCGAGCCGCGCTTCGACCATCCGGCGAAACTCCTCGGGCCCATAGTCGTCGATCATGAACTTGAGCCGCGCCTTAACCCGCGAGATGCGATACTCGGTGGTCGAGCGCCATGTGTCGATAATCGCGCGCAGCACCGGGATCGCCTGGTCGCGCGCGATGAACACGCCCAGATGCCGCGACAGACGCGGCGTCGAGGATTGCCCGCCGCCCACGCGCACCGCGAAACCTTCGCGACCGTCTTTGACCATCGCAACCAGCGCGATGCAGTTGATCTCCGGCGCGTTACATTGGAACCGGCATGACGAAATCGTGATCTTGTGCTTGCGCGGGAGATCCGAATAGTCGGGGTTGCCGTAGAAGAACCCGGCCGCCTCGCTCACGAGTCCCGTAACGTCGAACAGCTCGTCGTGATCGACGCCCGCTACCGGGCATCCCGTGATGTTGCGCACGACATCGCCACATCCTCCCATCGTGGTGAGCCCCACCGACTTGAGGCGGTCGAAGATCTCGGGAGCCTTGTCGAGCGTGATGTAGTGAAGCTGGATATTCTGGCGCGTCGTCAACTCGCCCTGGTCGCGGCCGTACTGCTCGGAGATCTCGCCAATCGCGCGCAGCCCCGCGGGCGACAGAATTCCGCTGGGGATTTTTACCCGCATCATGAAAGTGCCGATCTTGGGCTTGTCGTGGTACATCCCGAACCACTGCAACCGCACGATGTCCTCCTCGGGGAGTTTCTCGTACGGCGTGTCGACCAGCCGCTGCCACTGACCGCTGAGTTCGGTCGGAAAAAGCTCGCGCTTCAGGCGCTCAACCGAGTTGCGCTTGAGGACGAGATCCCATGATGGCGGCTCACGTTTCGGCACTACTGCTACCTTGCCTTGGAAAAGGTAACTTTGATGACTCTCTTAGTCAATTACTTATATGACTTAAGAGGTCCACTATTCACTAAATACGGGATTTATGGTAGAAAAGCCTCAGAAAGACGATGAAATTCGGCGTCGGAGTAGACTACTCTCTAAAGGCTCTGCTCATGTTGGCGGAGCGTTACCCCGGTTCGGAACCTACCCGGGTGGAAGAGATTGCCGCATCGCAGGGCATTCCCGAGAACTACCTGCGCCGGCTCCTTATCGAGCTCAAGAGGGGCGGCTTGGTCGCCAGCCAAAAGGGTCCTAGTGGAGGTTACCTGCTCGCCCGCAGCCCCGCCCGCATCACGATGGCCGACGTGCTGGCGATCGTCGAAGGCGACTACTGCCCGGTAGATTGCCTGGAAGAGAGCGGAAGCGCGCAATGCCCTAAAGGCGCGCCGTGTCCGATGCGCGACGTATGGCGCGACGTCCGGGAATCGGTCAATGTGATCTTGGGGCGCGCGACACTGCAATCGCTGGCAGACAAACGCAAGACCGCGATTAACTACAGTATCTAGGGACGGACTTGAACCCTCATTTCCACGCGTCGATGAATTCGCACAGCAAGTATCGCGGCCGGCCCACGATGCTCGATGCGCTCGGCGAGTTCCGCGTCCCCCTGGAAGCCACGATGCTGTGGCTGCATGCGTTCACCTATCCATGGCCGCACGCCGAGCCCGGCAAGGGCAAGCTCGTGATGTTCATTCCCGGCTTCATGGCGGGCGACGTCACCCTCGCGCCGATGGCGAACTTCTGCCGCATGATGGGTCATCGTGCGGTCACCTCCGGCATCTGGTCCAATTCCGATTGCCCCCGGGAAGCACTGGAGCACTTGACCAAGCGGCTCACCCAGGTGACCGATCGTCATCACGGTCCGGTAGTGGTGATTGGCCAGAGCCTTGGTGGCGTTTACGCGCGCGAGCTGGGCCATCGTCATCCCGATCGCATCGAGCGCGTAATCACCCTTGGTTCCCCGCTGGGTCCGATACGCGAAGCTGCGAATATCCTCGTGCAGGCTGTCGCCCGCTCGGTCGCGAGAGTCAGGGGCAAGGCCGAGGGATGCCTCAGCGAGTCGTGTTCATGCGGACTCTCGATGTCGAACCGGCATCCGGCGAAGGTTCCGACCACCGTCGTCTACTCGCGCACCGACGGCGTCGTGAACTGGCAGAGCTGCCTCGATCGCAGCGGCTCCCCGATGGTCGAGAATGTCGAGGTGATGTCGAGTCACGTCGGCATGGCGGTCAATCCCGAGGTCTACAAGATCGTAGCCTCCCGCCTCGTTTTGCCCGCCAACTAGCGCATCCACAGATTGCGCAGATTCCGGGTCTGCGTGAATCTGCAAATCTGCCGATTTCTGTTCTTAGGCCTTTCCGTACACCGGCACTACCGCGCCCGACGTCACCCGGCAGTCTTCCGAGCACAGGTACGCTATCGTCGCCGCGATATCTTCGGGCTTCACCCAGTTCTCGTGCTTCGCTTTCGGCATCGCCTTGCGATTCGCCTCGGTGTCGATCGTGCTCGGCGCGATCGCATTTACCAGAACATTGTCCGGCAACAGTTCCTCGGCCAGCGATGAGGTAAAAGTCGCGATCGCGCCCTTCGCCACCGCGTACGCCGCAAAGTCGCCCGCACCGCTCAGTCCGCTGCGCGATGTCACCGACACGATTCGCCCGTACTTGTTCTTCTGCATGACGGGGGCCACCGCACGGCACATCAGGAACGTCGGCTTGAGATTGAGATCGAACATCGACTGCCATTCCTCGGCGGTCGTCTCGCTTATCGGCTTGCCGCCCCAGAAGCCGCCGACGAGGTTGGCCAGGATATCCACCCGCCCGAAGCGCTTGGCCACGCTGTCGACAAATCGCGCGGCTTCGCCTTCGTCGCCGACGTTGGCGCGCGCCAGCATCAGCTGATCGTTCGGGAACCTGGTGCCGAGCCGGCTTCGCAGCAGCGGCACTTCGGCCTCGACAATCCACGGCACCGCCACCTTCGCACCGGCGGTCAGAAATTGTTCGACGGCCGCGCGGCCGAGCGCACCCGTGCCGCCCGTAATGATCGCAACTTTGTCTTCCAGCTTTTCCATGCCGCGGATCTTAGTTCCGTCGCCTTGGAAAAGAGAAGCGCGCGAATCGGTTCCCCTCTCCCGCTACTTCGCGGGAGAGGGTCAGGGCCAGGGTGCTGAAATCTTCGCTATTTCAAATTCTGGTTGGCGAACTCCCAGTTCACCAGGCTCCAGAATGCTTCGACATACTTCGCGCGCGCATTGCGATAGTCGATATAGTAAGCGTGCTCCCACACGTCGCAGGTGAGAATCGGCGTGTTGGCGCCGGTGATCGGGCACCCCGCATCGTGCGTGGCTTCGATCGCCAGCGAGCCGTCGCTCTTCTTCACCAGCCAGGCCCATCCGCTGCCGAAATGCGTCGTCGCCGCTTCGCTGAACTTCTTCTTGAAATCCTCGAAGCTGCCGAACGCCTTCTTGATTCCGTCCGCCACCGGGCCCCTGGGCTCGCCACCCGCCTTCGGCGCCAGGCTCTTCCAGTAGAAGCTGTGATTGAAATGCTGCGCGGAGTTGTTGAACAGGCCGCCGGCAGGCGCGCTCTTGATAATCTCCTCGACCGACTTGTTCTCGTTCGGCGTTCCTTTGACGAGATTGTTGAGATTCGTGACGTAAGTCGCGTGATGCTTCCCGTGATGGTACTCGAGAGTCTCGGCGGAAATGTGAGGCTTCAGCGCGTCCATCGCGTACGGAAGTGCGGGCAGTTCGAAGGCCATGTGAATGATCCTTTCTCCGCGTGAAATGGGGCGAGCGCCCCAACCAACAAGCGGGGTTTCGCAACGACGTGGTCGTTGGCTGAGGTTGAAACGAGGTGAACTACTTACAACTCAACTTATTGTACGCGCCGTCTTCGCGTGCACGCAAGAAAGAATGGACGCCGGAATGTCTCTCATCGCCAATCCCTTTCATTGTCAAATGCGAATCAAACCGCAGCCTTACGGTAGAGCGGGCGACTGCATAAGCATTGTTACTTGCCTTTAGATGCCGGCGTACTGGCGAGGCCGTGCTGACCCCCCAATTGCAAAATGTCTTATGAAGAGTAAAAGAATTCCTTAACGTCCACTTTAGCCGGAGTGTCTCTCACGGGAGGGGGAAACTAATGGAAGACCTGGTGCTGATACTTCTGCGATGGCTGCATTTTCTCTTCGGCATCACCTGGATCGGACTCTTGTACTACTTCAATTTCGTTCAGACTCCATTCTTCGCGGAGACCGAACCGCCCGTTCGCAGCGGCGCCCAGCAGAAACTCCTGCCTCGCGCGCTGTGGTGGTTCAGATGGGGAGCGATGGGCACCGTCATCTTCGGCCTCATCTACCTGCTCATGTGGTGGAACCGCATCGGCTTTTCCTTCACCCCGTGGACGGTCGCCATCTTCACCGGCGGCGCCATGGGCATCATCATGTGGGCGAACGTATGGTTCGTCATCTGGCCCAATCAGAAGATCGTAATCGCCAACGCTATCGCCACCGCGGGTGGCCAGTCTGCCAATCCCGCGGCGGCTCCTGCCGGGCGGCGCGGCGCGCTCGCGTCGCGGACCAATACGCTGTTCAGCATCCCGATGCTCTTTTTCATGGGCGCCGCGAGTCACTACAGCCTGTTCAGCGAGGCGACCCCCGGCGGCCTGATTGGATGGGTGGTCATAGCCGGCGCCGTAATCCTGCTGGTCGAACTCAACGCCCTCATCGGCGCGCAGGGCACGACCAAGAAGCCGCTCGACTCGATTTCCGGCACGATCTGGTCGGGTCTTATCCTCTGGATCGTCCTGGTCGCGATCATCAAGGTAACCCTCGGCTGAACGCCGCGGAGGGCGTCATCCCGAGCGTGTGAGTGAACCGAACTCGCGAGGGATCCCGGACAGCGTCGCGCGCTTGGCGCGCGGCGCCGGTTCCGGTTCTTTGACCGTGAAGCGCTTCCTACCGGCCTTGGTCTTGCTGCTTCGCGGCAGCCAGGAACGCGTATAAATCGCCGATGTGATTCTTGAGCTGCGGGAACGCGCGCATCGCGTGCGTCTTTCGCTGCGGCGTGTATCCGGGCGGATACGCCAGGTGCAGCACGCGCGCTTCGAGCAGCGCCTCCGACGAACCCGCGATCGCGGGACCCTGCGAGCCCGGCAGGTTGGGATTCGGATTGTGGCACACGACGCAATTAGTCATGTAAACCATCCTGCCCTTCTCCACCGGATCGGGCGGTTTGGAATTACATGCCGCGAACAATGCTAGTGATGCGATCGAAAACGGGACCAGCCGGACCTTCATCGACGACTCGCTGATGCTGCCGCGTCCTCCCGCCCCGCTACAATTCCCGTCGCCCGCTCAGCGCACTCGTCAATGTCGCCGCATCGCTGTATTCGAGATCGCCGCCCGCCGGCAGCCCGCGCGCCAGCCGTGTCGCTTTCACTCCCAGGGGCTTTAGCGCCCTGGCGATATAAAGCGCCGTCGCCTCGCCTTCTACCGTGGCATTGGTCGCGATTATTACCTCGCGCACCTGCGCCGGCGGACTGAGGCGCGCCAGCAATTCGTTGATCTTCACGTCCTCGGGTCCGATTCCATCGAGCGGCGACACCGCCCCATGCAGCACGTGGTAAACCCCGTTGAAGCTGCGCGCCCGCTCGATCGCCATCAGGTCCGCGGGCCCTTCCACCACGCAAATCACCTCGCGCTCGCGCGCGGGATCCTCGCATACCTGGCAGCGCGGATTATCCGACAGCCCAAAGCAATCCGCGCACAGCCCGACGCGCTCTTTCATTTCGAGCAGCGATTCCGCCAGCGCGATCACCTGGTCGCGCGGACGATTGAGAAGATTGAACGCCAGCCGCGATGCGGTCTTCTCGCCGATGCCCGGCAGGCGCGAGAGTTCCTTCACCAGCCGCGTCATCGCGGGTGGCAGACCGTCCTGGCGTTTCAGATTCTCCGCCATCAGTCGTTGCCGAAACCGGGGATTTTGAGTCCGCCCAATGGCCCCAGCTTGCCCATCTCCTGCGCGACCATCTCTTGCGCGCGTTTCAGCCCAAGGTTGATCGCGACCACGATCAGGTCTTCCAGCATCGCCTTGTCGTTCGATGCGATCAGCGCCGGATCGATCTCGATTCTCCGCACCTGCATCGAGCCGTCCACGCTCACCCGTACCATCCCTCCGCCCGCATCCGCGCTGACGACCTGCGCCGCGGCCTGTTCCTGCACCGACTTGAGCTTCTCTTGCAGCTCTTGCGCCTTTTTCATCAGCGCGCCGAAATCGAGTTCTGCCACTTCACTGCTCCTTGCGCGCGGGACGAACTTCCACCAGCCGCGCCTCGAACGCATCGAAGATGCGGCGCATCCCCGGGTCCGAGTAGATTTCCGCGCGCTCGTCCGCCGATGACTTCGGGCCCGACGCCGATGGCTGCGTCTTGCCGTTCTCTTGCGGCGCACTTTCCGGCCCTGCAGATATTTTTACCGGCGGTGCGGTCGGCTCCGGCGGTGCCGCCGCATTCGATGCGGCCAGCTCGACCTTCATCGGTTTGCCGAAAAACTCGCCGGCCAACTCCGCCACCACCGCGCGATTGTCCGCCAGGTAGCGCACGTAGATATCGTTGCGCGGAAAGAGCGTCAGCGTGTCGTTCTCGATCGCGAGCGTCGCGCCCTGCTCCATGAATCCCGCCAACGCCGCTCGCCGGGTCCGGATGTGATTGCGAAAGTCGGGCAGGTCCGATGCGGCCGCGGCCGGTCCTGAAGCGGGTGCCGCGACCGTCTTCGATGCCTCCGCTGCGGCGGGCGGCGGTCGCAAGGGCGCATCCGCCTTGACCTCACCCTTGATTGGCAGCCTGCGCGCCGCTCCCTGCCCTTCTGTCGTCGGGGCCCGCGCACTGCCGCCCCCACCCGACGATGACGACGGCGCAGGGCCTCGTGACGGCGCCGCTCCACCGCCCGCGCCGATCGCGCGGATCAATTCGTCCGCATCCATGACCGGCGCCAGCGATGCCATCCGCACCACCGCCATCTCTATGAGCAAATCGGGATAAGGCGATTTGATGATCTCTTCCTGCGCATCCGCCATCAGCCGGAACAGCCGCATCAGGTCGCGGCTCGATGCGCTCCCGGCGATTCGCTGCAGTTCCTGCGCTTCGTGATCCGGCAGATCGTCGAGCGGACTCGGTCCGCCCTCGGCCGGCAGCTTGGCGACCGCGAGGTTGCGCAGCGTCTCCATCAGATCGCGCCCGAGCGATTCGAGATTGGCGCCCCGCGCCGCGAGCTCCCGAACCATCCGGAGCGCGGGCGCAGCTGAATGATCCAGCACCGCCTCGATTATTTTGAAGACGGTGGTCCGCGATGCGACTCCGAGCGATGCTGCTACTTCAGCTTCAGTGACTTTGCCGTCGGTCGTTGCAATTGCCGTCTCGAGCATCCGCTCCGCATCGCGCATGCTGCCGCCGGCCTCGCGCGCGAGCAGCCGCAACGCGGCTTCTTCCGCCGGAGTTCCCTCGCGCGATGCCAACTCGCGCAGCCGCTCGAAGATCGTGGTGAACGGGATGCGCCGGAAGTCGTAGCGTTGCAGCCGCGACAGAATCGTCTCGGGCATCTTCTGCGGCTCTGTCGTCGCGAGGATGAACTTGACGTGCGCCGGCGGCTCTTCCAGCGTCTTCAGCAGCGCGTTGAAAGCCTGGTCGGTGAGCTGGTGCGCCTCGTCGATGATGTAGATCTTGAAGCGGTCGCGCGCGGGCCGGTAGCTCAGGTTCTCGATAATCGCCCGCGCATCGTCGATTTTCCGATAAGTCGCGCCGTCGATTTCGCTTACGTCGAGCGCGCGCCCCGCGCGAATCTCGACGCAGGCCACGCATTCGCCGCACGGCTCCGGCGTCGGTCCGCGCTCGCAATTGAGGCAGCGCGCCAGGATGCGCGCGGCGGTGGTCTTGCCGACTCCGCGAATTCCCGTGAACAGGAACGCGTGCGCGATTCGCCCGCGCTTGAGCGCCTCGCTGAGCGTGCGCGTGACGTGCTCCTGCCCGACCAGCTCGCTGAAGCGTTCAGGACGCCATTTGCGCGCGAGCACCAGATGAGGAGGAGACGTTTCAGCCATCGACCAGTCTCTTACTAACGCTGCCCGTCGAATGATAGCCAGGCACCCCTGCGGCACAGGGAGATAGCCGGTACCGTTGCTTCCTTCCGGACCTGGCGGGGTTCGCGACCTTCCCTTGCGCAGGACCCGGCTATCAGCGGCGGGCAGCGTTGATACGAATCTCGGCGGCGGTTTCCCGAACGCCGCCCTATTACATTATCACACGACCCCGCATGCAATGTCTCGACCC
>DATJWT010000047.1:0-2459 GCA_035500975.1 Binataceae bacterium (SeqCode)
GCCTCGCTCTCCGTTCGCAACCGCCACCGGTTCGGCAGGCTGCCGCGCGCGCAGATAGTCCTGGATCGACGCGACGCCCATCTGCTTCGCCTGGATTATGCTCTCAAGATGCTCGCGAGTGTTAACGAGTCCCTTGGCCCGCACCCGCCCTTCTTCATCGATCAGCACGGCATACGGCAGCTTGCTCACGCGGTAGGTCATACCGAGCTCGCTCGACAGCACCATCGGGAATGAATCGAGCCGGTAGCGTTCGACAAATTCTTTCTGCTCAGGTTCGTCGCCGTCGCTGGTAAAGATCACTCGCAGCCAGCGCGACTCGCTATCCGCAATCGATTTCACGATCGGCAGAAGCTTCTTGCAGACCGGACAGGTCGGCGAGACGAACATCAACATCGTGCTGAATCCGCCCGCGCTCGCGCCGCCGATCGTGACCGGCGCCCGATTTAGCGCGCGCAAATCGAACACCGGCGCGACATCGCCGACCTTCGGGCCCTTGTCCATCGTTAGCGCACCCATCGGCGCGATCCGCTCGTGCAGCACGCCAATCTGCCGCGCCAATGCGAGCACCGTGGCGGCGAGCGCCACGACAACAACCCACAGTACTACCTGGGAAATGGCCAATGCGTCATGCATCGCGCATCCCCAGCATCGCGATCGCAGGTGCGTTTGCGAGCAGGTAATTCACTCCGACGTAAAGAATCACCAGCGCGGAGCCGCCTGACGCAATCGTCACGTAATCCAGCGCGAGCAGCGCGCGTCCGTCGCCAGGCGCCGCAGCCGCGACGATCAGCAGGGCCAGCGCGGCGTTGCGCGCGACCAACCATCCGCTCAGCCGCTGGCGCATCATTGGACCGAAACATCCGCAATCGATCTCGCGCCGTCCGCGCGCGAGGTTGAGCACGATGGCGCCGGTGAAGATCGCAAGCAGACCAAGAAGCAGGAGCGCGGAGGCATCGCGCGTCGGGGCAAATACCAGGCCAGCCGCCCCTGCCAACTCGAGGATCGGGACAACCCACGCGACCAGCCCCGAGATCGATTCGGGCACGATACGGTAGTTCTCGACCGCCGATCGGAATTCCATCGGCGTGGAAAACTTCATCGCCGCGGAACCGGCAAAGATAGTCGCGCCGGCAGCGCGGGTTACGGCGATGATTGCAGGGTCCATCTGCATTGCGAATTACGGCCCTGTGACCAGAAAGGACGTGCCAATATCCTTGTACACGCCCAGGTATTTGCCGCCGGGCACGCTGTAGGTTTCGATTTGGCTTTGGACAAGCGCGATGCTCTCGAGGATCGGATTAGCGCCGCGGCTCACGCGAATCGAATAGCCTTCGGTCTTGAGCGGTATGCGACCCGTACGCTTCTTGCTTGCCGTGTCGAACACCCAGACTTCCTTGCCGGGCTGCTTGTGTGTCCATTCGCCGCCCTGATGCATCAATACGTAAAGCGAGTCACCTTTTTCGTCGGCCGCGATCGACAGCCATCCGCCGGGCCGCCAGTTGTCTTTCTTGTCTTCGTCGGTGGTGAGCGGCCACGGAGCCTGGCCTTTCGCGGTGTCGCCCGACAAATCTACCGCATAGAGTTGTCCGTGATACGAGGGGAAATACGCGGTGGTGCCCACCATGACGGGCTGATCGAAAACCGGATCTTTGGTCGGCTCGAAGAACTGGTTCGATTGCTTGCGGCTCTCCATCTTTCCGGAGTCATCGAGCAGCACAGTCAGCAACGAACCGTCCGGGCACATCGAGGCGAACTTGCGGTTACCGGCGATCAGCACCTGCACGCAGCCACCGGTTTCGATTTCGCCGACGAACTTGTGCGCTTTCAGATCGACCACGCTGACCGAGGTGCTTGGCGTGAGGTTGAATACCATCAGGAAACGCCCGTCGGGAGTTATGCCGGTGGAATTGATCTTCGGAACGATCTGGATCCGCTTGGGCGGGATGCGGATTTCGCCCTCGTAAGCGAGCGTGCCGGCGTCGAAGATCGTCACCGCGTCGAGACGGGTTCCGTGCCACGCGCGCGAATAGAAAGTATCGATCGTGTAGAACTCGGGCCTGGTGGGTGAGTATTCGAAATTGCTGTACGTCCCGCCGTCGATCTCGCCAAGTTGCTTCCCGGAATCGAGATCCACGATGTGCACCTTGCTCACCGTGGGCGAGACGAAAACCGAATCCAGGATATAGGCCCAGTGCGGCTGCGGCGCGCCGAGCTTGTACGAGGTCATCTGGTCGGCGGGAAGTTGGGCGAGTGCAGTTCCTCCCGCCGCGATGACACACAGTATGAAGGCGAGAACGGCTCTTCGCTTGACCATCGGGCGGCAGACCTCCGGGCTTAGGCTGATTAATACGCCCCAGCGCGAACAGTCAAGCTGACGCCACCGATTCGAGGGTGAGCGACGCCTAGTTGCCGCGCGATTCGGTCGCGCGCTCGACCTCCTTCAGCGCTGCGATCATCTC
>DATJWT010000048.1:0-2749 GCA_035500975.1 Binataceae bacterium (SeqCode)
ACGGGCGAGGCGAGCAAGCCGAGCTTGCGCGAGGCCGCGCCGAATTCGGATTTGGTCTTGCTGCGCGCGAGCGCCTTGATGCCATCGATGAGCGCCTGCAAGTCGGCGGGGGTGCGCTTCCCCTGCTGCAAGTCACCGACAAAGTTGGTCCACGCGACCTCGCCAAGCTCGGGCGCCAGGTGCTTCTCTTCGGCGGCCCACTTGGCAAGCCGATTGGTCATCTGGCCGAACACGGGGCCGAACGCGACTGACACCAGCACGAAGCCATCGGCGCATTCGTAGATGCTCGGAATCTCCACGCCCGCGAAGGAGATCGAGCCGCCGGTGCGCTGCAGCTCGGCGTTGCCCGCGCCGGGGCCGAGCATCTGGCTCATCGCGCCGATCATCGCCGCAATACGCGCCGAGACATGCGCGTGCTGCCCGTGGCCATCGCGATCCCGCGCAAGCAAACCGGCGAGAGCCGCGATTGCAGCATCAGCGCCCGCTTCCATCATCGCCTGCGGCACGGAAAAGAACGCGGGCGGGCGATCGGGATCGCCGCTGACACCGGGCGCTCCGCTGGCGGCCATCACGACCAGGTCCGACGCCGCATAGCTGCTCTTGGGTCCGCTCGATGCGAATGCGCTGATGCGGGTGCGGACGGTTTTTTCGGGAAGCGTGAAATTGTCGAGTGGAGCGGCGCCGATACGCGAATCGACCGAATCGATCACCACGTCGAACTTCTCGATGAGCCGGGACAGCAGTTGGCAGCCGTCGCTACTTTCGAGGTCGAGCGTGATCGCGCGCTTGTTCCGGTTCATCGCGTGCCAGGTGAGGCTGCGCTCGACGCCGGGGAGATCGTCGAGGAATGGTTCGAGCCTGCGCCCGGCGGCACCGGAGGGCGGCTCGATCACGATTACGTCCGCGCCGAGCGCGGCCAGGTTGCTCCCGGCGAGCATCGTCTCGGGCGCGGAAATCTCCAGCACGCGAATATCGTCAAGCATTGCGAGGGCGGAACTTCGACCTTTCTCCAGCGCTTTCCGGATTAGCACACACGGCGATTGATTGAGTAGACTTCCGCTGCTTCCCGGAGGTTGTCATCGATGCCTGAGCAAGTTGTCGCGCAACCCGGCCTTTACACCGGCACCGGAAATCCGCCGTCGCTGAAGGGCGGGCGATGCCGCAAGTGCGGGTACGTGTTCTTTCCGCCGCAGCAATATGGATGCGAGTCGTGCGGCGCGCCGCGCGAGCAGCTCGACGCCGTGGCCCTGCCCGGCCGGGGCAAGCTGCATTCGTTCGCAACCGTGCATCTCCATCAGGGGAAAGGCATCGAGGCGCCCTTCACGGTCGGCGTGATCCTGCTCGATGACGGCCCGGCGATTCGATCGACTCTTACCAGCCGCACGGGAGAAGGCTTGCAGGCGGGAGACCGCATGAATGCGACGATGGTATCGCAGGGAAATGATGAGCAGGGCCGCGAGGTCATGGAACTGCGCTTCGAGAAATCGGCGAGGTAACGCGCGATGAGTAAAACCCTAATCGATTTGCGGCCGGTATACGTCGTCGGTATCGGGCTCCATCGCTATCAACGCATGAGCGAAACCACTTACGTCGATCTCGGGCTGACGGCGGTGCGCGAGGCGCTGGCCGACGCGAAGATCCAATGGAGCGACGTGCAATCGGCGTATACGGGCACGGTGTTTATCGGGATGGCGGCGTCGCGCCCGATGCTGCGGCATCTGGGGGCCACGGGAATTCCGATGGCGCAGGTCGAGAACGCATCGGCATCGGGATCGACCGCGTTCCGGCAGGCGTGCCTGGAAGTCGCGAGCGGAATCTCCGATGTGGCGTTGGCGGTTGGAGTGGACAAGCCGGCCCCGCTGGCGGGCGCGCCGGGCAAGACCAATATCCGCGACCTGGTGGGGGCGCGCGTGGTGCCATTCACGCATTTCGCGCTGCTGTGCAACGACTACATGAATCGCAATCACGTGACGGCAGAACAGATCGCGCTGGTGGCGGTGAAGAACAACCGCAACGGGGCGAAAAACAAATATGCGCAGCGGCAAAAGGCGGTGACGCTGGAAGAGGTGATGGCGGGACCGGCGATCTCGGGCGCGCTGACGCGGCTGCAATGCTGCCCGGTGGGAGAAGGCGCGGCGGCGGTGATCGTCGCATCGGAGGATGCGATCACGCGGCTGGGAATCGATCGCAGTCGGGCCGTGCGCGCGGTCGCGTCGGTGACGCGCACGGAGCGTGTGTATCGCGAGGCGAAGAATTTCGATGCGGAGCTGACGGGCGAGACGGTGGCGCAGGCGTATCGCGAGGCGGGAATCACGGCGCGCGATCTCGACGTGCTCGAGCTGCACGACGCATTTACGATCGAAGAGCTGCTGTATCTCGAAGCGATGGGGCTATGCGGGCCGGGCGAAGGGGCCAGGATGATCGAGAGCGGCGCGGCGGATATAGGAGGGCAATGCGCCGTGAGCGCATCGGGCGGGCTGATCGCGATGGGTCATCCGATTGGGCCGACGGGAGTCGGGCAAATCGCGGAGATCACGCGGCAATTGCGCGGCGAGGCGGGTGAGCGGCAGCAGCCGAACGCCAAAGTGGGGCTTGCGCACATGGTTGGCGTCGGCGCGGTATGCGTCGTACATATCTTGCGTAGAGATTAAGGAGCGCTTCGCGAACGAGGAAGCGGAACCGGCTCCGCGCGCAAGCGCGCGAAGCTGTCCGGAGGCCAGAAGCCATCTCGCGGGATTCGCGTTGCTCA
>DATJWT010000049.1:0-12141 GCA_035500975.1 Binataceae bacterium (SeqCode)
GATCGTACCGGCCGGACGCGTGATGGTCGAAACGGACGCACCCTACCTCGCTCCCGAGCCGTACCGCGGCAAACCCAACGAACCCGCCTTCGTCCGCCGCACGCTGGAAGTGCTGGCGGAGGTACGCCAGACCGACGCGGATGAGCTCGCAGCTATCACTGCCGCCAACTCGACTGCCCTGTTCCGAATCTAGAAGCGGGCTCGGGCGAAACTCACCCCAGCGGCTGGCCGCCGAAGAGCCACGGATGCACCACTACGGTCACGATCGCCAGCGCAATACCGACTAGAATTCCCGCCCACGGAACGTCCTTCGCACTCCATTTCTGTCGTCCGCTGAGTAAGGCCGCGCCGGGGAAGAATGACGTCTCGCTCATGAACTTGCGGTAGTTCGCGCCAATTTCGCGGAGCTTCCTGGCATCCTGAACCTTGCCGCCGACAATCCCGAGTACTGGAAAAGTTCCGAAGAAAATCACGTCGCCGATCCATCCGTTCATCAGCATGTGCGCGATTCCGAACAGCGCGAATGCCACGAACGACGGATGCCGCGATACTTTCAGCAGCCCGCGCGGCGTCTGCTTGCTCGCGGACTCCGCCCCGATGCTCGCGGGGCTCGGCGTGACCAGCCCCGAGACCAGCATGATAAACGAGATCACCATCAGCGCCCAGGTCAGCCATCGCGCGGGAGGCATCGCGCGCAGATACCAGAGCATCGGGCCGCTGTGCTTGTGCCTGGCGAATACAATTATCAGCGGGACCAGGGTTGCGAAGCTGATCAGCGAATAAATGCCGCGATAGGGCTGCTCGCCGACCCTGGCGATCAGCCACGGACGTATCGCGGTTGAGGAGATGACCAGATGGCTTCCCACGAACAGAACCGCCCACAGGGCGATCGACGCGACTGGATCCATGCCCTTGCCCTCGCCCGAATCTTCTTCCTGAGGGTCAAACGAGGCAATATGCACTGCCTTTCACATCGGCGACTGGGTGGGGTTCTATTAGCTTAGATGGCATCGCAGCGGCTTAATCTTCCACCGCCATTTGAAGACGCGATGCGGTCGCTGGAGCGCGAGCTCATGCGTTTCCTGCTGCGTTCGACCGGCGATCGCGAGGACAGCCTCGACCTGTTCCAGGAAACCTGGCTGCGGGCTTATCGCGCCTACACCAAGCTGAAGTCCGAAGACGGGCTTCGGCCGTGGGTCTTCAGCATAGCCGCCAACCTCTGCCGTAATCGCGCCCGCGACCGCGCCCGACGTGCGCGGGTAATCGCAAGCGATGGACGCGATCCTGCCGCCGCAGCCGAGCTGCCCGCGGCGGCCGTGCACGATTCTCCCGAGGTGTCGATAACGCTGCGCCGTGCCTTGCGGTCTCTACCCGGCAAACAGGGGCGCGCCTTCCTGATGCGCCAGTTCGCCGGGTTCGAGTACCACGAAATTGCATCGGCCCTTGATTGCTCTCCCGAAAGCGCGCGCGCCAGCGTGTACCAGGCGCTCAAGAAATTGAAGACGCTACGGTGACTACGATGAACGCTTCAAGCAAACGAATCGAAGTGAACGACCGAACGATAGACGCGATGGTGCGCAGCGCGCGGCCGCATCTGCATCGCGCGATGAAGCTGGTGCGCCGTCCCGAGGCGCGGGTCGCGATTGCGCCTTCCCCCATCGGCAAGTTGTTCGTGGCCGAGGGACCGCGCGGCCTCGTGAATGTTCACTTCCTCGCCATCCGCGATGCCGACCGATCGCTGGAAACGCTCCGGCGCAAGTTCGACCTGGTCGAGAATGAACCATCTACCGCCGTGCTGCGGGGTTATATCGATCGCTACTTCGCCGGCGACCTGGGTGTGCTTGCCCATGCTGTTGACCTGAGCCTCGTCGCCAGCGACTTCCAGCGCCAGGCTCTCATTCACCTGCGCACCGTCCCTCCCGGCGCGGTCATCAGCTACCAGGGGCTGGCGGCGGCGCTTGGACATCCCGACGCGCAACGCGCAATCGGCAACACGATGGCATCGAATCCGATTCCGATATTCGTCCCGTGTCATCGAGTGATTAAGTCCGACGGCACTATCGGGAACTACGGTGGAGGTGTGAAGCGAAAGATAATCCTGCTGCGAAACGAGGGCTTCGTCGTCAAGCCGGACCTGAAGGTTCCGGCGCGCGCGGTGCTCGGGCATCGAAAGACGAGAATTTTCTGCCGACCTGAATGCACCGCCGCGAGGCGGGCCGCGCAGGAAAACCAGCTAATCTTCGCCGATGCATCCCAAGCGCGCGGCGCCGGCCTGCGCCCGTGCAAACTCTGCCGTCCGGATGATTTGAAAAAATAGACAGCGACTCTCTTGCGCGGGAGAGTCTTCGGATTACTGCTTCGTCACATCAAAGGTGCCTGTGCCCCGGCACCCTTTGCCTTTCGTCACCCACGCCCCTGACATCGAGTTGTTCTCGGGGTCCAGAGTGGCCATCACGGTACCCTTGCAATGGTTCTTCGTACCCGTCTTTGCCTGAAAAGTCATCTTGATGTTGTTTCCGCTGACGACTCCCGTCATCGTTCCAGCAGGCTCTTCGTCTGCAGTTGTCAGGCTGAAAGAACCACTAAAGTTCTTTGCATCCTGCCGGGTGACGTCGAGGGTCATGGGGCAGCCGTTGCAATTGCCGGCGCCGGGATCCCGGGCATCGTCGGTTCCACTCCAGTTCCCTACCATCTGAAAGATCTTCGGCTTGGATTTGATCTCCGGCTGGGCGGGCTGATCGTCCGCGCTTTGAGCGTGAGCTGCACCCGCCCAAACCAGGATCAGTATGGAAAGAAGCAGCCCGAGCTTACGCCTCATAGCACGAATCCTCCAAAGATCTTTGGCTTTCTGACCCGGGCTATCGTACTAACCTCTCGTAACTTGGGCAATTCACTCCCTGTGTATCCAAAGGATGCATAGCCAACCACAGGTCGGCTGCGCACCGAAATCGTTGAAAACTACTCGGTCTCGTTCTGCTGACGGAGTTGCTCGATCTCCATCCGCTGCTGTTCGATCTCCTGTTGCTGCTGCTGGACCTGGGTTTGGGTCTGCTGATTCGCAACCTCGTTGTTCTGTATCGAGTTGCTGACCGCGAATCCTGTCAGCCCACCGAGACCGCCACCGATGGCGGCGCCTGCTCCGGGATGATGGACAGCGGCGCCGACTATCGCGCCTGCTCCGGCGCCGAGCGCAGCACCTCCGAGGGTGCCCTCTTCACGAGTTGACAGTGGCTGGCCGGTGCATCCCGCAGCCAGGAGGGAAAAAGCCAACGCAGCGACGATCGCGAGTCTGGTACGCATATGCGGCCTCCTCAAGATTAGATACGAGGAGGCCGTGATACGGTTTCGTTCTACTCAGTTTCCTGCTGTGACTTGAGCTGCTGAATCTGCTGACGCTGCTGCTCGATTTGCTGCTGCTGCTGGTTGATCTGCGCCTGGGTCTGGGCGTTCTGGTTCTGCTGATTCTGCATCGCGTTGCCTACGGCATAGCCGCCAACACCGCCGATGGCGCCGCCTATCGCTGCGCCCGCCCCGGGCGAACCCACGGCAGCTCCGATTATCGCGCCGGTACCAGCGCCGATTGCCGCACCGCCAAGGGTTCCTTCCTCACGCGTTGAGAGAGGCTCTCCTGAGCAGGCCACCATCAGCAGGCAGGCGGCCAACACCAACATACCGGTTGCGAGAGATTTCACGCGCATAGCGGGGCTCCCTCCATGGAGCTACTCGGTCTCTTGCTGCGACTTAAGCTGATTGATCTCCTGCTGCTGGCGCTGAATCTGCTGTTGCTGGGAGGAAATTTGGGACTGCGTCTGTTTTTGCTGATTTTCGTTGTTCTGCATCGCATTGCCCACCGCGAAGCCGCCTACGCCGCCAATTGCACCGCCAATCGCGGCACCCGCGCCGGGAGCACCCACCGCAGCGCCAATGATTGCGCCCGTAGCAGCGCCGACACCGCCGCCGATCAAGGTACCTTTTTCACGGGTCGAGAGCGGCTCGCCGGAGCATCCCGCCACTACCAGGAGTGCAATCGCGGCCATGATCACACATATCGTCTGCCCTACACGTCGCTTCACGGTTTTTTCTCCCAGATGTTCTCGCAGAAGTCGTGCCCACCTTCGACTCTAGCCGATCCGGGCCGCTTCCGGCTGTTCAAGCCGAGTTTTCTCCAATTCCAGCCCCGCGATCAACCCATTTGGTGCCGACTACCCACTTGACCTTACGCCTGATTTGGTCGCCACGCAGCAAAACTCGTTGCCGCATCCGTCACCATCCTATCACCTGTGCGGCCATAACCGGTCGTGCCTGGCCGCGCGGGTCGCACCCCCCCTGCACGATTCCCCGCTCGCGATCGACAGAAACCGCCAGCACGTGCCCTTCGAACCATGCGGGCCGGAGCTCGATTTTGTGACCTCGCGCCGCGAGCTGGGAGCGGGTTTCGGCGTCGATTCGTTCCTCGATGCGCGCGACGGCCGGCATGGCGTTGTGCGGGTAAAACGTCGATGGGAAATGCGCGGTCGAAAATTTTGGCGCCTCAATCGCCTCCTGGAGGTTCATCCCGAAGTCCACCACGTTGAGGAAGAATTGCAGCGTCCATTGATCCTGCTGATCTCCCCCGGGAGTGCCGAACGCCAGGTATGGCTCCCCGCCCCGCATCGCCATCGAGGGCGACAGCGTCGTCCGCGGACGCTTTCCCGGCATGAGGGCATTGGGATGCTTTTCATCGAGGTAGAAGGTCTGCATCCGCGTGCCCAGCGGAAAGCCCAGCGACTCGATAACCGGCGAGGTCGGAATCCAGGCACCGCTGGCCGTGACCGCGATCATGTTGCCGCTGCGATCGCATGCCGTGACGTGAATCGTGCCGGGGCCCCATGGCCGCGCATCACCCGCGGCGCCATCGCGCAACGCACGCATCGCGATTGGATCGCCTGGGCGCTGCTCGGTCGAGGCGCGCTTCGGATCGATCAGACTGCGGCGCATCTCGGCATACCGTCGCGATAGCAGACCCTCCATCGGCACTTGCGTGAATTCGGGATCGGCGTAGTACGCCTCGCGATCGGCGAAGGCCAGCTTCGCTCCCTCGAGAACCGTGTGGATGTAGTCCGCCGAGTTATGGCCGATCGCGCGCAGATCGAATCCTTCCAGAATTCCAAGCTGCTGGAGAAACACAGGACCCTGCGACCATGGCCCGCACTTGAACACTGTCACGCCCCGATAGTCGGCCGACACCGGCGCTTCGATGCGAGTCGTGAAGCCTGCCAGGTCTGATTCCGCGAGCAGTCCACCGTTTGCTTCAGACCACGCGACGATCTCGCGCGCGATGTCGCCGCTGTAGAAGCGATCGCGCACCGCCTTGAGAGCGCCTTCGCGGCCGCGCGATCGCGCCGATGCTTCCGCATCGATGAGGCGCGTGAAGAATTTTCCCAGTGCGGGATTGCGTATGACGTCGCCGAGGCGCGGAATCTTGTCGTCGGGCAGGTAGATACGCGCCGTCGATGGGTACTTCGCGCGGAACAGGTCGGCGAAAGTTCTCAAAGAAGCACCCGCGCCGGCCATGTCGCCCTGCCCCGAGGGCTCTTCACCGGCGAGGCCGACATGCATCGGAAATCCATCGACCGCCAGCGCGAGGGCAGGCTCGGCGACCTCGGCGAAGGTCTTGGTGCCGAACTCCGAGAGCACCGTGATGAGCGCATCGAGCGCCGCCGGCACGCCCGCGGCAAGCAGCCCGTGGGCGGGAATCAACTCGATGCCGCGGCTGCGATACTCAGCGATAGTCGCGCGCGCCGGCGCCATCATGTTGCCGTTGATCGCGACCACCCTTCGCGCCTTCGCGGAGTAGATGAGCATCGGCGCTTCACCGCCGATGGTGTGCATGTGGGGATTTACGATGCCCTCGACCAGGGTCGCGGCGACGGCAGCATCGATCGCGTTGCCTCCGCGCGCGAAGATGCGCGCGCCGGCAGATGCCGACAGGTAGTGCTCGGTGGAAACGACTGCTTCACGGCCAATAACCAGCGGATAGGTGGTAGCCATTAGAACTCCCGCGCATAGCCCCGAATGCGGACCGGGCTGCATTGGCAGATTGCAGAATGATTCGCCAGGTTGTCCAGAGTCATTTTTCGCCCGTTTTTTGGCTCCGATTTAGCTGCCATTCTTTCTCGCAATCGCTGCTCGAATTTGCATCGAGGACCGTGCTTTAGAGTCCCCAAAAGCAAGCGAAACGGTGAATGCCTATGAACAGAGACCCGTCTAAATCACAGGTCCAGTGTTTGCTATACTAAACCCGGTGGAACAAAGAGTCCCGGCCACGGAGCCGGACTCGAAGGGTTGGAGCTGATGGCGAGTATAAATGAGGAGGCGGTGGTGGGGCGGCATTGCCGGCTGTTGCGGCCCGTGCGCGATCATGCGGGACGCACCCGGTTCAGTGAAAAGCCGAAGGTTCTGCGCGAAGTAAACAACCTCGAACGCCACATGTTGCTCGTGCAGTTTGATGACGGTGCAACCACCTTCCTCTTCCCGGACGAAGTAGTCGTCGAAAACTGACGCGGTCCGGATTCGATCCGGACTCCGGGAAAATTTCCCCACTTTGCGTGCGAACTATCCGGTTCGCGCGAACCGAGTACCTGTCACTCTTGCCGGCCGTGGTTATCCGCGTCGCGGACGATCGTCCCGGCCGTCGCTCTGCACGCGGCGCCAATAGCCCCACGGGAAGTGCACGACCTCAAGCTTGATCCCGTCGGGATCGGCAAAGAACACCGCGTAGTAGCCCTTGCCGTACTGCGGATATTCCGCCGGGGTATCGAGCACGCTCAGCCCTTCGTCGCGCAGGAATTGATGGAATGAGTCGACCTGCTCGCGTGAGCGGACCTTGAACGCCAGGTGATGCAGTCCCACGCGATAGCGATCGAACGCCGCGCCTGCGTGTTCGGGCGCGACGGCACGAATTGCGATCGTGAGATGCGCATTGCCCCAGCGAATGTCGTGCTCGCCGGCGTCATCTTCGTCCAGGCGCTTGAAGCCGAGCGAACCCAGCACTCGATCATAAAACGCTGCCGACCTCTTCAGATCGTTCACCGTCAGATCGATGTGCTCGATGCCGAGAACTTCAGCGGGTTCCATCTTCATTCTCCCGAATCTCGTGAAAGAAAATCGCGCGCGCGGTACAGGGCCGCGATCGTCTTGGCATCAACGATCTCGCCCCGATCGATCATCTCGAATGTCTCCACGAACGGCACCCGCGTAACGCGGATTACTTCATCGTGATCCAGCTCGCCGACGCCGGCCGACAGGTCGCGCGCCAGGAACAGCTCGATGCGTTCATCGCAGAAGCTCGGGATCGTGACGATACCGCCCAGGTGGTCCCATCGCGAGGCCGCAAGCCCCGCTTCTTCGCCGAGCTCGCGCCGCGCACACGCAAGGTAATCTTCACCGGCATTGCGGCATCCCGCCGGAATCTCACGCAGCCAGGTTCCAATCGCGTGCCGCCACTGACTCAGCATCGCGACTGTGCCATCGCGATCGAGCGCGACGATCGCGGATGCACCCGGATGCCGAATCACGGCGAGATCGACGGTGACGCCGCTGGGCAGCGATGCGGTCTCGACCCCGAGGTCGACCACTCCCAGCTTCAGGACAGGACGGCGGTTGGATTCCATGGGATGAGCTTCTATCGCGCGCATCGGGCGCGCAAGGCGATTGCGCGCGATCGTCAAACGGAGCACTATCTCGGCGCGCCGCCGCCATGCCCATCACGATTCCCATCTATTTCGACTACGCATCGACGCTCTGCTACATCGCGTGGCGAATCGTGCGCGAGCTGGAAGCGGAGCTGGGCTTCGAAGCGATGTGGAAAGGCGTACCGATTGCACTGCGCGACCATCGCGCGAAAGCCGGCCGCACGCTCGGCGAACTCGAGCGGCAGAAAGTCCTGATGGTCGCGGCGGAGACCGGCATCCCGGTCGCGCCTCCATCGCAATGGATCGATTCGACGGCGGCGCTGGAAGGATCGGAGGTCGCCCGCGATGCGGGTGTTTTCCGCGCCTACCACGACGCGATATTTCACGCGGCGTTCGAGGATCGCGTCGATATCGCGCAGCCGGCGGTGCTCGACGCGCTCGCGGCGCGCGCGGGACTCGATGTTGCGCGGTTCAGGGCGGCGGTCGACTCGCGCGCGATGGCCGCGCGGATCGAAGATTATCGTCGCGAGGCTGACGAATTCTCCGCGCTCGGCTACCCGACTTTCATTCTCGGCGACTACCCGCTGATCGGCATCCAGCCTATCGCGACCATGCGGCAGGTGATCGCGCGTTTCATGCAGCAGCGCACGTCCGAGCCCCAGGCCTAGGGCGGCGGCGACTATTTCTCACTTCACTGAAAGACCCATCATTGGAAAAACGTACTGAAAGGATTGGAGCACCGAGCCGATCAGAACGAGGATCGCGCCGTACGCGCCAAGACGGTACGTGGGCAGGTTGTCGACCCACAGCTCTATGGTCGGAGCGACCGCGACCAGGACACCGCTGGTCATTCCGGTGACCAACCCCACCTCGATCCCGTACGAGAGTGCGTGTGCCTCGCGGTGAAGGGCGCCGCTCAGGATCGCGGCGATACCGATCGAGAACCCGCGTACGATGCCGCGCCTGATCGCGATGAATCTGCGGCCGGTGACCGAGTCGCCCGGCGGACCGACGATAAGGTACGCAACCACCAGCCCCACCGCCGAGAAGACTCCAAAGTAGATTCCGAACTCGGCATCTTTCGAGAGCCATCCTGCCACTCCGAAACTGATCGCCCGCACGACTCCGAACACCACCGCGCTCACGAACGGGCGCGATGCCCGACTGTGGCGGCGTTCGATCTCGAGGCTGAGCGCCGGACCGGAGGCCAGCAACCCCGCGAGGCCGAACCACACCCCCAGCAGGAGCGCGTACCCCACTCCGAACAACGCGCCGTAGCTTATGCTCTTGGTTATGGTACGCAGCGGACCTCTCTTTCCGCCCAGCAGATCGTAGGCGAGGTAGAGCCCGCCCAGGGCATCCAGGACCACGCCCACCAGGCTCAGAATCGGTATCAGGTCACGCTGCATCAGGTATCCGCCGGTTCCTCAAGCAGCGGACAGAATATCCCGCCATGCTCTCCACGGGGAGACGGGGCCCAAGAGGACGGCAGGTGGTGGCGGCTATCGCCGGGCGCGAGGAAAGGTGACGCGGGCGCGGCGCTTGAACTTCTGGAATTTTTTATCGAGGCGATCCTGGATGAGATAGATCTCGCGATGCTTCTCGCTCAGCAGCCCCGCGCGGCACAGCGCATCCACTTCGGTCTCGGCTTCGTGGGAATGCCAGAACAACCAGCCGACCGCGAAGAACAATCGCGTTCGCGCCAGGTCATCGAGCGACTCCAGCTTGGCAAGCAGCGCGCCCTTTTCGATGTCATACAGGAAGGTTTGCTCGAAGTTCTCCGGCAGCGACTCGCTGAACGCCGAGATCGCATCGCCGACCGCGAGCACGATTGCCTGCCGATCTTCCTCGAAGATAGTCGCGGCGGCCCTCTCGGTATCCTCAACCGGCGGACACGACTCGTGGCGATCGTAGAGCCGCCTGAGTCCCAGGTCTTGCAGCAGACACTGACTGATCAGCAGCGCCTCGTGAAAAGAAAACGGCGGAAATGGAATTTCCATGGAACTTGCCTCAGCCAGTCGCACCCCTGCTGATGCTCGCAACGGAGCCGCGACAGAGCGACCCGTAAGACAGGCTCGCGTTCGTTACCACCTCGTGAAATCGAAGCCGAGATAGACGGCAATTTCAATGCGTGCTAGCGGCGCGCGGGCGCTCTCGTTTTTGCAGGGCCCTGGTCGGCCTCCTGCGACCACCGGAACTGAGGAGCTCTCATGCAGGCGTCGCATCGGGACGCCAGTTCCCGTGGAATCCTACCGGCACGCGATGATCCAGATGCGCTCGCGCGATCGGCCCGCGCCCAATCTCCTCTGCATCGAATATCGCCAGGTGACTCGTGTTGCGATCTTCATCGTAGATGTTGGTAAGCAGGTAGCCTTCGCCCTCTTTCGCATCGGCGCTCCGCGCGACGAACACCGGCTCTGCGACAGCGCAGCGCGGTCCCGCAGCGTAGACCTCCATCTGGCGCCTGCGATGATCGAAGCGGGCAATCCCGCGGTGAAAAATGTCGTCGCTGCCCGGACCGCCGATACAGGCCAGGAATCCATAACGATAGTCTTTGCCCAGGTATCGGTCGTCGATTCGCGGGTACTCGCATCGCTCGTCGCTCAGCATCTCAACCGAAAAGCTGCCCGGAGTTGACCAGTCGAACTCCCATCGCGTGAGTAGTTGCGTGGCGCGGCGCGGATCGATCGGCGACCCATCGGCGCGAGGAAACATCGCCGCCTCCTGCTGGCATAGGTCGACGACAACGCGGTCGCCCTGGTTGAACGCGTTCATCGAATGCCATGCCATACACGCATCGCCGGTAAACCATCGCACCTCGTCTTGATCACTTTTCCTGCCGATGATCGCGACATGGGTGCCCAGTTCCGGCTCCCACGCGATCGCCGGTCCTCCAGCCATCGCGCGCTGGATCGAAACCGTCACGGGACAAAATGCGACGATGATGAAGTCATCGGTCACCGCAAAGTCGTGCACCAGTGCCGGGAACGGCCCCGCGATCATTCGCGATCGAGTCAGGATGCCGTCCGCGTCGGCAAAGTACAGCTCGATGTCGCCGGTCAATTTGCCGGTCGGAAAGTTCGCAAAGAAGATCATTTCTCCGGATTCGGGGTCGAGCTTGGGATGGGCCGTCATGTTGCGGGGCAAACGGTCGTTGAATGACCATCGACCGACCGTCTCCAGCGACATCGGATCGATCTCGATAGGTCCGTGGCCCTCTTCCAGGGCGAGCAAGCGCCCGCCGTGCCATACGATGTTGGTGTTTGCGACGCCGTCGGTCCGCAACCGCGCGACGCTGGCGTCGCTGTCCGCCGGCATTCCGGAGGTCCCGAACAGCGCCCGGCCCGCTGCGCGATCCATCGCCCACTGTTGCGTCCTTACCCATCGGTTTCGATACGAGACGCGCCCGTCGCCAAGGCGAAATGCGTGAACCATCCCGTCTCCGTTGAGCGGGTTGTAACTGCCGCGCGGCGTAAATTGCGGATTCGGCCCGATACGATAGAAGGTTCCGCTGAGTTGTCGCGGAATCGCTCCTTCGACCAGGACATGCGAGTACTCGCATTCCATTCCGATAGGTTTGAAGCCACCGGACAAAAATGGATTGACGGCCGTCCTGCTTTCCATAGGCGTCCCTCCGCTGGGTTGCCTTCGACGAGATTGGCAACCTGTGCCGGCGCGCGCGCCGCTGAAATGTCTCAGATGTGGATTGAGCAGGCGGTCAAGCTAACAACGCGGGTGCTCGCTCGCAATGTCGAAAACCGGAATTTGTCGGGATCGCGCTTCTCGGCGAAAAATTTTTTTTCTGTCAATACCTTTGAGCCGGAAAACTTTTCGGATTCGCCCCGAAAATCACCGGGAGCCGATCCGCGTCAGCGCCTCCGCGGCAAGAGTCCGAGTCAGGTCTCCGGCTGATAGTCCGCGCCGCGAGAGTCGCGCGGCCTGCCCCGACCACAAGGTCGAAAAATCCGAGGAGCCGGCCCCTTCCGCCCGGGTGCGCAGCGGTCCGGTCGCGCTGCTGGCCAGCGGGAAGGTTGGCGCCATTGCTGTGATCGCACCCAGCTCGCGAATGAATCGATTGACGATTCCTCGGGCGGGACGGCCAGTAAAGGCGTTTGTGATGACCGTGTCGTCGTCGTTTGCGGATTCCAGCGCCTTGAGATGCACCGGCGGCACCTTCGCTTCGGGACAGAAGAGGTATGCGGTTCCGATTTGCACGGCGGAGGCGCCCAAGGCGAATGCCGCGACGATTCCGCGCGCATCGGCGACTGCGCCCGCAGCGATCACGGGCACCTTCACCGCATCGGCGATCTGCGGCACCAGCGCGAAGGTTCCAACCTGGCGCGCGGCTTCCATGGAGAGGAAATTTCCGCGATGGCCCCCCGCTTCGGCGCCCATCGCGACTATCGCGTCGCATCCGCGCTCATCGAGCCATCGCGCTTCCGCCACCGTGGTGGCAGATGCAATCACT
>DATJWT010000050.1:0-7467 GCA_035500975.1 Binataceae bacterium (SeqCode)
CGAAGACGCGCACTTTCTCTTCGATAAGCACCGGCATATGCGGCCGCATCATGTCCGGAATCGGAGCAAGCAGATCGACCGCGAATGGCTTGTCGGTGAGCTCTCGTGTCTTGCGGATTTCCGCGCGCAACTCGTCGGGCGTGCAGGCCGCCGCCCCGATAACACCCAGGCCGCCCGCGTTCGAAACCGCGGCCACCAGCTTGTGCATCGCGACTCCGCCCATCCCGGCGAGCAGAATCGGGTACTTGATCCCAAAATAGTCGCAAATCGAGGTGTGCAGCATGGAAGGATTCTCCCAGGTGGGCTGCGATAGGCCGCTGGCCCCGCTGCGATTCGTATACTTTGCGGATCGGCGCGCGAGCAAGCGTGATCGCGCACGGATGGATCATGAGCGGCGCTCTAGTCCTGCCTGGGCGGCGCTCGGACTGGTCGGGGCTGCAGGCCAAGCCGCCGCGGTCAGGGCAAGGGAATTGTCCTGGCGGTGGTGTAGCGAAAGGCGACAATCGAGCATCTTGCGACCCCCAAGGGAACCAGCGATTGCCGCTTTTGAAGAACCGGGTTTTCGAGATTGCCACATGGCACGCCTGATGCTCACGAGGTTGAAATTCCATGCGAAACCGCTTCCTCATCGTCAGCCTCGCGGTTGTCGTCGCAGTCTTCGCCGGCTTCTACGCATGGCGCCTGCTGCGGCCGTCGGCAATTCCCGCGGGATTCGTCTTCTCGAACGGTCGCATCGAAGCCACCGAAATCGACGTCGCTACCAAGTACTCCGGACGAATTGAGCAGGTCCTGGTCCGCGAAGGTGACACGGTAGACGCAGGCCAGGTAGTCGCGCGAATGGACACGAGCGAGCTTTTGGCGCAACTCCATCAGGCGCAGGCTCAAGAACGGCAGGCGGATGAGGCAAGGAAGTCCGACGAGAAAATCGCGGAACTCGCGGAGACCCAATTCGGCTTCGCGGCCAGAGATTATCAGCGCTACTCCAAGCTGGCGCAGGAGAACGTGGTCGGCTCGCAGACACTGGATTCCTACACCACGAAGATGGAAACCACTCGCGCGGCCTTCGAAGCCGCGCGTTCCAAGGTTGCGTCCGATAGCGGAACAATCGCTGCGGCCCAGGCAGAGATCGAACGGCTCGAAACTCAGCTCACGGACCGGGATTTGAAAGCTCCGGTAAGGGCAAGAGTGCTCTACAAGCTCGCCGAACCGGGCGAGGTTCTGCCCTCCGGCGGCAATGTGGTCACGATTATCGATCTCACCGATGTGTACATGACCATATTTCTGCCTGAACTCGAGGCGGGGAAGGTCGCGATTGGCGCCGACGCGCGGGTTGTCTTGGATGCGGCGCCGCAGTGGCCCCTCGCGGCGCAGGTGTCTTACGTGGCCGCCAAGGCCCAGTTCACTCCCAAGTCGGTAGAAACCACGGTCGAGCGCCAGAAACTGACCTTCCGCGTGAAGGTCCAGCTCGATCCGAAGCTACTCAGACGTTATGAGCCCTGGGTCAAAGTTGGGCTGCCAGGCGTGGCCTATATAAAAGTCGATCCGGACGCCCAATGGCCTCCGCAACTCCAGGCGCGCGAACCGACCGAGTTGCTGAAAATCACGCCGCATCAATGAGTCCTGCACAAAACGTTGCGCGCCTGCAGGGCGTAACTCATCGTTACAGCAAGATCACAGCGGTGGAGTCCCTGGCCCTGGAGTTGCCCGCCGCTCGGCTCATCGGCTTCATCGGCCCCGATGGAGTCGGTAAGTCCACGGTCCTGGCACTAATCTCCGGCGTGCGCAAAATCCAGTCGGGCCGCCTCGAAGTTCTTGGTGAAGATATCGCGAAGGCTCGCACTCGCGGCGCGTTGTGCGCGCGTATCGCGTATATGCCGCAAGGCTTGGGAAAAAATCTGTATCCGACACTCTCGGTGCAGGAAAATATCGATTTCTTCGGGCGGCTGTTCGGGCAGTCAGCGGACGAGCGCGCGGCGCGCATCGAGGAGTTGCTCGCCAGCACTGGCTTGTCCCCCTTCCGCGATCGGGCGGCGGGCAAGCTCTCCGGTGGCATGAAACAAAAGCTGGGGCTGTGCTGCTCGTTGATCCACGATCCCGACCTGCTCATCCTCGACGAACCCACCACAGGCGTCGACCCGCTCTCGCGCCGGCAATTTTGGGAGCTGATCGATCGGATCCGAAACCGTCGTTCGGGAATGAGCGTGTTGGTGGCGACCGCCTACATGGAAGAAGCGGAGCGCTTCGAGTGGCTGGTCGCGATGGACGCGGGAAAGCTGCTTGCGACCGGAACCCCCGATGAGCTGCGCTCGATGGCGAAGTCATCGACCCTCGAAGAGGCGTTTATTCAGTTGCTTCCGCCCGAGCGTCGCGCGGGCCGTCGAGCGTTTGCAATTCCGCCGCGTACCTCGAGCGGCGGTGAAGTCGCGATTGAAGCAAAGGATCTGACCAGGCGGTTTGGCGATTTTACCGCGGTCGATCATGTCAGCTTTCACATCGAGCGCGGCGAGATTTTCGGCTTCCTCGGTTCCAACGGCTGCGGCAAAACGACCACGATGAAGATGTTGACGGGGCTGTTGCCGATTACGGAAGGCGAAGCACGCCTGTTCGGACGCCCGCCTGAAGCCGGAGACCTGCAAACTCGCCGGCGCGTCGGCTACATGTCCCAGGCCTTCTCGCTCTACAGCGAGTTAACCGTGCGGCAGAACCTGACGTTGCATGCCCGCCTGTTTCACCTGCCGCGCGAAACGATGACCGGCCGTATAGATGAGCTCGCCGCCCAGTTTGGCCTCGCGCGCTATTTCAACGACTTGCCCGATGCCCTGCCGCTCGGAATCCGCCAGCGGCTGTCGCTGGCGGTAGCCGTCATCCATCAACCCGAGATGCTGATTCTCGATGAGCCGACTTCCGGCGTCGATCCCATAGCCCGCGACGAGTTCTGGCAGTTGCTGATCGATCTTTCACGCAGTCACGCGGTCACCATTTTTCTGTCGACTCATTTCATGAATGAGGCCGAGCGCTGCGACCGCATTTCCCTGATGCACGCGGGCAAGGTGCTGGCTCAGGATACCCCGGACGGGATCGTGCGGTCCCGCGCTGCACGTAACCTGGAACAGGCGTTCATCTCGCTCCTCGAAGAGGCCACTGGCGCAGGAACCGCAACCGATGAAGCGAAACACATGGCATCGGCCGTCGTCCGGCCAATCTCCGGCAATGAACGGGACCCAGGTTCCTGGTTCAGCTTGACACGCCTATGGGCCTACGCGCGCCGCGAGGCTATGGAAATACTGCGCGATCGGGTTCGACTGATTTTCGCGTTGTTGGCGCCCGCGTTACTCCTGATCATTCTCGGCTACGGTATTTCCCTGGACGTCGAACACGTCAGCTACGCGGCGCTCAATCAGGATAATTCGCCGGAAAGCCGCGACTACCTGGAGAACTTCAGGGGCTCGCGTTACTTCGATGAACACCCCGCCATCCACGATCAAAGCGAGGAGGAGCGACGCCTTCAGGAGGGCGAGATGAAGCTTGCCCTCGAGATACCCCCAAGGTTCGGGCGCGACCTCCAGTCCGGGCGCCATCCTGAGATAGCGGCATGGGTCGACGCCTCGATGCCGTTCTACGCGGATACCATCCGCGGGTACGTCACCGGAGTCAGCCTCCTCTATCAGGAGGATCTCCTTATCCGCGCACTCCATGAGAACCCCAGGCCGCCTGCCGCGAACATCGAAACTCGTTTTCGCTACAACCAGGACTTCAAGAGCATTTTCGCCATGGTCCCGGGCGACCTGATGGTGCTCCTTATATGGATCCCCGCGATGCTCACCGCGCTTGGTATCGTGCGAGAAAAAGAACTCGGCTCCATAACCAATTTCTATGCTACGCCGACCACCAGGCTGGAATTTTTGTGGGGCAAGCAGGCGCCGTACGTCCTGGTTGCGCTCATCGAATTTGCCACCTTGCTGGCGCTTGCAGTCTGGCTGTTTGGAGTGCCGGTGAAGGGAAGCCTGGTCGCTCTGGTCCTCGGAGCGGCCCTATACGTAACAGCAAGCACCAGCTTCGGACTGTTGATCTCGGTTTTTGTTCGGACGCAGATTGCCGCGATTTTCGCCGCCGCGATCATTAGTAACTTGCCCGCCACGCAATTCTCGGGCTGGATCACTCCGGTTTCTTCTCTGGGCTTATCCGGCCGCACGTTCGGGCTCGCCTTCCCCTGTGCGTACTTTCAACAGATCAGTCTGGGCGCTTTTACCAAGGGGCGGGATTTCGTGAGCCTTCTTCCCAACTTTGCGGCACTCGGCTGCTTCATAGCCCTTTATCTGCTCGCGAGCATGCTGCTGTTGAAGAAGCAGGAGCCTTAGAATGTTGCGCACGCTGGGAAATATCTTTTGGCTCGGCATCAAAGAGCTCTTCAGTCTCGGTCGCGATGGGGCCCTCGTTTTTCTCATCATATTTTCAATGACTCACTTCGTTTACAGTCCGGCCAAAGAGGTCAAGATGGATGTCGACCATGCCTCGATCGCTGTGGTCGACGAGGATCATTCCCTGCTGTCGCGGCACATCCTCCAGGCGTTCATGCCGCCTCTGTTCCGCAGGGCCGCTGAAATCCCGGTCGAGCAAATTGACGATGCGATGGACCGGGGCAGGTACACCTTCGTGATCGATATTCCGCCGAACTTTGAGCGTGATTTTAAACACGGCCGCTCGCCGGCCATCCAGGTAAACGTGGACGCAACCGCGATGTCCGAGGCGGGTCGCGGCGCGATCTACATACAGGAGATTCTCGCTCGGGAAGCTTCGTACGCGATCCATCGCACGGAAAAAACCGACCAGCCGCCGCCCTTCAACGTTGTAGTCAGAGGGAAATTCAATCCGAACTTTACCTTTGCGTGGTTCATCAGCGTGATGCAGGTCGTCAACAGCGTCACCATGCTCGCACTATTCCTGGCCGGCGCCGCGGTTATCCGCGAGCGCGAGCACGGCACTCTCGAACATCTTCTTGCGATGCCGCTGCGTCCTTCGGAGATAATGCTGGCGAAGATCTGTTCTAACAGCCTGGTGATCGTCGTCGCTGCGGTTCTTTCGCTGGTGCTGGTCATAAAAGGTGTCCTCGGCGTGCCGATCGCCGGTTCGCTGATGCTGTTTGCGGGCGGAGTGGCGATATATCTCTTCTCGATCACCTCCCTGAGCATAATGATCGCCACCCAGGTCAGTTCGATGCCGCAGTTCGGCCTTTTGGCGCTCCCGGCCTTTATCGTTCTGAGTCTCCTGTCCGGCAGCATGACGCCGTTTGAGAGCATGCCCGAAAACTTGCAGCGGGTGATGCAATTCGCGCCGTCCACGCACTTTGTCAGCTTCGCCCAGGCCGTGCTCTATCGCGGCGCGGGTTTCGATCTCGTATGGAAGGACTGCGCTATGATAGCCGCGCTCGGCCTCGTCTTCTTCGCAGTAGCCCTCCTGCGTTTCCGGCAGATGCTCGTTCAAATCCAGGCGTAACCGCTATGGCAACTCCCACCATCCAGGATGTCGCGTTTGGTTTGCCGCTGATGGTCTCCGTGGCAATGATTCTGGGGACGGTCGTGATTCACGCACTTGCCGTGATAGTGATTATCCACTTCATTCGCCGCCTGCATCGCCTGGGACGCACCGGCGTCGGATTCTGGCAAGACATGACAATCGTATGTACAGCCATCTTCCTGGCGGGCGCGGGCCACCTGCTCGAAATAGCCATCTGGGCGTTGCTGTTCGTTCTGTGCGGGGAATTCTCCCAATTCGCCGGCGCCTTCTACCACTCCGCGATGAATTACACCACCCTCGGTTACGGCGATGTCGTGATGTCCTCGTCGTGGAAGCTGCTGGGACCCTTCGAGGCGGCCGACGGGCTGCTCATGTTCAGCATATCAACCGCACTGGTGATTGCCGTCATACAGTTGATAGTTCGGACGAGATTCCGCGATCTTCCTGATTTCTAGGAGTGATGTGATGGCCAGGACGACCCTCGACACTGACATTCGTGCCGCGGCACTAACCGAGCCTATGGCCAGACTGCTGGCGCAGTATGGCTGTGGTCCGGTGAAATTCAGCGGAACTCACGAGGCTCTATATGAGCGCCATCTGCTGTTCGACAATGTTACGGACATAAACGTCGCCGACGCGCGCGATCGATTTGAAGCGATCGCGCGGTCGGTGCGCGACGTACTTTCGCAGCGTTGGATCCGCACCGAGCAGACGTATGAGACCACGAATCCTAAACGCGTCTATTATCTGTCCATAGAATTTCTTCTCGGCCGCGCACTCTCGAATAATGTTCAGAACCTTCTGTTCGATCCCGTCGTCAAGCAACTGGCCCGGGAAAAACACGTCGATTGGCTCGGCGTGCTGGAGCAGGAGCCTGACGCCGGGCTTGGCAATGGAGGGCTAGGCCGCCTCGCTGCGTGTTTCCTGGACTCGATGGCGACGATGCAACTCCCGGCAATGGGTTACGGGCTGCGGTACGAATACGGGATGTTCCAACAATCAATTCAAGACGGCTGGCAGCAGGAACGCCCCGATAACTGGCTGCGGCGCCTGGATCCCTGGGAAGTGCCTCGTCCACGCGAAAGTGTCGAACTGCACCTCAATTGTTCTCTCGAGGTCCGCGGAGGAGCGTTGCATCCCATCAGCGATCGCCCTTCGACCCTGATCGGGCTCCCCTTCGATCGTCCGGTGGTCGGCTACGGCGGCAAGACCATAAACACGCTTAGACTATGGGCCGCTGCTGCTCCGGATGAATTCAAGTTCCAGGCGTTCAGCCACGGCGATTTTGTCGGCGCCGTCGCGGAAAGGTTGGGAGCGGAATCCCTCACCCGAGTCCTCTATCCCGACGATTCCACCAGTATGGGGCAGGGCTTGCGCTTTGTGCAGGAGTACTTTCTGGTCGCCTGCGCACTTGCCGATATTGTGCGACGGTTCCGGCGCGACAATCCCGACTGGTCCATGCTTCCAGACAAGGTCGCCATCCAGCTCAACGACACACATCCAGCGATGGCGGTGGCGGAGTTGATGCGCATTCTCCTCGACGAAGCGAAGCTCAGTTGGGACCACGCTTGGGACCTGACGGTAAAAACCCTGGCGTACACCAATCACACCTTGCTGCCCGAAGCCCTGGAAAAATGGCCGATCGAGTGGTTTCGGATCCTCTTACCGCGCAATCTCGAGATCATACTCGAGATCAATCGACGGTTGCTCGACGACGCTCGTGCCCGCTTTCCGGGTGACGATGGGCGCGTCGGGAGGGTCAGTTTAATCGAGGAAAGCCAGAACAAGCATGTTCGGATGGCCAACCTGGCAATCGTCGGGTCGCACAGCACCAACGGCGTAGCCGAGATCCACTCTCAACTACTGCGCACGACAACGGTCAAGGATCTGGCGGAGCTGTTTCCCGAACGCTTCAACAACAAGACCAATGGCGTCACGCCGCGGCGCTGGCTG
>DATJWT010000051.1:0-9021 GCA_035500975.1 Binataceae bacterium (SeqCode)
ATCGCGGATGATCGCCGACCCGCTGCGCTTGCATGATTGCTGCCTCGAAACCGATGGCGGCGCAGCGGTCGTGATCGTCAGTGCTGAACGCGCACGCGACCTGAAGCACAAGCCTGCCTACATCATGGCGGGCGCTTTCGGCGCGACCGATCACAATACCCAGGCCGTGGTGAAATTCCTGGAGCGTCCGCACTCGGAGTCTTCGGTGGTCGCCGATGACCTGTTCCCGCGCGCCGGCATCGCGCACAAGGACATCGACATCTGCTTCATCTACGATCACTTCACTCCGCTGGTGCTGATGGCCTTCGAGGAACTGGGGTTCTGCAAGCGCGGCGAGGGCGGACCGTTCGTGTCAGACGGCAAGCTGCTATGGCCGAACGGATCGCTGCCGTTCAACACCAGCGGCGGCAATCTCTCCGAGGGCTACATCCACGGCATGGAGAACACCATCGAAGCGGTGCGGCAACTGCGCGGCGACGCGATCAACCAGGTCAAGGACGCGGAGATCGCCTTCGTCGCATCGGGCAACGCGGTGCCGACGACCGCGATGATCCTGCATCGATAGGCGCGGGAGGAATCAGAATGGACCCGAAAACCAACTTCCCTCGTCCGATTCCCGAATTCGATGCGCAGGAATACTGGGAGGGCTGCAATCGCGGCGAGCTGCTGATGCAGCGGTGCTCATCGTGCAAGAAATTCCGATGGCTGCCGCAGCCGATGTGTCCGGCATGCCATTCGATCGAAGGCGAATGGGTCAAAGTCAGCGGAAAGGGGACGGTCTACTCGTACACCATTATCACCCATCCTGTGCATCCTGCCGCCCGCAGCCGAGTGCCGTACAACGTCGCACAGGTGCAGCTCAACGAAGATCCGCAACTGATCCTGATCACCAACCTGGTCGGAATCCAAAACGAGGACATCCGCATCGGGATGCCCGTGCGGGTCGTCTTCGAGGAACACTCGCCGGGGGTAATGCTGCCGAAGTTCGAGCGCGCAGCCTGAGCGAGGTTAGAAGATGATGAGCGGCTTGATGATGCCGTCGAGCTTCTTGTCCATCACCTCGAACGCGCGGTCGAGTTCGCTGAACTTGAACCGATGCGTCGTCATGGGAGCGGGATCGATACGCTTCGATTCGAGAAGCTGGAGCATCCGCTCCATGCGCAGGCTGCCTCCGGGGCAAAGCGAGGTGGTGATGGTCTTCTCGGCCATCCCGACGCCCCACGCCACGCGCGGAAGATGCACAAAGTCTCCCTTGCCGTGGTATCCGACATTCGAGATGGTGCCGCCGGGACGGGTTGCCGCGACGGCATTCTGAAAGGTGTTGTCGCCGCCGAGCGCCTCGATTGCCGAATCGACGCCGCGGCCATCCGTCAGCTCCATGATGCGGGCCACCGGATCGTCGTTGGCATCGAGCGTCACGTCTGCGCCGTAGAACTCGGCGAGTTCACGCCGCTTGGCGATTGAATCGACCGCGATGATCTTTCCCGCGCCGCGCAGACGTGCGCCTGCGACCGCCATCAGGCCGACAGGACCGAGCGCGAAGACCGCGACGCTGCCGCCCATCGGGATGTTCGCAGCTTCCGCACCGACGAGTCCGGTCGAGAGCATGTCCGCGCAGTAGACCGCCGCATCGCTGGAGACGCTGGCGGGAATGACGGCGAGGTTCGCGTCGGCATCGTTGACGTGGAAGTACTCGGCGAAGACGCCATCCTTGATATTCGCGAACTTCCATCCGCCGAGCGCGCCGCCGGATTGCGAGGAGTGCCCGGCCTGCGAGTAGGGATCGCCCCAATCGGGCGTGATCGCACCGGAGACCACACGGTCGCCCGGCTTGATCCGGCGCACCTGGGCTCCCACTTGATGGACAACGCCGACCGCCTCGTGACCCAACGTGAGATTCTCGCGCGGGCCAATCGCGCCATGCACGGTGTGCGAATCGGAGGTGCAGATCAATGCCACCGTGGTTTTTACGATTGCATCGGTGGGGCCGGGTTTCGGCACCGGCTTGTCCATGAATCCGACGCGATCGATCCCGTTCATCACGAAGGTTTTCATAGGGTCGCTCCGATTGCGCTTCACTCCATCAGGTTGTTGGTTTCGCACATGATGTAGTTGTCGCCGCCGTAGTAGCGGACGCAGAACTCGCTGAGCCGAGGCAGGTTGGTCATCACGTCGTTGTAGCGGACGCAGCCGTGGGCGTAGACGCTGGCGTTCTTGTCGGAGCTGCCCTTGAGGCCGGACAACTGATCAGGGGTCACGTTTTCGACTTCGAAGGTCCAGGGCTCGCCGGGAGGACCGGCCACCATGAACGGACTGCGGACCGGGTTGTTCTCCGGGCAACCCGTGAACTGCTTGTCGCCGGGTTGGTTGTCGAAGGCAAACTCCACCGTGAACACGAGACTCTTGGCGGGGCTCTTGCCCAGGTTCTCCGCCGTCATCGTGAACCTGGGCGCAATTTGTTGTCGCGCGTTGGCGGGCGAAAAGACGAACTTGAAGGAATTCACGTCTACCCAGGCGCGTACGGTGGCGATGCCTGCATCTGCTGTTTCGCGCGCGAGGCGCGATGCCTGGATCGCGACCCACAAGCCGGCCAACGAGATCAGCGAGTAGACCGCGGTAAACACCACCAGCCAGAAATTGAAGCTGTGCCAGATGTTTCGATGATGCAGAACCGGGGGCCGCGATGGTGTCTCAGTGGCCATGAGTCGTGAGGGCTGCAATTCTCTTGCAGGCTGCGCTACAAAACAAGGACGACGAGGCGTTCCGACACCGGGGGAAGCAGCGATGGACTTCAAATTCAGCGAACAGGACGAAGCCTTTCGAGCCGAGTTCCGAAGCTGGCTCGAGAAGAACATCCCGCGCGATTGGCGCGACGACAGCGAGCTTGCCGACCCGGATACCAAGACCGAGTTCGAGCGGCGCCGCTCGTGGCATCGCAAGCTCTACGATGCCGGCTGGATGTGCATTCACTGGCCGAAAGAGTTCGGCGGGCGCGGCGCGACGCTGGTTCAGCAGTTCATCTACCACCAGGAGCTGGACCGGGCGAAAGCGCCTCCCACCGTGAACTTCCAGGGAATCGCGCGCGTGGGACCAACCCTGATGTACTGGGGCACCCCGGAGCAGAAGCAGCGTTATATTCCCAGGATCCCTTCGGCGGAAGAGATCTGGTGCCAGGGACTGTCGGAGCCGAACCATGGGTCGGATCTGGCCGCCGTCGAGACGCGCGCGATCGATGAAGGCGATCACTTCATCGTCAACGGGTCGAAGGTCTGGACCTCCAACGCGCATCACGCTGATTTTTCAACCTTGCTGTGCCGGACCGATCCCAGCCTGCCGAAGCATAAGGGGCTGAGCTACCTGCTGGTCGACATGAAGAGTCCGGGCGTGACGGTGCGCCCGCTTGTGCAGATCACCGGAGAGCGCGGCTTCAACCAGGTGTTCTTCGAAGACGTGCATGTCCCGAAGTCCAATCTCGTGGGACAGAAGAACCAGGGCTGGATGGTCGCGATGACGAACATGATGTTCGAGCGGACCATCCACGGCGGCCGCACCGACATGATGGTGGAAGTACGCCAGCTCGCGGACCTTGCGCGCAAGTTGTCGCGCCTCGAGGACGAGTACGTGCGGCAGAAGCTTGCGGGATTCGCGTGCGAGGCCGAGAGCCTGAAGTACACGAGCCTTCGGCAATTGACGCGGCAACTCAAGGGGCTACAGCCGGGACCTGAGGGGTCGATCCTCAAGCTTGGAACGACCGACCTGAATCTCAGGATACAGAAGTTCGCGATGGAGCTGCTGGGTCCTTACAGCCAACTCGAGTACCAGGCCGAGGGCGCGATCGATCGCGGCAAATGGTCGCATCGGATGCTCGCGGCGCGCCGCGGCACAATCGCGGCGGGCACCAACGAGATCCAGCACAACATCATAGGCGAGCGCGTGCTGGGATTACCGAAAGGAAGTTGACGATGGCTGAAGTGTACAGAATTCACGGGATTGAACTCTCCCCCTACTCGGTCAAGGTTCGATCCTATTTTCGCTACAAGGGTCTGCCTCATCGATGGATTCCGCGCAGCCTCGATGCGGAGGGCGAATACCAGAAGTACGTGAAGCTTCCGCTGGTGCCGCTGGTCGTCACGCCCGACAACAAGGGCATCCAGGATTCCACGCCGATTATCGAGGCCATCGAAGCCGCCAATCCCAAGCCCTCGATCCATCCGACCGATCCGGTCGCGAACTTCATTTCGGTTCTGCTCGAGGAGTTCGGCGACGAATGGGGCAACAAGTGGATGTTCCACTATCGATGGGCGCGCGAAGCTGACCAGCTCTCCGGCGCGGGAAGAATCGCGCGCTCGATGATGCCGGCGGCCGACGACGCGCAGATGGACAAGAATATCGCGATGGTGCGCGATCGTATGGTCAATCGCGTGGGATTCGTGGGTTCGAATCCGCAGACCGCGCCGCAGATCGAGGAATCATTTCGTGATGCGATCGCGATCCTCGAGCCGCACCTGGCGAACCGTCCGTACCTGTTCGGCGGCCGGCCGGCGTTCGCAGACTTCGCGATGTGGGGGCAGCTCTACAATGCGTGGACCGACCCGACTCCGGGCGCGATTATCAACGCGACTTCGCCCAACCTGCTCGCGTGGATCCATCGAATGCTCTGGCCGCGTGCCGAGGGAGAATTCGAATCGTGGTCGAGCCTCGCTTCTACGCTCACTCCTCTGCTTGAACGGCAGGTCGGAAGACTCTTCATGCCGTGGACGGTCGCGAACGAGAAAGCGATCGCGAGCGGCAGCGAGGAATTCAGCGTGGAGCTGGCCGGCAAGACCTGGACGCAGAAGCCGCAGAAGTATCACGCCAAATCGCTCGCGGTGCTGCGTGACAAGTACAAAGCCGTAGGGGACAAGACGGCGGTCGACGCGGTTCTCAACGCCACAGGTTGCCTGGCGGCATTGCGCTCCTGAAGAGCGGCGCATGGAGGATAGACGATGGTCGAAGAAGCGGTTGAAATTCGCACTCCGGACGGAACTTCCGACGGCGTCTTCTACCGCGCCGACGATGGGCGTCGCCAACCCGGGGTGATTCATCTCACCGACATCGGCGGGATTCGCCCATCGCATCGCGGCATGGCGCGTCGTCTCGCCGAGCAGGGCTTCACCGTGCTGCTGCCCAACGTCTTCTATCGAACCGGCAAACCGCCGATGTTCGATTTCGTGCCAAAGATGGGCGAGGAGCGCACCATGAAACGCTTCGCCGAGCTTGCGACGCCGATGACGCCGGAAGCGACCGAGCGCGATGGGGCCGCATACGTGGATTTTCTCGCCGCGCAGTCATGCGTGAGCTCGGCCCCGATCGGAGTAGTGGGGCATTGCTTCACCGGCGGGATGGCGATGCGCACGGCGGCGGCGCGCCCGCTCAAGGTCGCCGCCGCGGCGTCATTCCATGGCGGCGGTCTCTACACCAACGCGCCGAGCAGCCCGCATCTCGTGCTGTCGCGCGTCAGGGCCGAACTCTATTTCGGCCACGCGATCAACGATCAGAGCATGCCCGAGGATGCGATCAAGAAACTCGAGCAGGCGCTCGCAGCGTGGGGCGGAAAGTACCAGAGCGAAACCTACGATGGTGCGTTACACGGCTGGACCACGGCTGACTCGCCCGTTTACAACCAGCCCCAGGCCGAGCGCGCTTTCGAAAAGCTCTCCGCGCTGTTTGCGAGAACGCTGAGGTAGAAGACTACTGAGGCTGCGCGGTGGTTCCGCCGCCGGAAGTCTCCGCTACCTGGCCGAGATCGACGCGGCGCGCGATACCTTCGACCATCACCAGCGCCCTCGATGCGCGCTGCCAATCGATCTGGTTCTCGACACCGGCCGAGCGAGCCGCGGCGTGCAGCGACTGGATATCCGCATGGCCCTCTTCGTAAGGGTCCGGATCTGATTCCACGAAGATACGGCCGTCGGGCAGCACCGCCAGCGCGACCGGCTCATAGACGATGGCAACCGGCTCGCGGCGCCCCACCATGTGAAACAGCTTGTTCACCGCATCGGGTGTGAGCCGGATGCATCCATGCGACCCGAACAGGTAGATGGCCTCGGGATGATTGGTGCCATGGATCCCGATGCCGCCGTGGTCCAATCCGATCCAATTCTTGCCGAGCGGGTTGTGCGGACCGGGCGCCACTTCCTTGGAAGTGGGAATCCCGTCTTCTTCCATTTCAGCGCGAATCGCCGGCGGCACATGCCAGGTCGGATTTTGGGTGAGCGAAGCCACCTTGTAGCTGCCGAGAGGGGTCGGCCAATCCGGTCGCCCGACCGTCACCGGCCAGGCCGCGGCGAGATGGCCATCGCGGAACACGAACAGCATCCGCTGCGGAATGTTGACGACCACGCCCGTGTCAACGTCGGCCGGCGCGATGTGGCGATCGTCTATCGAGAGGCTGGAGCCGGCCTGCGGTTCACTGCCATCGGGCAGCATCGTGAGTTGCGGCTCTCCGAACCTGGCCGCAATCGTGTCCGAACTGTCCTTCGGGCCGACCTGGTAGGTGAAGGTATCGCCGGAGAGTTCATGTCGCACTTCGAGGGGCGCTGAATCGGTGGGAGCCTGGGCCCGCGCGATTGGAGCCGTCTGGATCAGCAAGAGTCCAAGCGACAGCGTGGCAACGCCCAAGGCATGCAAATGGGACGATCTCATAGATGCGCCAAGCTTTCCCGCGAAGGGGCTCCCCCAAGATCATGTAGCCCACGATTCGGAGCGAAGCCACGGGCCATGCTTGACATCCGGCTTGCTTTGGACGGAAGGGTGAGAGGCGATCGCTCGGCCTGCAGAGGACGACAATGGCAAAACCCCGCTACGGTCTCACGCTCCCGAACCGCGGCGTCATCATCGGCGCTACGACCGTAGATGAGATGCTGGAGATGGCCCAGTGGGCCGACGATGCCGGCTGGGATTCGGTATGGGTCGGCGATTCGATCTTTGCCAAGCCGCGCCTCGATGCGATCGCGCTGCTCGGCGCGCTGGCGGCCCGCACCAGGCGGGTCAGGCTCGGCCCTGCTTGTTTTGCGAGTACTCCGCTGCGCGATCCACTGCTGCTGGCGTATCAGTGGGCGAGCCTGGATTTCATGTCGGGCGGACGCACGGTGTTCTGTGCGTGCAAGGGTCAGCCGCAGCCCGGCGGAGGGCAGTTCGACCGCGAGTTCAAGGCGCTGAATATCGATCCGAGCACCCGCATTCGCCGGATGATCGAAGCGATCGAGATCATGCGCCTCACGTCATCGAAAGAGCACGTGGACTACGAAGGCAAATATACGAAGTTCAAAGATGTGACCGTGCTGCCGCGCCCGGTGCAGCAACCGATACCGATCTGGGTGACGGCGAACCCGGCCCCGATGACCGAAGCGACGGCGAAAGACTTCGAGCGCAGCTATCGGCGCGTAGCGAGGCTGGGCGACGGCTGGATGACCACCGGCAAGACGCCGGATCAGGTGCGCGAAGGCGTGCAAATGATCAACGGCTATGCGCAGGAGCTCGGCCGGGTCCTCGACGCGAAGTTCGAGGTCTGTGTCTATTACAACATCAACGTGAACGGGGATCGCGACAAGGCGTTCGCGGAGTCAAAGAAATTCCTCGACGACTACTACACCGTGGACTACCATCGCGATTTTCTCGAGATGTGGGTGGCGATGGGGTCACCGAAGCAGTGCGCCGATTCAATTCGCGCATTTCTCGATGCCGGCGCGACGACGATCACGCTGCGGCCGACGGGTTACGACCAGCGCCGCCAGTTCAAGCGTATTACGGACGAGGTCTTTCCGCTGCTGACGTGATGGCCTAGCGAAGCGCGAAGAAGTAACGGGTCAGGTGAAAAAACACCGGCGCCGCGAAGCATAGCGAGTCGATCCGGTCCATCATGCCGCCGTGGCCGGGGATGAGGCGGCCATAGTCTTTTATTCCGGCGTCGCGTTTTACAGCGGACATCACGATCCCTCCGCCAAATCCGGCTGCGACGATAAGCAGCGACATCGATGCCGCCTGCCATGGACGGAAGGGAGTCATCCACCAGAGGATCGTGCCGGCCGCAGCCGCGGACAGCGCGCCGCCGATGAGTCCCTCCCAGGTCTTGTTGGGGCTGATGTGCGGCGCGACTTTGTGCGCTCCGACCAGTTTGCCCCACACGTACTGCATCACGTCCGAGAATTGCACGACGATCGCGAGGAAAAAGAGCAGGTTGATGTTCTGGTGAAAGTTGGGGATGTCGAGATCGAGCAGCGCCGCGGCGTGACTGAGAAAATAGACGGCGATCATCAGCGCGAAATAGATCTTCGCGACCCGTCCCAAATAGTCCTTGTAATCACCCGCGACGGTGCTCCGGATGCAAACCCATAGAAACGCGTAGACGGGAATGAAGATCGCAAAGAGGCCATACGATCGCGTGTATACGAGCCAGTATTGAATCGGTGTGGCAAGGAAAAAGACCGCGAACAACGTGTGATGGTCGGCGCGGCGCGTCAGCGTGAGCGTCAGCATCTCGCGCAACGCCGCGAACGAAATGAGCCCGAAGAGGATCGCCGATGCGCCGGCGCCCGCCACTTCCGCTCCGACGAACGCCAGGATCATCGCCCACCATGCCCGCGTGCGCGCAACCAGGTTGTCCGCGGTCGCGCGAGCATTTTCAGTTTGCGCTCTACGTTGCAGGAGACGACCTGCGATTGACCCGACCAGCAAGAGCCCCACAATCGCGCCCAGCAAGTAGCGCACCTTCGGATCGGCCAGGATCGTCATTCGGGCACATCCTCCAGTGCCGCGACTGCGGCGCGGGCTCGCTCCAGGAATTCCTGCTTCGGTTCGTCCGCGTGCCGCTCCAGTGGTTTGCCGAAGCGCACCGACGCAATCAGCGGAAGCACGATGAACTCGCCCTTGGGAAGGATGCGATTCAGGTTCTCGAGATGGACCGGCACCAGCTGCACCTGAGGATAGTGCAGGGCGAGGTGATAGAGCCCGGGCTTGAACGGGGCGAGCCCCGCGTCCTCA
>DATJWT010000052.1:0-3926 GCA_035500975.1 Binataceae bacterium (SeqCode)
TGGGAAACGAATATTCGCCGGCGGCGGCTCCGCTCCGGGAGCCGATAGAGACGGTGGCCAGGTAACGATAGCCCTCGGCGAGATTTACCTGCGTATCGACCACACCGCGGCGGTAGACGGCGGGGGGCAGATCGACGGCGACGCGCCTGGAGCCGTCGCGGTCGATCGAGAAGATCCGCACGCCGATCGGCACCTGCCGGAGTTGATCGCCCATCGTGTCGAGCACGAAGACGGTGTTGCCTTCGCGCGGAACAATGTCGCAGTACTCGGCATCGGGGTCGAACTGCGGCTGGTAGAGGGTGATGTGAATCAGGTCGGCGCCGAGCTTGCGCTCGCACGGATCGTTGGGGCCGCCGAATTTGTGGGCATCGGCGGGAGATGCCGTCAGCAGCGACAGCACGGTCAGCAATATCGTGCACGCGCACAGGCGCGGCGTGTTACGCCCAGAGTGCACGCAGCCGAGAGGAGTCCGCGCGGCCTTGATCGAAGCCCGCGCTTGCGGAACCGGGGCGGCGTCGGAAGTCCATCAGGTTGAGGCCAAAGGCTTCGACGCTGGCAGCATCGGGAGCGATCAACTCCACCTGGGAACCGCTATCGCGCAGCTCCTGCAGTTCCTTTTCGAGGATGCGCTGAAATGCGGCTGAGATGGGATCCTGTGCGGTGTTGCCGCGCACCGCCACCACCACGACGACGTCATAGCCCCTGGCGAGGTCAGCGTTGGCGAATGATCGCATCCCGCCGTCGATGTAGCGACGCCCGTTGATGGTGATGGGAGGAAAAATTCCCGGCACGCTGCAACTCGAGGCGACCGCGCGCGTCACGCCCACGCGCGACTCCTTGTTCCAGATCATGAAAGAGCCGTCGATCGCATCGACGGCGGTACACGCGTAGTTGCGTTCCGGCCAGGCGTCTTCGGCGAGTCCGCTGAACGATTGTCCGAAATTGGTGATGAACGCATCTTCGCTCATGGTCTGCGCCTGGAGCGCATACGCACCGATTTGCGCCCGGACTTCGTGCGCAGGGCGGACGCCGGCCATCGCCTCCTGCATGTGCTTGAACAAAGTCTGGAGATCGGGAGCGGGCCCCGATGCGGTCGAGGTCCTCGCGGGAGTATTTTTGGCCTCGGCGAGAATCGCTTCCACCAACTTCGCGGGCGATCGGCCCATCGCGATTTGCGCCCCGACGAACGAACCCGCTGAGGTCCCGACGACGTAGTCAGCCTGGCCGAGATCGACGCCGTTCTCCGCCAAGCCGGCCAGTAGGCCGGCCTCCCATGCGATTCCTACCGGTCCTCCGCCACTAAGCACCAATGCGCGTGTCGCCATCGATGGAGACCTCTCTTTCGAGAACTGCACCGACTCTAATCGAGACCGGGTCGCAGTCAAGCGAAACTTCGCCGGCCTCGGAGATCATGAAGTTGTGTACGTGTCCGGAAGGCTGCGCCTCGCGAGTTTCAAAGAGAGAACAAGGCCGCTTGCCGGCCTTCTGGTCGAAAGAAACTGAATTGGTTGCGCGGGCGAAGCGCCCCGCCCCACTACATTTTCTCAGAATGACACCCGAGACCCCTCGACGCTCCTAACAACTCAGATGTTCCTCTTCGTGCACTGGTCCGCGATGTAGTCGGCCTGGCGAATTGCGAGCGTCACGATCGTCAACGTGGGATTCTCGGCGGCGCTGCTGCTGAACTGGCTGCCGTCCGAGATGAACAGGTTCTTGACGTCGTGGGTCTGGCCGAACTTGTTGCAGACGCCGTCGGACGGCTTCTCGCTTTGGCGGCAGGTGCCGAGGTTGTGAGTCGACGGATACGGCGGAACCTCGACGGTGCGGACCGCGCCGACCGCATCGTAGATCGCGGCGCCGCGCTTGAACGCATAGGTGCGCATCGCGAGGTCGTTCGGATGGTCGTCATAGTTTACGTTCGGGATCGGCAGACCGAACCGGTCCTTCTCGGCAGGATTGAGCGTGACTGCGTTGGTTTCTTGCGGCATGTCCTCGCCGACGATCCACATGCCCGCCATGTTCGGATAGCCGTCGAGCAGGGCGGTGTAGTCTTCACCCCACGCACCCGGATTCAGGAAAGCCGCGGCAAAGGGAAGCCCCAGTGAGATAGTCTCCAGCTCGAAGCCACCGGCGAATCCGCGTTTGGTATCGTAGATCGCTTCATCCTGGACGATGCCGGCCATCACGGTGCCGCGATACATGTGCACCGGCTGCTTGAACACACCGTAAACGGAGCCGGTCGTGTGGCGCATGTAGTTACGGCCGACCTGCCCCGAAGAATTCGCGAGACCGTTGGGGAATTTCGAGGAATGCGAATTGAGCAGGAGGCGCGGGCTCTCGATCGAATTGGCGGCGACGCAGACCGCGCGCGCCTTCTGGAACACATGGTTCCCGTTCTTGTCGGCGTATAGCACTCCGGTGGCGCGGCCCTGGTCGTCGTGCTGAATCTGCATGGCCATGCACTCGGGCCGCAGGTCGAGCCTGCCGGTTTTTTCCGCCGCGGGAATCTCGGTGTAGAGCGTGGACCATTTCGCGCCTGACTTGCAGCCCTGGAAACAGAAGCCGAGCTGCCAGCACGATGAGCGCCCATCGCGCGGGCGGCTGTTTATAGCCATCCGCCCCGTGTGCACGGTCTTGTAGCCGACGCGGGTCGCGCCGTTGTACATCACCTTGAAGTTGTTATTGCCGGGAAGGCCGGGAATGTCGTTGGTGCGCGTCACGCCCATCTTGAACTCGGCCTTCGCGTAGTAGGGCTCGAGTTCCGCGAGCGTGAGCGGCCAATCGATGAGATTCGTTCCGGTGATTCCCGAGTAGTGCGTCCTGGCCTTGAACTCATGCTCCTGGATGCGCAGGGAAGCGCCGGCCCAGTGCACGCTGGTGCCGCCGACGGTCTTGCAGATCCACGCGGGCAGGTTCGGAAAATCCTTCGCGACGCGCCAGGTGCCGGAAGTGGTGCGCTTGTCGAGCCACGCGAGCTGGTTGAACGCGAACCACTCTTCGTTGCGGAAGGTCGCCGGTGACTGGCGATCGCCCGCTTCGAGCAGGACGACCTTGAGGCCCTTCTGGCAGAGTTCGTTGGCCAGCGTGCCGCCGCCCGCGCCGGAGCCGACGATCACGATCACGGAGTCATCAGTAGGTGCGTAAGTCGCCATGATGGTTGCCTCAGGACGGTTTCGGGCTGGCGGATTCGGGAGGATTGGGCAGCCAGGCGAGATCGTCGAAGCCGTGCTTGATATAGCCGCCGAACTTGTAGGCCGGTCCCTGGTAGCCAAGCACCTTCCAGACATCGGGGTTGCTGTAGAAGCTCTGCAACTCGACGGAGCGCACCTTCTGGAAAAAGGGAGTCGTTTCGATTTTCTTGAGCGCTTCGGTCTGCTCCTGGTCGCTCATATCGACGAAGTGCTTCCATCCGGTATCGAGCGCGGCGAGGCCGTCGGCAAGCAGCTTCGCGACGGTGGAGTCGCTCGCCGCGGCCGCATCGAGGTCGCGCACGACGCTCCAGTACGGTCCGTCGTCGATCTGCTTATGCGGGAAAATCCGGCGCGTTATCTTGAGCAGCGTTGCGCCCTGCGCCTGGTTGAGCGTAGAGAGCTGCGCGGCGGCGGCATCGTCGGCGTTCGCGATACCGACCACGCCCGATGCGGCAGCGGCGGTACCGACGACGACCAGCGCTCCGGCTTTGAGGAACTCGCGTCGTTTCATGATGCCTTCCTCCGTCGCGCGCGGGTCATTTCCCCCAGGCGCGAATCTGCTTCACCATCGCGGCGACCACGTCAGGTCGATTTGCCAAGTCCGGATTTCCCGGCATCGATGCGCTCACGCCGACCGCGGAGCCGCCATCGACGATCGCTTTGGCCAGCGTCTTGTCAGTAACCGATTTCTGCCACTTGGCGTCGTGGAAGTTGCGCGGGGGCGGGTTCATGCTC
>DATJWT010000053.1:0-16278 GCA_035500975.1 Binataceae bacterium (SeqCode)
CTTCAACGAGGTGTTCTTCGAAGACGTCAAAGTGCCGAAGAAGAACCTGATCGGCGAGAAGAACCAGGGATGGCAGGTCGCGATCACCACCCTGATGTTCGAGCGATCGGGAATCGGCGGCGGACGCGACCTGATGGGACAGGTGAAGGAGCTGGCCGATCTCGCGAAAGCGGTCCGCCACAACGGCAAGACCGCATGGGATGACTCGAGCGTGCGCCAGAAAGTGTCGGGCTTCGCGAGCGAGGCGTTGGCGCTGAAGTACACGGGCTATCGCCAGCTCACGCGCAGGCTTAAGGGCCTGCCTCCGGGACCGGAGGGATCAGTGCTGAAGCTGGTCACCAGCGAGCTCAACCTCAAGATGAACAAGTTCGCGATGGAGCTGCTGGGGCCGTACGCGCAGATGGAATTCAAGGCGCCGTACGCGGTCGACAAGGGAATCTGGTCGTATCGGATGCTCGCATCGCGCGCGCTCACGATCGCCGGCGGCACCAGCGAGATCCAGCACAACATCATCGGCGAACGCGTACTCGGGCTGCCCAAGGGGATTTAGACGAGGCTAAAGCAGACGAACCCAAAGGGCAGCCTCGAAAGAGGCTGCCCTTTTCATTTTGGACGAAAGGAGACGGAGCAATGGACGGCAAACTGGTCAGGCTAAGGGGATACGAGATGTCCGATCTGGACACGGTGATGAAGTGGATCAACGACGAGGAAGTTACGCAGTTCCTCGGCGGCGGGATGCTCTCGTACCCGGTTTCGTCGATCGCGGAGAGCAACTACATCGAGAAGTTCGGGAGGTCGGAGTCACCGACCGAGAAGACTTTCGCGATCGAGACGCTCGCCGGTAGCCGTCTCATCGGAGCCCTAGGCCTTCACGCTATCGATTGGATAAACCGACATTCCGGGCTTGGCATCATGATTGGCGACAAGCAGCATTGGGGGCGCGGTTATGGCACCGACGCGATGCGCGTGCTGATGCGGCTCGCATTCGACAAGCTGAACCTCCATCGGCTGTGGCTGCATGTCTATGACTTCAACGCGCGCGCGATCGCTTCGTACGAGCGATGCGGCTTCAAGCGCGAGGGAGTTCTGCGCGAGCATCGGGAGTTTCGCGGCAAGCATCACGACACGATCGTGATGGGAATCCTGGAGAGCGAGTACCGGGCGTTGAAGACCTGACGAACACTTATTGCGGTTGGGGCGTTTCCTGGACCGTGGTTCGATAGCGGACGGGGCTTTGTGCGGGCGACTGCCCTTTGAAGGCAATATACGCGTGCCGCTCGACATCGTCCTTGGCGAGCACGAACAGAAACGTTGTGCCGCCATAACTGTCGACCACGTAACTGAAGTGAATCTCGCCTGCCGAGGCCGCACTCGCCTTAACGTTACTAATCCTGTACTTTGCGTCGCCGCGACAGGCGAACGGCGCCCACAGGATCAGTTTGCTATTCGAGGGCATCCGAGCGCAGGCCCCCGTCAGAGGTGGAGAGTTAACGCTGCCGAAATCGCCTTCCGGCAGAGTGACGGTGAACTGGTGATTAAACCCCGATTGGTTCCAGTGTACCGTCCAGTTCTGGTCTCCCGCGTGCGCTGGGCGCAGGCCGGCAAGAAAAACCGCCAGGGCCAGGCCGAGTGCCGCTGCCAGCCGTACGCCTCTGAAGCTGCCGCGTAGCGATGAGCGACCCGGAAGCCATTTCTTGCAGATTTTAGTCATCGAGAGACCCTTCAACGATCGGATGTGCGGCGGGACGAATTGGCTCAGTGCGCCGGCCGAACTAGAACCCAATCTCGCATGCCCCGATAGTTTCTGAGTAGCGGGCCAAAGCAACGCAATGATCGGCATGCCGGGCCCAGCTCCTCCAGAGGTAGACCGAAAAGCAGAGTACTCCGGTACAAAATTTTGGCGTCTGTCTACTCACATAGAAAGCGTAGGTGTCGTTAAATTGCGAGCTACAGCGCGCGGGAGAAAGTGAGTATTCGAAATCAAGCGCGTCCGGCCCGCGAGTACTCGCGCGCACATCGAAGACCTGGTTGCAACTAATCGCGTGAAACTTACCGTCATGAGCTTGTCCAGCGCAGGCTCCCGACAACTGCGGCGCGGCATTGGGAGAGACCACCACGGCGAGGTCGCCCCGCGCGCTGCCCACTTCCCAATGGACGTTCCATCGACTCGCATCGGCGGCGAGAGAATCGCCGACCGCGAACAGCAGAATGGCGCCCACGACGACGCCCACGAGGGCATCGACTTTGGATCGCGCGCCTCTTTCGATCAGTATCGCGGTACGGTTCATTTCGAGCCGTTGGCGAGGCCCGTCGCATAGTCTTCGCGCAAGGCCCGCGTGCAATGTCCGAAAAAGTCCTTCCAACTGCTCCATGTGTAGAAGGCTTGCTGGATGTCGCCATTGGTGAGGTCGAACTCGAAAGTATCGTCGTATGAAGCGGGGCACGCCGGCGCCATCGAGTATTCAAAAATGACGCGATTCGTTTGCAGAAAGTGCACCCTGGCATCGAACGCCGCAGAGCAATCGACCGCACGCAGCCGCGTGTTCGAATAATTGTGCTCTCCGTGACGGATGATCAGATCGGGACAACTGCCCGAGAGCCTAATTTGTTTATCGGATGAGATCGTCGCGGTGAAGGTTCCCGAGTGATTTTCTGACGAACCCCCTACCCTCCTGGTCCAGTTGATGGTCCAGGTTTCGTCCGCATGCGCGGGGCAGGAAAATTGCGCGACGAGGATCAGGGCGATCGCGGCAACCATGGATGCTGGTTTGAGCATGATGAATCCTCCTTCGGCCCCGGAAGCCTCAGAAAGAACACTGCCCGATTCCGGGCGAGCCGCTGTTGGTGAGAATCCACTGCAGGACGCCCGGCCCGGAATTCGCCGCATACGCGATGTTGTAGGTGGTACCGCCTGAAGCAAAGGTGATGGTGCCGGTGCCGTCGCTGTTGGCGGTGTAAGTTCCCGTGAATTGCGTGAACGACGACCCGCCGGAGCCGCCGGTGCTGTTCTGCAGGACGCTGCCGGACACATTGTCGTTGCCATCGAAGGCGACAGTACCGACTACGACGGCGGTCTCGCCGTTATTCGCGATCAGCCGGAACGCGCAGTCGCCGGATAAACTGGCGGCGCTGAATTGCGCGGTCGCGGAAGCAGCCCGAGCTGTCCCGCCAGGGATCAGCAGCGTGGCCATCGCCATCGAAACCGAAGCAATCGTTGAGAGTAAAAGGCTCTTTTTCATTGTGATTTCTCCTCGACGTTCGAGTTGAGTAAAGTTCCCAATTTACAGACTGCATTCGCCGATTACGGCGTTCGATCCGCTGACGCCAATCACCGACAATTCGTCCAGAAATTCGTTGGCGGTGAAGGACAGGTTGTAAGACTGGCCGGCCTGCGTCACCGCGATGCTGCCAGTGCCGTACTGGGTCATGTTGTAGGTACCGGTGAGCGACGTGAATTGTCCGTTGCTCGAGGGACCGTTGGCGGCGGCAGAGCCGCTCACGTTTCCTTTACCGTCAAAGACCCAGACCCCCGCGAGAACCGTGGAGCTCGAGTCGGGCATCAGTGCTCCCGGGGTGGCGGTGGACAGGAGGCTGAACGCGCAGTTGCCGACCAGATTGCTGTCGTTGATAGGGACCTCTCCGAAGCCGCTGCCGCCGCCGGAACTACTTCCCGAGCTCCCGCCGCCGCAGGCCGCGCACAAAAAGGCCAGCCCGATGATCAGGGACAGATACTTGTTCACGCGCATGTGCTCCTATTCGAAAGTCACCAGGCGCTGCCGTTTAAGCCATCGACGTGAGCCTGACGACAGGACCGTAGCAAAACGGGAAGTTCGGCATTTGACCGTGCGTCCACAAACATTTGACCGAGCGTCTCATCCCGCGAACCTGGGCGTTCGACCGATTTGGCTCGATTGGTTCGCGCGTCAGTCGATCCATTAAAAGGAGTCAGGGCCAGGGGGCCGGCGATGCGCAATCGCGTGGCGTGAAAGGTCGGAGAAAGCCTGGGGGACTAAAGACGATTAGAGGTTTGATTCGACAATTCCTGCGTAAGGCCTAAATCGGAGATCGCGCTAGAGAGCCTCTCGTCCATTTCCGTACTTTTCTCAACATCGAGAGGGGAATTGTCACAATAGAGATGGATCGAACGATCGAACCGGAGCAAAATTGCGGCTCAGGTTTCTGGCCGTCTATCCGGAGAGAAGTGGCCGCGTGTCTCATCAATGACGACCGCTGAGTCGAATTCAGGCGCGCGATTGCCGTCGAGCTTGTTCTCGACCGACCAGTTTCCGCAAAGAGATCAATTTGATGCGTGGCGCGCCAGCATCGGCGTCATCTTCGATGTCGCCCCGCCCGCGCGGCCGCGGCGCAATATCGCGTTGCGCGCCTCGATTCGCGCGTACAATCTCGGGGAATTGATCGTCGCGGCGACTTCGTTTGACGCGCAGTGCTACAGCCGCGATCGACGGCGCATCGCTTCGGATGGCCTGGACCATTACCTTGTCCAGCTTTATCCACGCGGCGGGTTGGTCGGGTCGGCTCACAAGAAGGACCTGGCTCTGCGCGCCGGCGATCTGCAGATACTCGACTTGTCGCAGCCGCTGATGACTCACAATGAAAGTTCAGCGACCGTCAGCATAGTCATCCCGCGCGATAGTCTCGACGACGCGATTGGATGGCGTGCCAACCTGCATGGGCTGGTGCTCAGAAGAGAAGCCGTATTCGGCGGCCTGATGGGCGACTACCTGAGTTCCGTCGTCCGGCGGGCCGAGATCCTTACCACCGAGGAAGCACCATTGGTATCGCGATCGCTGGTGGAAATGATCGCCGGCTGCTTCCATCCGACGGCGGAGAACCTGGCGCGGGCCAACTCCCAGATTGCGGCTGCCACCGTCCGCCGCATCAAGCGATTCATCGTTGCGAACCTGGAGTCTCCGGAACTCTCGGTCGAGGCGATTTGCGGCAGGTTCCGGATCTCCCGAGCGTACCTTTATGAGATCTTTGCACCGCTCGATGGCGTCGCGAAGTACATCCAGGACCAACGGCTGATACGCGCGTTCCGGGAATTGCGCGCGAGCGAGCTGCGCCATCTCCGAATCGGAAATATCGCGCTGGACCTCGGGTTTTCGAGCGAGGCTCATTTCAGCCGCGCCTTCAGGCGCGCTTTCGGTCAGAGCCCGCACGAAGTTCGAATGACTCAGGATGAGCCGGCAAGTGCCTTATCAAGCGACCACTTCCAGGGGACCGGCGAGGGGTACGAAACCTGGATCAGAAAGCTGCGCCACGAAGCTTCCACCGACGCCGCCAACCCCACCGCGAGCACCGGGCGGCGACCCGGGTAGATCAATCGGATGCCCGGAAGATTCGAACAAATGCAGCGCGGGCTTCGTCCATTCCTGCACGCGTCGTGAAAGCTGCCGCCAAACTCCCTGCCAGCATCTTTTCGACCGGCGCCTACCGGCAGCCCGATCAATTCGACGCGTGGCGCGAGAACATAAGCACCCTGTTCGACGTCACGCCGCCGTCGCGGGGGCAATCTCGCACGCCGGTGAAGGCGGCGATAACCGCCTATCATCTTGGAACCCTGATCCTAGCGAAGGCAGATTTCGATCGACAGGGATTTGCGCGCAGCCGCCGGAAGATAGAGACCGGGGGGCTGAATCACTACCTGGTGCAGCTCTATGACCGCGGAGGGCTCGAGGGCTCCGCCGACGATCGGAGGCTGGTCCTGAGGCACGGCGACGTGCAGATTCTCGACCTGACCCAGCCGCTGGACACCGCCAACAGCGCCTCCAACACCATCGCGCTGGTGATCCCGCGCGAAGCGTTGCACAACGCGGTTGGGTCGCCCGAGGCCGCAAATCTACACGGGCTGGTGGTGCGCGGCGACAGCGGACTGGGCGGGCTTTTGGGCGACTACCTGAGATCGTTCGCAGGGCGTATCGATGCGTTTACGATCGACGAGGCGCCCGCCGCATCGCGTTCCCTTCTCAACATGGTCGCGGCCTGCTTCAATCCAATTATCGAGAACGCCGCTCGCGTCCGCGCCGAAATCGCGGAGATTCTGGTCGAGCGTCTGAAGCGCTACCTCGAGGCGAATCTCGGGTCGCCGCGATTATCCGTGCAGCAAGTTTGCGCCGAATGCGGTATTTCACGCGCGCACCTTTATCGGGTATTCGACCCACTTGGCGGCGTCGCGAAATACGTGCAGGACAGGAGACTGGCGCGAGTGCACGCGGATTTGCGCAATCCAGGCCGGCGGCATCTGCAGATCGCGGAGATTGCCCGGGCCGCGGGATTTTCGAGCGAAGCGCACTTCAGCCGCGCATTTCGTCGCGCCTTCGGGAGCACCCCGCGCGAGGTGCGAGCCGGCAGCCTCACGATGGGCACGCGAAACCTTGTGACTACCGGAGCTTCCACCGGTTTCGAGTACCTCACGTGGATCAAGCAGCTCTGAGCATCTAGCAATCCGCATCAACAAAAGGACGCCGCCGAAACGGCGGCGCCACTCAAGAAAAGAAGAAGCTTTTTCGTGTTACTGGCGTGTGTAGAAGAGCGTGCCGGATTCCTCGTCGGCCGGGTAGAACGCCTCGATATGGAGTTCCTCGAGGGTAACGTCCTGAGGACGGCCGACCGTGGTCACGGTGCTGAAGAAACGCGCAATCTTTCCGTTCACCTTCATCTCGATCGGCAGGATGATATCGCGCGGCGCCTCGAAGTCCGGCTCACGCCATCGGGTGGGAACTCCCGGGTAGGAGAGGATCTCCGCGAGCAGCCGTTCCATCTCCTTGTCGCGCGCCCACGCCGCCGCGCGATACGCCTCGTTGAGCAGCGACTTGGCAATCGGCTCCCAATTGGCGACCACCTTTCTCATCTTGTTGGGATCGAACATCAGGCGCAGCAGATTCAGCCGCGGCGGCTTGGATACTTTCAACGGTTCCAGCTTGATTGGTTCATCGGGCAAGAGCGTGTTGATCATCCCGGTGAACGTGCTGTTGGCCATGATGATGTCCTGGTGGCGGTCGAACGCGATCGCGCTGTTGGGTTCGTGGCGCTTCAGAATCAGCTCGACCGCGGCGCGCACGTGGCTCATGCGTGGATCGTCGAGATTGGTTTCGCGATAGACAGGCGCATAGCCGGCGGCCTGAAGCAAAACGTTACGCTCGCGCAAGGGAACCTCCAGGACCTCGGCCAGCGTCAGCACCATCTCGCGGCTCGGCGTGGCCCGCCCGGTTTCGAGGAAGCTGATGTGGCGCGCCGAGACTTCCGCCTCGAGCGCCAGTTCGAGCTGGCTCAAGTGACGCGCCTCGCGCCATCGACGCAGCAAAGGCCCGGCGCCGCTCAGTTCAATTTCCGATGCGTTCTGATGCGTTTCCATAAATGCAAGGCTAGCAGAGTGGGCGTAAGTCGGACGATTACCCGGGAGGTAATCGTCCGACGTGGGAGACGATCAGCTCGCAGCCTTCACGGCGGCGGTCTGCGGCGACTCATCAACGAAGCCGGTCACGGACTGGAAGCGTCCGTCTTTCGCGAGAATGGCGAAATCGGTCCCAACGAAGTGCAGGGGCGCATCGTTGGTGCCGCCCGCTTCCCACTGGAAGCGGACGCGGTCGCCGTACTCATCGACCTGGCTCTTCAGCCGGAAGCGATATGCCGGAGCGAATGCGTCGTGCACCGTTTTCATCATTGCGCTCAGCTCTTCGTAGCCGGTCCCGCCTCGATGCGGGTCGACGTAGCTGCCGTTCTCGGTCCAGGTTTTGGCGAGCAGCTCGCGCCGGCGGGCGGCATCGCGCTCGTTCCATGCCGCGATATAGCTCTCGACGACTTGTGTGACGTTGCTCATGTGAACCTCCGCAGGCATCGGATGTTTTGTCGACATAGGCCGACTCGATGCCATGTGCGATTCAGATAGAGCGCAGCGAGAGCGCCATCAATTACCTGGGAGGTATGGCGAAAAGACGTCGCAGGAACGGCGTCGCCACCCGGAGAGTGATTAGCCGCCGCTCAATGCGCCGACGATTTTGATCTCGTCGGTCGGCTGCACTTTCACGTCGAGAGTACGGGCCGCTTCCAGCGAGACGAAGATCTTGATGTGCGGGCGGATGCGATCGAGTTCATCCACCATCCTGAAGCGGATTCCTGGATAAGCGGCGTCGAGATTCGCGAGCACCTCGCCGAGCGTCGCACCGATCATGTCAACTTCGGCTGCGCCGCGCGTGTACGAGCGCAGCTGGCTGGGGATGATCACTCGCATCAACTCAACACCGCGGCTTCGACGGACAAGATACGTTGCAAATGAGCCGCGACCTGTGTCCATGACTCACCCTCGTTGTTGCTGATCCACAGCTCACCCGAAGTGGTTCCAAAATAGAGCCCCAGCGGATCGAGGCCATCGCTGCAGAACGCCTGCCGAAGGACGGTGAAATACGCGTGCTCGCGCGGCAGGCCGCGGTCCTGCCGTTTCCACGATGCGCCACCATCGCGGGTTTGGTACACGCTCGGCTTGCCCTCGGGACTGGTACGCGGCCATACCGTGGTGCCATCCATCGGAAACACCCACGCGCGATCGACATCGCGCGGATCCAGCACGATGCCGAATCCGATGTCGCCGATTTTCTCGGGCATGTTGCGGCCGATTCGGAGCCACTCCTCGCCGGGGCGATCGAGCCGATAGATGCCACAGTGATTCTGCTGGTAAAGCCGGTCCGGATTCAGGGGATGCATCGCCAGGCAGTGCGTGTCCTGCCCGTACTCGGGATAAGGATCGGGCGCGAAGTTCGCCTCGACGTTGCGATTGAGCGGCCGCCAGCTTGATCCGCCATCGCTGGTTTCGAGCACACCTGTCGCCGAGGAGCCGTGGTACATGTGCGACGCGTCGCGCGGATCGATGAGGACCGTGCCGAAGGTCTGATTGTCCGGCGTTACGTTTTCGAGCGGGGCCCACTTGGGAAGCATCGGGTTGCGATTGAATCCCTCGACTTCGCTCCAGGTCGCGCCGCCATCTTCGCTGCGGAAGATTCCGGCGGGCGAGGTGCCCGCGTACCAGCAACCCGGCTCACTCGGCAGCGCAGGAGTCAGTGAGCAGGTCTGTCCCACGGCGCGCTCCGCCATACCCTCGGGCGGCTTGCCGAACATCGGCGGGCGAACCGCCTCGGTCCAGGTCTTGCCCATGTCAGTCGAACGAAAGATGGTTGGCCCCAGGTGGCCGGTGCGCGCCGCCGCCAGCAAGGTGCGATGGTCACGCGGGTCAAGAACGATATGGTCGATGATCTCGCCGAGGAAGTGAGGGCCGTCGACACGCCAGCGTCTCCGGGACGAATCGCTGTAGTAAATTAGCGCGCCCTTGCGGGTGCCCACGAAGACAACCGCCTGAGAGCGCGTCGGTCCGGCCTTCGCCCTGCTCTTTTTCGCTGCTGCCCGAGCAGCAACCCGAGGCCTTGCCGACTTTTGCCGTTTGGTCGCCTGTCGCTTCATCTCGATGCTCCCGTCATCCTTCCTGGTCTATCGATCCCTTCAACTAAGTCGAACGAATCCGCCCAAAACGACATCACTCCCTACGACTACCAGTATAAATTTCGGGGGCCGTGTAGCTCCACGCATCTTCCGCGCCCCTATGCACAGGCTCCTATTCCACGCGAAGATTAATCAATTGTTGATTCTGACCATCTTGTTCGCGGTCGATGTTCTGGTCAGCATACTTGTTGACAACGGAGACCTAGATGCCATCGCCCGCCCTGACCGACAATCAAATTGCAGAATACCTCCGCTTCGCCTGCCATCTCGGCGAAGTCGCGGGAAAAGTTATCCTTCCCCACTTTCGCGCCGCGCTTGACGTGACCAACAAAGTAGCTGGGTCGGGCTTCTTTGATCCGGTCACGATTGCCGACCGCGACGCCGAGCATGCCATGCGCGAAGAGATTGCGCGCGCTTATCCGGCCCACGGCATCTACGGCGAGGAGCACGGACGCCGGCATGGGAGTGACCACTTCACCTGGGTTCTCGACCCAATCGATGGCACGCGCGCATTCATCCTGGGGCTGCTTCATTGGGGAACCCTGATCGCGCTGAACGACGGCGAACGGCCGATAGTCGGCGTGATGCATCAGCCCTACACGGGCGAGACATTCGTTGGTTCGCGACTCGGTGCGGAATTTCGGCATGCTGGCAAGACCCGCGTGCTCCGCGCGCGCAAATGCGCGCGCATCGAGGATGCGGTCGTATCTGCTACCGATCCAGCGATGTTCCGGCCCGGTCCCGAGCGCGAGGTGTTTCGCGAGATCGCCAGGATCGCCAGGCTCACGCGCTACGGCGGAGACTGTTACGCTTACTGCATGCTGGCGAGCGGGCTTATCGACCTCGTAATCGAATCGCAGAACCAGGCCTACGATCTGCAAGCATTGATTCCCATCGTCGAAGCCGCCGGTGGCGTGATGACGTCATGGTCCGGCGCCTCACCGCAGAACGGCGGGCAATCGGTCGCATCGGGGAATCCCGAGCTTCACGAAAAGGCGCTCAAGATTCTCGGACGCGGGATTCAGTAACCTCTGGCGATGCTCAAAGCCTGGGGGCGGCGCAATTCGTTCAATGTTCAGAAGGTGATGTGGCTCATCGGCGAGCTCGGCCTCGACCATGAACACATCGATGCCGGCGGCTCGTTCGGAAGCCTGGACACGGCAGAGTTCCGCGCGATGAATCCGCATGGCCGAGTCCCGGTGATAGATGACGGCGGCACGGTGGTTTGGGAGTCGCACAGTATCGTTCGCTATCTTTGCGCGAAGTACGGTCGCGGCTCGCTGTGGCGCGACGATCCGGCAGAGAGATCCCTGGCAGACCGCTGGATGGACTGGTCGCTCGCCACCCTGCAACGCGACTTCATGGATCTTTTCTGGGGTTTTTATCGAACCCCGGAAGCGCAGCGCGACCAGAAAACTATCGATCGGCTGGTCGCTCAATGTGCCGAGCACTATCGGCTACTGGATCGTCATCTGGCGATGCAGCCCTTCCTCGCGGGCGACAGCCTGACGATGGGTGACATCCCCGCCGGAACCTCCCTGTATCGATATTTCGAGCTGGAAATCGAACGGCCTGCGTTACCGCATGTATCAGCGTGGTACGAGCGGCTACGGGAGCGCGCTCCGTACCGGCAGCACGTGATGGTTCCGTTCGACGATCTGCGGGGGCGACTCGACTACTGACGGGCGCGGCGCCTGGCCTTCGGTGCGCGGGTTTTCTCCGGCTCCTCCGCGCCTTCTTTGCCCAGTTCCTCGGGTCCGCGATTCGCTTTGACTTCCACGCCGCGCTTCTTGAGCGACTCCTTGAGCGCGCTCATCAGGTCGATGACCTTGCCCTTCTGCACTTCCGCGGGTGGCTCGGTGATTTCCTGGCCGTTTGCCTTCGCGGTGGCGGCCTCAATCACGCGCTCGCGGTAACCGTCCTTGTATTTGTCGACGTCGAACTTCTTTTCAGCGAGGTCACTGATGAGCCGTTTGGCAAGATCAACTTCCGCGGGCTTCGCGGGCGCATCGACACCGTGATCGATCTCGCCGAAACCCCGCACCTCGTCCGCGTAATGCATCGTATGGAGCATCAGGCCGTCCTTGTAGTTGCGAATCAGAACGACGTGCTCCTTGCCGCGCATGGTGAAGCGCGCGATCGCGACCTGCCGGGTGTCGTCCATCGCCTTGGCGAGCAGGCGGTACGCGCGCGCCGAGGTTGGCTCACATCCGAGCAGGAACGGGTTCTCGAAGAAGACCGGATCGACCTGGTCGATCGGGATGAACTCGCTGATTTCGATAGTATGGTCGCCGCGCGCCTCGAGGTTTTTCAATTCCTCGTCGGTGAAAGTGACATAGCGGCCTTTCTCGATCTCGTAGCCGCGAACCAGCTCGCTGCGATCGACGATCGCATCATCGACCGGGCAATAAATCTTCTGCTGGATGCGGCTGTTATCTTTCCCGTGGAGAAGGTTGAAGCTGATGGCCTTGGAGCTGGTGGCCGGGAACAGGCGCACCGGAATCGAGACGAGTCCGAAAGTGATACTAGCCGTGGCTATCGATCGTGGTGGCATCGCTAAGCCTCCGTTCAATCAGCGAAACCTCTAGATTAGACGCAGGGCGGGATTGTATTTAGCTCCGGGTACACGCTTCAACTAGGGTAACAAAAAGAACCGGCGGAACGCTCCGTGCCATTAGATAGATACCGTAGCAAACGGAGTGCCGAGCGCACTCCGGAGCCTTTTGGCGGCGCACCGGCGGGAAAAAGTCCCGTACGCAGTGGCATTTTTGTCATCCAGCAGCACGATGCGCGCCGGATGCATTTTGACTTCCGGATGGAAATGGAGGGAGTTCTGCGCTCCTGGGCGGTCCCCAAGGGCCCGTCGCTCAAGCCGGCCGACAAGCGGCTGGCGATGATGGTCGAGGACCATCCGCTCGAATACGGCGACTTCGAGGGCATCATTCCCGCGGGCAACTACGGCGCCGGCGAGGTCATCGTGTGGGATCGCGGCACCTACACGATGATCGATCCGCCGGCCGGCACGCCGGCCGAGGCGGTCGACAAGGGAAAGATCGACTTCAAGCTGAGCGGCTACAAGCTGCACGGCGCATTCACTCTCGTGCGCACGACACCGCGCAACGCGAGCCGCGCGGCAGAGAAGCAGCAGTGGCTGCTGATCAAGAAGCGCGACGAATTCGTAGAGGACGAGGACGTCACCGAGAAACATCCTCGGTCCGTCCTGTCGGGTCTTACCGTCGCGGAGTTGCGCGACAGCTCCCGAGTCGGAGAAGCGCTCGCCGAAACGCTTTCGCAAATAAAAGCGCCGCATCTCACAGACAAGCTCGAAGCCAAGGCCTTCCCGCTGATGCTGGCCAAGCTGAGCGAACAGCAGGTCGATGGCGACAAATGGCTATTCGAGCTCAAGTACGACGGCGTTCGCGCCCTGGCAATTCGTGACGGCGAGCACACGCGCTTGTTCGCGCGAAGCGGCAGGGAAATTACCGCGCGATATCCGGAAGTCACGCTGGCGTTCAACACTCTCTCCTTCGATCGCTTCGTGATGGACGGTGAGATTGTCGCGCTGGATGAGAAGGGTCGCCCCAGTTTCCAGCTTTTGCAGCGCCGGATGCACGTCGAGGACCGGCACCAGGTCGCGCGGCTCAGCTTCTCGGTTCCGGTTCATCACTATGTGTTCGATCTGCTCGCTTTCGACGGATTCGATCTGCGCGAACTGCCACTCGAGCAGCGCAAGGACATGCTGGGCCAGCTTATCCGCGGTGACGGCCCCCTTCGCTACTGCGAACATGTGGTCAGCCACGGTCACGCGTTCTACGAGGAAGTAAGCAAGGCAGGATTGGAAGGAATTATCGCGAAGCGCCGGGAAGGACCCTACCGAGGAACCCGCAGTGGAGACTGGCTGAAGATCAAATGCCCGATCACGCGCAATTTCGTAATCGGCGGATATACGGACCCAGGCGGAACGCGAACGCACTTCGGCGCGCTGCTGCTGGGAATGTATGACACGAACGGCGAACTCAGGTTCATGGACAAGGTCGGGACCGGGTTCAACCGCGACATGCTGGAGAAAATCCGGGCGCTGCTGGATCCGCTGGCGCGGCCCACATCACCCTTCCGCGCGTCTGGACCTGAGGAACCGGAGCCGCCGCGTGACGGGCACTTCACGGAGCCGAAGCTGGTGTGCGAAGTCCGCTTCAGCGAATTTACCAACCATGGCGGTATTCGGCATCCGGCGTTTCTTCGCATGATGCCCGACGTCGAGGCGAGCGAATGCCGGTACGAACCGCTTGACGAAGGGGATACTCCCGTTCTGCAATCGAATGGAGAGGATCTTTCCGATCCGGGCAGCGCGATCCTCGAAGCGGCAGAACCGATGGCGCGAGGCAGCGGCAAACAGCAGGCGGCCGGTAGTGACCTGAAGGCCGTGACCACGCATCCCGACAAGGTTTTCTGGCCCAGGGAGGGTTACACAAAGGGCGAGATGGTCGAGTACTACCGCTCCATCTCGAAGTGGATGCTGCCCTACCTGGCGGACAGGCCGGTAATGCTCACGCGCTTTCCGGACGGGATCGGGGGCAAGAGTTTCTACCAGAAAGACGCGCCGGCCTTTGCGCCGCGATGGCTGCGTACGCAGCAAATCTACTCGGAAGATGCGGACCGCGAGATCAGCTTTTTCATAATCGACAGCGAAGAGGCGCTGGCGTACGTGGCGAACCTCGCCGCGATCATCATTCACATATGGTCGTCCCGGACGATGCACCTGGAACGCCCTGACTGGCTGTTGTTCGATATCGATCCCAAGGGATCGACGACCGCCAACGCGGTCATTGTGGCGAAGGAAGTTGCAAAGACCCTGCGCGAACTGGGCATGAGGCCGTACCTGAAGACCTCGGGCCAGATGGGTCTGCATGTCGTAGTCGGGCTCAAGCCGAAGTACACCTACGAGCAGGCAAAGATGTTTTCCGAGCTGGTAGCGCGGCTGGTGGTCACGCGCATACCCGAAATCGCCACGATAAATCGCAACCCCAGCACACGCCGGGGAAAAGTCTATATCGACTACCTGCAGCTCGGTCACGGCAAGACGATCGCGGCGCCGTTCAGCCTGAGAGCAGTGGACGGCGCTCCGGCGTCATCGCCCCTCAAGTGGACCGAACTTCGCAACGACCTTGACCCACGCCAGTACAACATCAAAACGATGGTCAGCCGGATGAACCGCCTCGGCTCCGACCCGTTCATGGGCGCATTGACCGACCAGATGACGCTGGAAGAAGCGCTGCCGACACTGGAAAAAGCCGTCGCCCGCCCTCCGTCGTGATTCCACCTGCTTGAGGCGTCGAAAGGGTAAGGCTACGATCCGGTTCGAACGTGGAACCAAGATAGATGGTGCGAATCGGAATCGTCGGCTGTAATTACGGCCGGACCGTCCATATACCTGCGTTCCGCCTCGACTCCCGCTGCAAAATCCAGGCAATAGCCGCGACCGATCCTGCGCGCGCGGCCGAGGCCGCGTCGGCGTGCGATGTCCCGCTACACTTCGGAAACTGGCGCGAACTGGTGGAGCATCGAGAGGTCGATGCTGTGGTCATCGCGACGCCGCCGCCGGCGCAACCTGAGATCGCGATGCGCGCGCTCGATTTGGGAAAGCCGGTGCTGGCGGAAAAGCCGATGGCGGCGGACGTCGAGGGCGCGCTCGCGATGCTGCAACGCGCGGGGCAGAAAGGTCGGCCGTCCATGGTCGACTTTAACTTTGCGGAGGTCATGAGCTGGCAGCGCGCGAAGGGCATCCTTGACGACGGCGGAATCGGCGCCTTGCGCCACGTTTTTGTGACGTGGAACGTCGAGAACTACGCGACGCGACATCGGACCGGGTGGAAGTCATCAACGACGCGGGGAGGGGGCGCGCTATTCAACCTGGTGAGCCATTCGTTCTACTACCTGGAGTGGTTCTGCGGACCGATAGTTGAAATGAGCGCGCAACTCTCCGCTCTCCCGGGAGAGCCGCGCCTCGATGAGGCGACCGTGGTGTTGTCCCTGAAGTTCGCCTCGGGTGCGACGGGAGGGCTGTGCATGAGCAGCGCCTCCTACCTTGGATCGGGCCATCGACTGGAGTTCTACGGCGAAGATGGAAGCCTGGCGCTGATCAATGAGACCCGCGAATACATGCGCGGCTTTCGACTCTTCCATGCCCGACGACCCGCGGCATCCCTCGATGAAATCGATACGCAGGACGAACTCGAGCGCAGGTACCAGGATGATCGCGTCGCACCGACCTCGCGAATAGCCACGCGCTTTCTAGATGCGATTGAGCGTGGGACACGGGCGCATCCCGATTTCGCGGCTGGATATCGAGTGCAATTGCTGCTCGACGCCGCCAGGCAATCGAATCAATCGCGAACATGGATCGAGACACCGGTAAGCGAACCATGAGCGCCGCCAAAATTCTCGTCACCGGCGGCGCGGGATTTATCGGGGCCGCGCTCGTGAAAAGCCTGATTGCGGAGGGCAACCGGGTCCGCGTGTTCGACGACAACTCGCGCGGCTCGGCGCATCGGCTGGCTGACGTGGCATCGTCTATAGAGTTCGTGGTGGGCGACGTTCGCGATGCAGCCGCGGTCGATGCGGCTGTGCGCGGCTGCGACGAGGTGCATCATCTGGCGTTCGTCAACGGAACCGAATTCTTTTACGGGCAGCCGGAGCTGGTGCTGGAGGTTGGGGTAAAGGGAATCACCAACGTGATCGATGCATGCCGCCATCGCGGGGTGGGACGGC
>DATJWT010000054.1:0-2820 GCA_035500975.1 Binataceae bacterium (SeqCode)
TCCGATGATAGCACGCGCGTGGCGTGCGATTACGAGGTCCTCGTTGGTGGGGATGACGCGCACGCTGCACCTGCTCTTCGCGCTGCTGATCGGGTCGCGATGGGCGAGGTTGCGCTTGCGGTCGAGATGGATCCCGAGATGCTTGAGTTCGCCGCACACGTTCCATCGCACCGCCGCGTCGTGCTCGCCGATTCCGCCGGTGAAGACCAGCGTATCGACGCCGCCGAGCGCGGCCGCCATCGCGCCGATATGCTTGCGCAGGATGTAACAGAACATCTCGCGCGCCAGCACGGCGCGCGGATCGCGAGACTCCTCGAGCGTGCGCATGTCGGAGCTGAGGCCGGAGACACCGAGCAATCCCGCGGCGTGATTGACGGCATCTTCGAGCTTCGCGGCATCGTAGTGCTTCTCATTTATAAGATAGAGCATCAGGCCGGGGTCGAGGTCCCCGCTGCGCGTGCCCATCATGAGGCCGCCGGTGGGGGTGAAGCCCATGGTGGTATCGACCCCAATGCCATCGCGGACGGCGGCCAGGCTCGCGCCGTTGCCGAGATGCGCGATTATCACGCGCCCGCGCGCGGCCTTGCCGAGGGCATCGACGATGTATTCATACGACAGGCCGTGGAACCCGTAGCGCCGGACGCCCTCGTTCCAGAGATCGCTCGCCAGCGGAAACCGCGCGGCGGTCTCGGGCATCGTGTGATGGAACGCCGTGTCGAAGCACGTGACCTGCGGCAGGCCGGGGAAGCGCGCGGCGATCGCCTCGATTGCGGCGATCGCGCTGGGCAGATGAAGCGGAGCGAACGGCACGATCTCGCGCAGCGCCGCGACAAGCTTCGACGTGACGCGCTCAGGAGCGACATGATGCGGCCCGCCGTGGACGATCCGGTGGCCGACGGCGACGGGCGCGGGCAGGCCGTATTCGCGCAGGCCGGCGAAGATTGCGCCGAAGATCTCGTGGTTGTCTGAAGAATCGTACGGGCCTTCCCGGAGCAGTTTTCCTGCGCCGTCTTTGACCCTGATAGAGCAGCCGGGCATCCCGATGCGATCGACCTCGCCGCTCGCGATAAGGTCTTCTTTCGCGCCGAGCCGGTAGAGCGAGAACTTGAGCGACGACGACCCGCGGTTGATGCAGAGAATGACGTGCTCGGCGCGCGCGATGCTCTTGTCGTTGACTCTTTTGGCTGATCCCCGGGGCATGGTCCTGTACGCCTACACCGCGATGGTTACGATGTCACGCGGCTCGATTGGTCCCCCTCATCCGGCGCGCGGCGCGCCACCTCTCCACAAGGAGAAACGCGGGAGATTGCAGGGCGAGAGAAGATCTGAAACAATCTTACCGGCAATCTTACCATGAAGCAGACGACAAAATTGTCGACCAAGGGCCAGGTGGTTCTTCCCAAGTCTCTGAGGGTGTCCCATAGATGGAAGGCGGGCACCGAATTCATCATACAGGATGGAGAAGAAGGGGTTTTGCTCAAGCCGAAAGCGCGGGTCTCCGAACGGACCTGGGAGTCGATCATAGGCTGTATCGGCTACCGGGGTTCCAGGAAGAGCCTGAAGGAGCTGGATGAAGCGGTCGCCGCCGAAGCTCGGTTGCACAAATGACCGCAATCGACACCAACGTTCTGGTCCGAATCATAACCAACGATGACCGGTCCCAGGCTGCTCGCGCGGTGGCGTTTTTGCGCAGACAAAACCGAATTTATATTCCCAAAACCGTCCTGCTCGAACTCGAATGGGTGCTGCGGAGCGCCTATCGGACCCGACGGGAGGCGATCGCTCCCGCACTGCGGGCCATCCTGGGCTTGTTTAATGTCGATGTAGAGGACGAGACATCAGTGCGGCAGGCGATCGAATGGTACGAAGAAGGGATGGACTTTGCAGACGGACTGCATGTTGCCTCCGCCGGCCGGGAGCGAAGGTTCGCTACCTTTGACAATTCGTTACGACGGAGGCTGCGGCGGCCAGGAGCGAATAAACTGGCGGAAATTTGACCGATCCGCGTGATTGGCGCAATACTATCGCGCCCGTCACGACTTTCGCCGTTTCTGCTCTGCGATCGAATCTCTGCTCTGCACGAGTGGGTCGATGGCCTTCTGGTCGGCTCAACCCGGATATCGCGGATCCCTTCCTCGATGTCATCGAACTCGCGGGCGTTGGTTGTCAGGATGACGCTCGGCGCCTTTCAGCATCGGATCGTTCGATAACGCCTGCGTAAACACGGTGGTTGTGAACGATCAGTACTGCAGGCGTAGAATGACGGCTGGAGAAAATACCAGCTGAAGAAGCGCTGAAGCAAAACGCCCATACGACGCATACTCTTCGGATTCGCGAACCAACGTAGCGCTTCTCGTTGGTCTCCTTGAGAGGGCTGGGGAGTAATCAATTGTGATGCGGATTGAAAGAATCCTGGTCCCGATCGATTTTTCAGAGTCGTCGATGAAAGCACTCGATGAAGCGGTTGAATTCAACCGGCCGTACGGGGCCGAACTCATCCTGATGTCCGCCGTCGAGCGCGGGAACTACGAATCGCCGTTGCTGGTGCCTGACTCGGGAGGCCTTCTCGAACAACAAGCGCGGGCCGCGGAAGAGCGACTGGAAGAAATCTGCGGAAAAGTGGCTGCCGACGGTATCAAGTGCCGAACCCTGGTGGAATTCGGCGCCCCTTACCAGGCGATCGTCGATGCCGCAAAAAAAGTCGCGGCCAACTTGATCGTCATGTCCACGCACGGGCGAACCGGACTGGCGCACGTTCTCTTTGGAAGCGTCGCCGAGAGGGTCGTACAGTACGCCGGCTGTCCGATCCTGCTGCTTCGA
>DATJWT010000055.1:0-9387 GCA_035500975.1 Binataceae bacterium (SeqCode)
GGGGCCGCTTCTACGAAACTCGGCCCGACGGCAGCGAATACGAAATCGGGCGAATTACCGCCTACCAGGCTCCCGCCGTGGTCGCATTCACGTGGCGCGCGCCGAGCTGGGACGTCAAGACGCAAGTCGAGATCAAGTTTATTCCCGAGGGTGCTGCGACGCGGGTCGAGTTGGAACACAGCGGATGGGAGCAGACACCCGCGCTTGCCGAGGGGCGCAGGAACTACGACAGCGGATGGGAGACCATCCTCGGGCACTTTGTGAAATACGTTGCAGTGGCCCGAGAAGCCCCGTTGACCTTTTAAGGAAGCTACAACGACTTTCCGAGCGCCTTGGCTTCTTCGTCGTATTTTGCGTACGAGCTCTTCAGCGTCGCACCGTTCAGGATCATTTCCGCCACCAGCTTGTGCGTGACGCCATCGTAGACCCGCGTGCGCGTCCAGTTCGACTCGGTGCGTTTGCTCTCGCTGAGCGCGACGATCTCACGTTCGAGTTCGTACGGATGATCGACGAACAATGGTCCGTTGATCAGCTTGATCTCCTGGTCGGCGAAAAGCCCGATTGCGGGGCCTCTGCTGCGGAATCCCGACTGGCCAGAGCTGTACTGGAGCAGCACGCTCATCATCTCGAACGGAACGATGGCGCGGCCCCATGGCGAGCCGGCGCCGCCCTCGCGCGTATACCAGGGACTCGGTTCCGTTATCACTTTTAGCTTGTCGTTCAGCGAGAATGGGTATTGGTTGCCCATGTGCTGATCGAAGCCCATGCGGACCTTCTCGGGATTGCCCGCGCCTTTCTGTCCGACCTTTAGATCGCGAAGGATCACCAGTTGCCGCGATGGACGCAGCGCCGCCATCCGCCTTGCAATTTCGGTCTCACCATAGTCGGGGCCAATCGATGCGGTGCCGGTCAGCACCGGAGTGCCGTCGCGTTTCTCGGCCGATATCTGCACGGTCGGCGAATTGCGCGTTGCGAGGCGGGCAAAGGCGCGAACCTCTTCGCCTTCGATCACCATGTTCTGGTAGTGCGCGCTGATACATCCACGCTCGAACCATGCAGCGCCGAAAATCTGATGGAGGAGGGGAATGAATTGGCTGAAGTGCGTCGGGCCTTCGATCGGTCCGGCGCGAAAGCCCAGGTCCCGGGCCATCTTGTCGTCGTGAAGCGAGAGATGGCCGTCATAGCTCTGGTCCGCGAGCATCTGGCGCGGCCGGCGATATTCACCGCAAATCGAAAGCGACGATTCGAATGCTTCGCTCATCGTTAGCGTCCCTTGAACACGGGCTCGCGCTTCTCGACGAAGGCTTTCGCGGCTTCGCGATGGTCTTCCGTCTGCCCGCAATGGACGTGGTGAGTGGCCTCGAGGTCCAGGCAATCGTCGGCCTCGCCGCTCATCGCGCGATTGAGGTTCTCCTTCATATAGCGATAGGCGACGGTTGGGCCCTGGGCCAGGCGCCTCGCGATCTCACGCGTCCTGGAGGCGAGTTCCTCGGGCGCGCATACCCAGTTTGCCAGGCCCAGGCGCAGCGCTTCTTCGGCGCTCACGCGCTCGGACAGGTAGTAGAGTTCGCGAGCCTTCGCGGAGCCCACGAGCTGGGTCAGGAAATAGGTCCCGCCGTAGTCGCCCGAGAAGCCGACCCGCGCGAAGGCCGTGGTCAGCACCGCGGTGCTGGCCATGATGCGCAGATCGCACGCCAGTGCCAGCGACAGGCCTGCGCCGGCCGCCGCGCCCGGCAGGGAAGCGATCGTCGGCTTGGGCATCTTGAACAATTTTCCCGAAGTCGCACGCTGGTTGACGCGCTGCCGATGGATGGCGCCATCGATGGTGTTGTCGCCCACGGTGCCATCGCCGCGCGCGGCCATTCCTTTCACATCGCCGCCCGCGCAAAAGCCTTTGCCGGCGCCCGTCAGGACGATGCATTTGACGGCAGGGTCGAGCTCCGCCTTCGCGAGCTGCTCGGCCAGCGCGCTCGTCATCGGACCCGACATCGCATTGCGCGCATCGGGCCGATTCATCGTCAAAGTCAGAACATTCTCGTCCAGGCTGGCGAGCAGGTCCTTGGTGCCGGTGTTGATATCCATCGCGCTCGTTGTCCTCCCGCGTTCGGTTTCAGGAATCGATGCGCGCCGATTATCTCAATTGGAGGGCGGTCAGACCAAACGCACGGCGGCGGCTCGTGCTTGACATACATGTAACTATGCAGTTACGTAATTGTCGTGAAGATCGATAACACCATCGCCGCTTTGGCCGACCCTACCCGCCGCGAACTCCTGCGGCGCCTCGCGGCCAGTCCCTCTCGTGCCAGCGCGCTTGCGAAGGGATTCGCGATGAGCCGGCCCGCGGTTTCGAAGCATACGCGCGTGCTAAAACGCGCCGGTCTTATCCGGGCGAGAAAAAGCGGCCGCGAACAGATCTACGAGCTCGCACCGATGGGGCGCAACGCCATGCGCGAGTTGATCGCGAAGCTCGAAGAGATGAGCCGATTCTGGGACACGGCGCTTGATGCCTTCAAGCGCTACGCGGAAGCGCAAGCGCGCTGAAGCAGGGGCATCCGCGGGCGCTGGTTTGCGCGGCGCGCATCGAGTCTGTCATTTCTCTGCGCGGAGCGATGTGAGAAATGAGTGACGATATTGCCCGTTTGCAGACCGCCGTACGCGACCTGGCGCCGGTCATCAGCGCCCGTGCAGTCGAGATCGAGTCGGCACGGCGCATCCCGCCCGATCTCCTCGACCAGATGATTGCGGCCGGCCTCTTCCGGATGCTGACGCCGCGCAGCCACGGCGGCCTGGAAATCGATTTGCCGTTGTCGATGGAGATCATCGAGGCTATCGCGGCCGCGGACGGCGCCAGCGGCTGGACCGTCATGATCGGTTCGGAATCCCCGATGTTGCTCGCGTTGCTGCCGCGCAATCGCTTTGACGAGATCTATTCCCGGGGCCCCGATGTGATCATGGGTGGCGGATTCGCCCCGCGCGGGCAGGCGGAGCTGGGTGACAACGAATATCTGGTCAACGGCCGATGGGGATTCGCCAGCGGGTGCCAGCATTCGAGCTGGCTGATCGGCAACTGTGTCGTGACGGAGAAGGGGCAGCCGCGCGCGGGGCTGCTGCCGGGCAGCAACGAGATTCGTGCGATGTTGTTCCGCCACGACCAGGCGAAGATCATCGACACCTGGGATGTGAACGGGATGCGGGGCACCGGCAGCCACGATATCGAGGTGAAGAATCTGCGGGTTCCCGCCGAAGATTCACTGGATATCTTCCTGGGGTCGTCATGCGTGCCGGGTCCGCTGTACAAGGCGCCGGTGGTTTCCTTCGCGCTGCATATCGGCGCGGTGGGAATCGGAATCGCGCGGCACGCGCTGGCCGATATCATCGCCCTGGTGCAGACCAACAAGAAGCGGCTCTATACCGCGTCGAGCATCGCCGACTCCCCGCTCTTCCACTACCGGCTGGCGCACGCGGAGACGAACTTGCGCGCGGCGCGGGAGTTGCTGATGGCGGAATCACGCGCGGTGTGGGAATCGTCGCTGGCGGGGCATTCGCCAACTCCGCCGGAGATGGCACGGATCATCGGCAGTGTGGCATGGGCGGCGCAATCGGCGGCGGCTATCGTCGACACCTGCTACACGGCCGGGGGTGGCACCGCGCCTTACAACTCGTCGCCGCTACAGCGCCACCTGCGCGACATCCACACGCTAACGCAACACGCGGCAGTGAACGAATCGATGATCACGCGCGCGGGCGCATTCTTGATCGGAAAATTTCCGGATTTTTCGATCTGAGCGTTATTGGCGAGGATCCGGTTTCAGTTCCCAGATCTCGCTGCCGTTCAGCGACTTAACCGGCTGGTAGGAGTTGTGCAACTCCACGCTGAGCGGGTAGAGGCGCCCGCCGGGCTGGTCCGCATCACCTGGCTGGAACGACCAGTAAATGTAGCGGGGTCGGAATTCCTGCAAGCGCTTCACCAACCGCAGTACCTGGTAGGGCCGCGTGTAGTCGTTGGGTTCGATGAACGGCAATGCGGTCGGGTTTTGCAGATCCATCAGGATGTAGACGACCGGATCCGAAGTCGCGAAGAATTTTTCGCCGGGCCGAGTGTGTTCGGTGAGCCAGGCCAGCTCGGCCTGGGTGTCTGGATCGGCCGCTGCCAGGCGCCCCGCGCGCGAATCGAAAAGCCAATACGGCTGCATTTGCGAGTGAATCGGTTCCCAGACCAGGAAGAGAACCGTCGCGGCCCACAACACAGGTCGCCAGACTTTCGTTCCGGTTTGGCGCAGCATCCACAGTGCGATGATGATCGCCGGCAACGAGACCGTCCCGAGTCGAACGTAGAGGGGCGCGTACGAGAAGGTCACGAGCAACGCGAAGCCGACGACGGCTAACAGCACGTTCGCGCGCGGCGGAGCATCCGCGCCGCGCTTCGCGGCTCGCCAATAGTAAATGGCGAACAGCGGGTAGATCGCGGGCAGTGCGAGCTTCAGGACGATCCAGCGCGAAATCCCGACGAGGTTGGGATAGTAATCCTGGAAAAGTGACGAAATGAAGCTGTTCGAGCCGCCCGACCGGTAATAGAGAATCGGAAACTTCACGACGTCGCGGTAGAACACCTCCCAGCTCGCGTCTCCCACCACATAAGCCGAGGCCGCCGCGACCACGAGGACAAATGGAACCAGCAGGCGCAACTCGTTACGCCAGAGCTTGCGCTCATGTTCCGGATTGACGCGGCTTTCCCATGCGACAAATATCGCCACCGCAATCGCGACCAGGGCGCGCGTCTGGGTGAAGACCGTCGCCAGTCCCAGCAGGGTGCCGCATGCCACCAGGGCCGGCGCGCTACGTCTCTTGATGATTACGGCCGTGGCGGCGTAGACGAACAGGATGCTGAACTGATGATGGGTCGCATCGAGCGCGTTGTGAAAACCAAAGCCGAGAAAAAAGAGGCTGGCGAGGATCGCATCGGAGACGGACAAAACGCTCGATGCCAGGACAAAGGCGAGCAACACATCGATGACACCGACCGCGATCAATAACGCGCTGCTCAATGCCAGCTTGGCGCCGAAAATATAGATCAGGGGCAGTTCGAGCAGTTCGGTGCCGGGCAGCGTGTACTGGAAGATATCCCGATAGAGCATTTCGCCCTGGCTCATCCGCCGCGCATTCTCGAAATTGATGAATTGGTCGCCGGGATGCAGTCGCGGTGTGTCCGGCAGCACGAACAGGCACAGGTACAGGAAAGCTGCGCTAATTATGGCCAACAGGAGAGGGATGCGTTTCGATCCGGTCAAATTCAGATCTCCTTCGCGCGGCAACCGATCACGCCCGGCCGATGCCCGCGGCTTTCGCGGCCAATCTCAGCGGGCGAAATAGGTAATAGAGGAAATGCAGGCCGGGGGGTAGCCGCAGTGCCTGGTACTCAGCCGCCGAGGGCGATAGATGCCCGCGCAGGTAACGCAGGCGCTGACGTTGTGTCTCGAAGATCCTGAGACAGAAGGGAACCAGCTCGTTGGCGGTTATCGGAGGCGAGTTGCCTGAAAGCAAGCGCACGTTGACCGCCTCTACCAGCGGGTTCACGGCCGGGTCTTCGGGCAAGCCCGAAGGAAGCGGCGCGCCGAGAAGTTTCGCGGCCAGTCCCAGGCCGACCAGGAGTTGACGCGTGCTCGCGCTGGCGCGCGTGAGCGACAGGATAGTCTTCCAGTCGAACTCGCATCGGCGCAGGCAAGTCGCGATATCGCAAATCCATCCCAGCCGCTCGAAGCCATGTTTGGCGGCATGCGCGCATAGAAAGAGGAGCAGAGGCGCGGGCGCGAGATCCGGAATCATCCGCCCGGACAGCGGCGTCGAGACTATCGAGTCCCGAATCGAGATCCTGTCGAATGCACTCGCGAAATAACCGGGTACCGGTCGCCAGTGCAGATCGACAGCCAGCGCCCGGGCGTCGTCGGCCATCGTGATTTCGGATTCACGCGATTTGAAGCAGGCGGAATCATCCGACCAGGGAAGCGGACTGCCCACGCGATAGCCGGCGCCGATCAGCAAATCGCGGACCCGGAGCACATCGCGTTGTTCCAGGAGCAAATCCAGGTCACCCGGGGCGCGCACCGCGATGTCGTTGTAGAGCCGCTGGCTCAAAAGAGGCCCCTTCAACGATACGAAGGTTATCTCATGTTGGTTCAGCAGGTCCGTGACCTTGCACAGTTCCGCTGACAGAAGCAGGCTGGCGCTCAAGTCCTCCTCGAGATCGGGTTGCAGTGCTTCGCGAAGAGCCGAGCTTCCGTCCAGGGACTCGAGCGCCCGGCAGACGATCGGTACGACCGAGTGAGCCGCTGCAAGACGCCGCAGCTCGCTCACGTCATCAATGGTTGCGAGGTTCGGCGCCGGCGCGTCCGGATCCAAAAACCGGCGCACCGATGCGACCAGGAAGCGGGCTGCGCAGTTGCCTGGAGTTGGATCGATCGGCACGAGTGGAAGGCGACCAGTCAATGCTTCGGCGAGTATAGCAGTGGTGGAGCGGGAATCGGACGAGGTACTATGCGCCGATGCCTGATGCGGCCAGCGCCACAGCCTTCGGATGGCTGCGCGATCATCCGCTCGTGTGTGCTGTGGCGGCCCAGGCCGTCCTTCTTTCCCATCACCTCGATCTGCTCGAGCCGTGGCGCGATGAGGCACTGACCTTGACTATCGCCGCCATGAAACCCGACGAGGTAGTTTCCCGGGTCGAAGCCACTCATCCGCCGCTCTATTTTCTCCTCGCGCATCTCGCCGAGGCGCTTCCCGGCGCCGCTTCTCCGCTCTGGAAACTGCGGCTCATGTCGGTCTTGTGGACCCTTGCCGCCACGGTCTTTCTCGATCGGTTGATCCTGCGCAACGAATCGGCCTCGACCCGGCGATGGGTCCTGGCGCTGTGGGTCCTCTCACCGTGCCTGCTGCTGTATGGGCGAATGGCGCGTTCCTACAGCATGCAACTTGCGCTGGCGATCCTGGCTATAGCGGCTGCCGTGAGATGGATCGCACAGCCGCGGAATATCGGCAGGCTGGTTATCTTTGCGGTCGCGGCGGCCGCCGTTCTCTACACGCACTTCCTGCCCGGCATTGCGATCGCGGCGGCGGCAGGCATCGTCTTTGTCGCTCGACCGGGTGTGACGATCGCGAACCGCATCGCGCTATTGGCGCTGGCCAGTGCGGTCGCCGGGCTGCTTTACCTGCCGGTCGCGCACTCGCTGGCTACCGGTATCAGCTGGTGGCAATCGGTCCAGAGCTATTCGAGCGATGGCGTCCTGACGGGGCAGTTGATCCGCCTTGCGTGGTGGTTCGTATCTTTCAGCTTTGGCGAAAGTCTCTCAACGTTCTGCGTCATATTCGGCGCGCTGCTTTCGCCATTCATCATCTATGGGTTGTATCGGGGCGTCGCTTCAAATCCTCCATGGCTCGCGATTGTCGGCGTCGCAACCCTGATTGGATATGTCGGAATAAGCGGCTGGACAGGATTCTCGTTCACTCCCGCACGCTCGCTGTTTGTCCTGCCGTTCTTCCTCACTTTGGTGGTGATCGGGGCGGGGCAGATTCGCTATGGCCAGGTCGCGATGGCCGCGATCGCCGCCGTCTACCTGGTGGGAGACTACAACTACTTCACCACCACCGGGTTTTTGAATAAAGAATACTGCGCGCCGTTCCGCGAGATAGCGGCGGTTATCAATGGCCAGTCGCCGCGAGCGGGCGCGGTGGTAGCGCTCGATGACACGAGCACCTTCCTGGATCCGCTGGTCGGGCGACTCAGTCCGCGTCTTGAGATCGTCGAACTAGAGGAGCCCAACTCTCTGGCGTTTGCGCTGCGGTCCCATCAGGCGCAGCCGACGACGATATGGATCCTGCGGCACAGCCACGACACTTCGGAGGGGCAATGGGTAACCAAGCTCGAGATGGACGTGGCCGAGGGCCGCAACAAGCATGAGTACGGATTCCTTCCGTATAGTGGGCTCGAATACCGGATTTTGACGGCGCTGCGGGGGCCGGGGCAGCCACGCTACTTCTATCTTCTCGATCGCTATGACTAAGTGCTGGATGGTTGATGCCCGTGATTCAACTCACAAAAGCCGGCGTGCTTGCTTCGACTGTCGAAGTGGAGCGGCTACGAGCGGACTTCCAGGCGGGCAACCCCGTCCGGATTCCGAGGCTGTTCGATCCAAGCCTTCTTTCTCATGTCATGAGCGTCGTCGATGAAGGCGAGTGGACATCATACGACGGCGAATTTTACCGCGAGTATGTCCTGGAGGGAGTTGCCCGGGAGTTTCTGCATTTCATCGCGAATCGACCCGACGTACTCGACCTGGTCCGGCGAATCACCGCACTCGACTCGCTGACCCGTTTCAAAGGGCGAATCTATCGGATGGTGCCGAACGCCGGACACATCGACGCGTGGCATAGCGATGCTGCCGAAGGACGGCGCGTGGGCATGAGTATCAACCTCAGCCCGCGTGGCTACCAGGGCGGGGTGTTCCAGATGCGAAACGATGCCACCGGGAAGATCATCGCGGAAATCGCCAACACTGGCCTGGCTGACGCGATCTTGTTTCCGCTGGGTCTCGATCTCTCCCATCGGGTTACGGAAATCAGTGGTGAAGAGGCCAAGACGGCATTTGCGGGATGGTACTACGAGAACGAGACCAGTTTCTGGGACTGGATGCGCGCAGGAAAATCCGGTGGAGGCTAGCCAATCGCCTGCCGCACCGCTCGCATACCATCGTTCCTTTCGTGCGCCTTGGGACTGTTGCCGAAGAATTCACGCAAGAATACTTCGATGCCGCACAAGTCGACGATACGCCATGCCGCGATGGAATCGGTCGAAGCTTGATTCGTCACCCGCCACTGCGCCACCGCACCGGCCAGCACATCACCGTCCAGGTAGCCCATCTCGACCGCCAGCGATTCTTTCCCCAGCAGGGCTTCGATCTCATGGAAGTCGCGCTCGACGCTTTCGTTGCCCAGGTGCGTGAAAACGCCCTTGGTCCTGCGTCCCACGATCTTGTCCGGCACCGTTCCACGCATGGCCTGGCGCATCAGGTTGCGGGGCATTCCTTCAAATGCCTGCACATCGCCGGGGATGCTTACGAGGAACTGGACGAGATCGCGATCCAGGAACGGGAATGCGTATTCCAGTTGTCGTCGCGCGCCGATTCTCGCATTCCATTCCATGCAGTGAACCTGGTAGCTCATTCGGCATTGCTGGTAGGTCGACCACGCATGAGCAGATCCCTTCGGGTGCGACAATCGTGGCGCGGCGAAGCGATCGGCCAATAGCCGTCGAAAGCGTGCGGTGAACCATGGCGCACGCAGCCGTTGATCGAAATGCCCGCGTATTCCGTGGACTGCGGCAAGAGCAGGTTCGGG
>DATJWT010000056.1:0-5487 GCA_035500975.1 Binataceae bacterium (SeqCode)
AAGCCTTCGCTCGGTCTGCTCGGGCGCATCGCCGACACCCTCAAGCTCGACAAGCAGAAGCTTTTCGTGCTCGCCCATCCGGAAGCCCGGTCCATGATGCCTTCGAACCGGCCGGCCAGGACCAAGACGCCGAAAGAAGCCTGGCGCGCTCTGCTGAACGATCGTGCGCTGCTCAGCCGCTACCAGGTGACCAAGCGGGAGCTCCAGGCGCTCAAGCATCTGAGCATGCTCGGCTACGCGATGACGCCGCGCGAGTTCGTCGCGATCGTGACGCTGATTCGCCGCGACCCCGACGAGGAATAGCTCACCGGCCCCAAATCGGGGCCGTGCGATTCGCGGGATCGTCGGACCGCTATGATCGAAAGCAAGGTCGTCTTTCCATCCGGCGATCTAAGGCTGGAGGGTTTGCTCGCGCTACCCGAGCGCGATGCTGCCGGCGCCGCGGTCGTGTGCCATCCGCATCCGATGTACGGCGGCTCGATGTACAACAACGTCGTGGAGGCGGTCCTCGATGCGCTTTGGAAGCGCGGATTCGCGACGCTGCGCTTCAACTTTCGCGGGGTTGAAGGCAGCGAGGGCGAGTACGATGGCGGCGAGGGCGAGGCCGATGACGCTGCCGCAGCGGTCAAATTCCTCGCCGCGAAAACCGGCGCCAAATCGGTGACCCTGGCCGGCTACTCGTTTGGAGCATCAGTGGCGGTGCGAGCGGGGCTCAGGGATCCGATGGTGACCGGCGTCATCGCGGTCGCGTTGCCCGTCGGGGTCATGAACATCGAGGCGGGCGAGAGGGCATCGAAGCCTCTGCTGCTGATTTCCGGAGACCACGACTCCTATTCCCCCCTCGAACCGCTTCGCTCACTCGCCGAGCAACTCGGCGGCAGCGCGCGACTCGAGATCGTTCCCGGCGCCGATCATTTCTTCGGCGGCTACGAGCCCGGATTGTCCGAAGTCGTTGCGGCCGCGCTCGGCGGCCGCTGAGCATCGCGGGTCGCTTCCCAAATCGCATAGAACGGATCGCCCGGGTTCGACTTGGCGAGCTCGATGATGCGCTGGATGGTCAGCTTGAGATCCTCTTGGTTTTGCCGCGCCAGCGTCTCGAAGTTGTCCAGGTCGTGGAAATAGATCAGGTAGTTGATCAGCACGGCGTTGTTGAGCGGTTCCTTGTCCAGGTCGAAGCGGCTCAGGCCATTCAGCTCCGGCTCGAGTCGCGCATATTCAGCCTTGATCTGCGCGAACACCGGCTCGCGTTCCTTCACGATCTCGTCGGTCGGCTTACCGCTCATGTAGAGCTTGAGCAAGTCGGCTTGTGCCGAAAGCAGGAATCGTCCGAACTTCAGATAGCTCTCCAAAACCGATCGCGCTTCGATCGCATCGCGAGACTCGGGCCCCTCGGTCGACGCGAAGAACTCGACTGCGCCCCGAGCACCGACCCAGTTCGCCGCGGACTCATCGAACATCACGTGCCCGGGCAGAAAATAGGTTCGATGGAAGAGCTCGTGGATGATCGTGCCGACCAGTTCAACGCGATCCAGCTTCAGCAGATTCGAGAGCAGAGGGTCGTCGAAGAAGCCGAGGCTTGAAAACGCGACCGCAGAACGCACCATCGTGTCGTAACCCTCCGCCTCCATCTCGCGCGCTTGCGCATCGGCCTCGTCCTGCTCGAAATAGCCACGATACGGCACCGAACCGACGATCGGGAACCACCAGGTATAGGGATCGAGCGAGTCGCGCGGCGCCGCCATCACCACGTGCACGATCGCGCCCGAGTCCACCTGGGTAGTCGTCAGGTACGCGCCGCCGGTATTGAGCCCGAGCTTGTCGGTCGCGAATTGCCGAACGGCGAGCACGGTTTCCAGCTTGGCCCGTATCTCCGGCGACAGGTCGTTGTCGGCGAGTTCGGTGCTGATAGGCTTGCGATTCCAGAGCAATCGCACCTCTTCATATGCACCGTGAGCGATATACCCAATCGCGCATCCGGTGGCCCCGAGCGAGGCCGTGGCTGCCAGGGTTACGACGATGAGAAGAGAGAGGTGGCGTGACCAGCCGCGCGCGCGACCGTCGCCCTTAGTCCGCCGCTTCACTAGCCGCCTCGTTCGCAACCGCGTACTGAAGCTCGAACAGGCGGTAGTAGAGACCGCGTTGGGCAAGCAGCTCGCTATGGCTGCCGCTCTCGCGAAGAACGCCGTTGGCGAGCACCAGGATTCGGTCGGCGCGCTCGATGGTGGAAAGGCGATGGGCGATCACGACGGCGGTGCGGTCCGCCAATAGTTCATCGAGCGCGAGCTGAATCAATCGCTCGGTTTCGCTGTCGACGCTCGAGGTTGCCTCGTCCATCACCAGGATCGGCGGGTTGTAGGCGAGCGCACGAGCGAACGACAGGAGCTGGCGCTGCCCGACGGAAAGGTTGGCGCCGCGTTCGCGAATCAGCTCGCTCAGACCCGCGGGCAGGCGTTCCACGAAGCGCATTGCCTGCGCCCGGCGCAGCGCCTGGCACACTTCGCTCTCGCTCAAGTCGGTCAGGCCGAGCCGGATATTCTCCAGCACGTCGCCCGCGAACAGGAACACGTCCTGCTGCACGAGTCCGATCGAGCGGCGCAGCGCGTGCAGGTCCCATTCCCGGACATCGACGCCGTCGACCAGGATTTGGCCGCCGGTCACGTCGTAGAAGCGATTGAGCAGCTTGATGATCGTGGTCTTGCCGGAACCGGTCGCGCCGACGATCGCCACCTTCTGACCCGGCTCGACCGTGAAGCTGAGGTTCTTCAGGACCGGCTCGCCCTTGCGGTATTCGAAATTCACATGATCGAACACGATGCTGCCGCGCTGCGGCGCGATCAGCTTCGGCACGGGAGGACTCGCGATGGTCTGCTCTTCGGCCATCAGGGCTTCGATGCGCTCGGCCGCGGCGAGCGAGGACTGCAGCACGGTGTACTTGTTGGAGAGTTCGCGCAGCGGCAGGAAAAACATCCGCGCGTACTGCATGAACCCGATGAGCGTCCCGAGCGTGATGATGCGATGGAGCGCCTGCCCGCCGCCGACCCAGAGGATGATCCCGATCGTGACGGAGCCGACGGTGTCCACGCCCGAGAACAGCCCGGTCTCGTAGATGTTGGCGGTCATCTGGACGTCGCGGCTTTTCTGGTTGAGCACGTCGAACTCGGCGCGGCTGGTGCGTTCGTGCGTGAAGAGCTGCACGACAGTCATGCCGGCGAGCGCTTCGGACAGGTAGGCGTTGACGGCGGCCAGCCGTTCGCGAATTTCGCGATAGACCACGCGCGCGCGAATGCGGAACAGGTTTATCAGCACCAGCAATGGCGGAATCGCGACCAGGGCCCACATCGCGAGGTGCGGGCTCTTGAACCACATGATCGCGACGATGCCCGACATCGTCATCAGGTCCATGAACATCGTGAGCGATCCCGCGCCGAACATTTCGTTGATCGCGTCGATGTCGGTGGTCATGCGGCTGACCAGCCTGCCGATGGGAGTGCGATCGAAGAACGACATCGGGAGGCGCTCGACGTGATCGAACAGCGCCAGGCGCAGGTCGGACAGCGAATACTGCGCCACCATCATGGTGAGATAGAACTGCGCGTATGCGGACCCGAATTCGCCGCACACCAGGCACAGGTAGATCGCGGCCATCTTGAGCAGGGTCGGTCCCCCGACCAGGTTGGCGAGCCACGCGGGCGGCGCTACGTGGTTGTGCGCGAGGAACAGGTCGATGATGAGCTGGATGATGTAGGGCTGCGAGAGCGCGAACGCCGAGTTCAGCGGCATCAGCACGACAGAGAGAAAGAACAGGCGGCGATACGGGCGCACGTACGTCCAGATGAACTTGACGAGCGCGGTATCGCGCGCAGTGCGGACCGGTTTTTCCTGCTCGTGCTGCATAGGTCAGTATTCCGCCAGCTCCTCTTCGAGAAGCTGGCGATGGAACAACTCGGCGTAGATGCCGTGGCGGGCCATCAGCTCCTGGTGCGTTCCGCGCTCCGCAATCTCGCCGTCTTCGAGCACGATAATGTGGTCGGCATCGCGGACCGTCGAGGCGCGATGCGCCACCACGATGCTGGTGTGATCGCGCACGCTCGCCGCCAGGCTCTGGAGAACGGACTTCTCGGTCTCGGTGTCCACGCTGGACAGGGCATCGTCGAGCACCACGACGCTCGATTGGTAGTTGAGCAGTCGAGCGATTGTCGCGCGCTGCTTCTGGCCGCCCGACAGCGACATCCCGCGCTCGCCGACTATAGTGTCGAGGCCGTGTGGGAGCGTGGCGATATCGGGGCCGAGGCCCGCCACGTTGGCAGACCATTTGATCTCCTGCGGCGTAGCATCCGGACGCCCAAAGGCGATGTTGCGCGCGAGGGTGTCCGAGAACAGCATCGCGTCCTGCGGCACGACGCCGATAGTCCTGCGCAGCGAACGCAGCGGCACCTCCCGGATGTCGCGGCCGTCGAGGAGGATTCGTCCCTCGGTCGGTTCGACCAGGCGCGACAGCAGCTTGACCATCGTGGATTTTCCCGAGCCGGTGCGCCCGACGATCGCGAGCTTGCTGCCGGCGGGGACGCGCACGCTGATGTTCTTGAGCGCGTAGGGGCGATGGCCGTTGGAGGTTGCGCCGTCGCCGCGGAAATAGCTGAAGGACACGTTGTCCCATTCGATCGCGCCGGCGACCTGGAGGCGCTCCTCGCCGGGATCAAGCGCGCCGGGCTGCGGCTCCGCCCAGAAGATCTCGTCGAGACGTTTCATCGCGGCGCGCGCCCGCTGGTAAATCGAGATCATCCAGCCCAGCGAAGTGACGGGCCACGCCATGTAGCCGAGGTAGCCCATGAACGAGACCACGTCGCCGATGCGCAGGGTGCCGCGCGTGACGAGGTAGCCGCCGTAGGTCAGCACGATCATGATCGCGGAGGCGGAAGTGCCGCGAATCATAGGGACCATCGCGCCGCGCAGCCGCGCTAGCGCGAGGCCGAGTTCATTGTAATCGTCGTTGGCGACGCGGAACAGGCCGGACTCGTGGCCTTCGAGCGAGTAGGCCTTGACGACGTGGATGCCGGCGAGGGTTTCCTGGACCTTGGACTCGATCGCGCCGAGGCCTTCCTGGACTTTCAGGTTGCGCACCATCAGCGCCCGCGACAGGCGCTTGATGCCGTAAATCAGGAACAGGTAGGGCGCGAGTGACGCGGCCGCGAGCTTGACGCTCACGCCGAGCATGAAGACAAGCGCGAACATGACGGTGCCGGGCGCGTCGGTGAAGGTGACGAAGCCCATACCCACCAGCATCCGGATGGCGGTCAAGTCATTGACCATCCGCGACATCAGGTCGCCGATCTTGTTGCGCTCGTAGAAGTCGGGGCCGAGCAGGGTCAGATGCTCGAACAGATCGTTGCGCAGGTCGTATTCGATATCGCGGCCGGTGTTGAAGATGGTGAAGCGCGAGATCCATCGCGCGGTGCCGCCGATGACCGCGACCGCGATCATCATCGC
>DATJWT010000057.1:0-5448 GCA_035500975.1 Binataceae bacterium (SeqCode)
GGCGTTCCGCGCGGAGAATTCAGCGGCGGCGTCATCATCGGCGGGGTCAGTTCGATCTGCGCGCGATGGTCGTTCGAGGCGTAATCGAAAACACTGACCTTTTCGATCGCGCGTTGCACCTCGCGATAGAGACTCAGGGGATCTGCATCCGGCATCGTCCGGTAGCTCAGCTTCATCACGCACTCTTCGGCAATCATGTTGACCGCCATGCCGCCGCTGATGGTGCCGAAGTTGATCACGTCATACGGCGCATCGGGAAAAACCTTCGCCTGGTCGACCCGCGGGTTCGAGCGCCGCTGTTGCTGGATCCGGCCGATCGTCTCAACGACCCTGCCCATCACCGCGATCGCATTCACTCCCGCGGCCGGCGCGCCGCTATGTCCGCCCCGCCCGCGCACGATCACATCGAACAACACGATGCTCTTGTGAGCGTGGCTGACCTGCCATGAGGTCGGTTCGCCGATCCACGCCAGGCGCGGCACCGGCATCGCGCCGAGCATCTCCTTCAATGCGGGTCCGACTTTCGCTGCGCCGAGGCATCCCACTTCTTCGTCGGCGGTGAAGACAAACACCAGCGGACGCTTGAGCCGCGATGCATCCAGCCTCGTGGCCGCATCGAGGCACGCCGCTATGAATCCCTTCATGTCTGAGGTTCCGCGTCCATAGAGCTTGTCCCCCGCATCTTCGAGTCTCAGCGCGTCGCGCGTCCATCCCGGCTGGCCCGCGAAGGGGACGGTATCGACATGACCCGAAATGATCAGGCCATCGGGTTTGGGAGGCCCGATCCAGGCCACCAGGTTGGACTGCCCCACCCCGGCAATCTCGATCTTTTGCTGAGCGACGTTGAACCGATGGGCCGCCAATTGTCCGGCCATGTAGTCGTTCGCGGCGAGGTCGCTGTTGGTGCTGACAGTATCGAAGGCGACAAGCCGTCGAGTGACCTCGTGAAGATAACCTGACATTCTGCTCACCCACCGTGGCACTCTATCATGAGCCTTTGTCGAGCCAGCTTCGCAGTTTGTTCGCCCGCTCGCGAATTCCTTTTTATTCGAGAAATCAAATACTTAGGTAAATTAACGATCAGGTTACAGTCTGGCGACCTTCTGGATTGAGCTCTCAAGCAGTTCCGGCTAAGCGGGGACGTGCGATATCAGCTACAATTCGCTCCCGAGGTGCGGCAGGATGTTGGATGAGGGCGGAGCATCAATCGCAGTGGACGATACTCAATCAACTCCGAACGGTTCCCCAGGTAATGGCGTGGCCAGTCCTACATTGAGCACTCCGGCAAGAGACCTCCGGCTCCAGTCGGTTGCCGACGTCACGCGGCCGGGAAAGACCGACCCGGAACTGTCTTCGCCCGAACTCTTTCTCAACCGCGAGCTCACGTGGCTGGCCTTCAACCGGCGCGTCTTCGAAGAGGCACTCGATGAGCGCAACCCTCTGCTCGAACGGGTGAAGTTCCTGGCGATCACCGCCTCGAACCTCGACGAATTCTTCATGAAAAGAATCGGCGGCCTCAAGCAGCAGGTCGTTGCCGGCATGCAGGAGTTGACCGTTGATGGGCGCACGCCCCAGCAGCAGATCGACGAATGCCTTGCCGAGATTCGTGGGTTCGGGCCGCGCCAGCGTGCACTGTTGCCGGTGCTCCTGGAAGAACTCAGAAAGCATGACGTCGAGGTCCTCTCTTTCGAGCAGCTGACCGCGACCGAGCAGGCCGCAATCCGCGACTACTACTTCAAAAACATCTTTCCGCTCGTCACGCCGCAAGCCCTGGATCCGGCGCATCCGTTTCCGTTTATTTCGAATCTTTCTCTCAACCTGCTGGTAACTTTGAGGGCGCCTGAAGACACCGAGCCTTCGCTGGCCCGCGTCAAGGTTCCGGTGGGCCTGGGCATCCCGCGCTTCCTGCGCGTCGATGGAACCAACCGTTTTGTTCCGCTCGAGGACGTGATCGCCCACACCCTGGACCTGCTGTTCCCGGGTATGACGATCGAGTCATTCGAATTTTTCCGCGTCACGCGCAACGCCAATACTGAGCGCGACGAGGACGAAGCGGACGACCTGCTCGCCTTGATTGAATCGGAACTGCGCGATCGCCGCTTTGCGCCGATCGTGCGCATGGAAGTGGTGCGCGGGATCAATCCCGTCCATCGCGGAATGCTGGCGGCCGAGCTGGGGCTGCACGAAGAGCGCGACGTGTTCGAAGTCGATGGGATGCTGGCGATCCGCGACCTGATGGAGCTGGTCGCGGTTGATAATCCCGCCCTGCACGATCCGCCACACCATCCTGTGGATCATCCGCGGCTGACTCCCTCGCGCAATATCTTCCATGTGCTGCGCGATGCCGGTTCGGTCCTGCTGATGCATCCGTACGAGTCGTTCTCGACCTCGGTCGCCCGTTTCCTGCGCGAGGCGAGCGAGGACCCGAAGGTCCGCGCGATCAAGATGACGCTGTACCGCACCTCGCGCGATTCCGAGATCATCGACTACCTGTGCGAAGCGGCTCGCAACGGCAAGCAGGTCGCGGTGGTGGTCGAGCTCAAGGCGCGTTTCGATGAGGCCGCGAATATCCAGTTCGCAACCCAGCTCGAGGACTACGGCATCCACGTGACCTACGGCGTGGTCGGCTACAAAACTCATTCCAAGGTCATCCTTGTGGTGCGGCAGGATTACAACGGCCTGCGCCGCTACGCGCACATCGGAACGGGTAACTATCATCCGGGCACCGCGCGCCTGTACGCGGACTTCGGCCTGCTCACCTGCGACGATGCGATCGGGCAAGACCTGACGCAGCTATTCAACTACCTGACCACCGGCTATTACGGGCATCGTTCGTTCAAGAAAATCCTGCCGGCCCCCTCGATTCTTAAAAAGGCACTGCTCGAAAAGATCGAGCGCGAGATCAAAGCGCATACGTCATCGTCGCCGGGCCTCATCCAGATGAAGATGAACGCGCTCGAGGACGTCGATATCACGCGCGCTCTTTACCGAGCGTCACGAGCGGGTGTGAAAGTCGATCTGATAGTGCGCGATACGTGCAGGCTGCGGCCCGGAATTCCGGGGCTGTCAGAGAACATTCGCGTCACCAGTATCGTCGGGCGTTTCCTTGAACACGGGCGCATCTTCTACTTCCGCAATGGCGGCAGCGAGGAATACTTCATCGGATCGGCGGACTGCATGAAGCGCAACCTGGAAAGCCGGGTTGAAGTGGTCGCGCCGGTCGAAGACCCGGTACTGCGCAAGGAAATGCGCACCGTACTCGACCTCCAGTTCAAGCCGAATCACGCGGCGTGGGAGATGCATTCGGACGGAAGCTACTCGCGGATGGTCCCCGGCGATCTTCAGAACAATTGCCAGCAGGCCCTCATCGACATGTTCACCAAGCGTCAGAAGGAAGAGAGCAAGTCGCGCCGGCGACGACGCCGCGGGTTCGCACGCCGGGCGGCGAAGTCAGCGGAGCCTACTTCTTGAGGAAGGCGCGCAACCGCCCAGCCAGTTCTTCAGGCCTTTCTTCCGGAATGAAATGACCGCAGTCGGCGATCGAGCCGCCTTCCGCGTGGTTGGCGACTCGACGCAGCGACTGCACCACGAGATCACCGCGGCCGCGCGATCCGCCTCCCCCTATGCCTAGCGTCGGCATTGGAAGTTTGAAGCCGGTGGCAAAGGTCGCGCGGTTATCTTCCACGTCGCGCGACATGTTGCGGTAGAAATTGAATCCCGCGCGCATCGCTCCGGGCTGCGAATAGGTCCGAACGTACTCCGCGATATCAGCGTCACTGAACGTATTGGCCTGATCGCATCCATTCATGAAGAAAAATTCCAGGTAGGTCCGCTCGCGCCCGACCGTCAGCGCTTCCGGCAAATCAGGTACCTGGTGGAACATATGATGCCATCGCGGCGCGCCGGAAAGGCCGGCCCCGGCCGGCTGGTCGCCAGGCACCGGCACATCGAGCATCACCAGGTGCGTGACCGCATCGGGATGGTCCGCCGCGAGCCGGAACGCGACCGGCGCGCCCCAATCATGGCCGACCACGATGAAGCGCTCGTGCTTCAGATGATTGCGCATCACTTCCCACACATCGTTGGCGACGGTCTTCTTGTCGTAGCCGGTGGAGGGACGCGATGAGTCGCCAAGCCCGCGCAGGTCCGGCGCAACCATCGAGAAGCTATCCGCCAAAAGCGGCATCAGGCGGCGCCACTCGTACCAGGTCTGCGGCCATCCATGCAGCAACACCATCGGGGTGCCTCGACCTGCTGTGACGTAATGGATGCGAACGCCTTTCAGGTTGGCATAATGATGCTTGAATTCGCACGCTGCCATGATGGTCACCGTTCCCTTCAGCAGTGCGCAATTCTAGCGACAATCGCAATCTTCTACCTAGAAGCGCACCACCCCTCGGTCATTCCTGAGCGTAGCGAAGGATCTCAGCTGAAGGGGCGCTTGAGCCGCGCCGCTGGAATCACATCTTTTTCTATCACGCTGAGCGCATGCTGAGATTCTTCGCCGTTGGCTCAGAATGACGGAACAGGAGCGACGTCGAGAGAATTCCACCGGCTAACGAACGAATTACTCCGTCGGGAACATCTTCATCACTTCGATGCCCGGAAGCGTCAGATTCGCGCGCACAGTGTCGTAGGTGCCCTTGGTAAGAATCTCGTCGGCGATTTGTTTGATCAGCGACAAGGCCGCGAATGCCGCTGAGCCACCGATGCTCAGTCGTGCCACACCGAGCGCTTGCAACTCCGCAACGGGTGGAAGCCCGGGCGACAGCATCACGTTAAGCGGAAGAGGCGACTCTTTTGCGATCCTGCCGATAGTCGCGGCGTCGGTCACCCACGGCACGAAAACGCTGTCCGCGCCGGCATCAGCGTAACTCCTGATGCGCCGCATGGTTTCATGGAAGCGCGTTTCCTTTTCCCCGATGCCGCGCAGGTACACGTCGCAGCGGGCATTGATGAAGAAGGGCTTCGCGAATGCACGAATGCCCTTGATCTTTTCAACCAGCAGATCGGGCGGCTCCGTGCCGTCCTCGATATTCATCCCGATTCCGCCCGCATCCGCGATCCCGCGCACCGTCTCCACCACCTCAGCGGCAGTCTTGCCGTAGCCTTTTTCCAGATCGACGGTCAGCGGCACTTTTATTACGCGCGTGATACGACGGACCGCATCGACCAGGCGACCGCGAGTGATGTGCTGTCCATCGGGGTACCCATTGGCGACGCCGAGCCCCGAACTGGTCGTCGCAACGGCCGGCGCGCCTGCGACTTCGAAGATGCGCGCACTGGCGGCATCCCACGCATTCAGCAGGACAAGGATCTTGCCGCTGTGATGAAGCTTGCGAAATGTTTCAGCCTTTTCGATTTGTTCTTTGTTCATGATGAGTCTCCGCACCGATCTTTTCGCTTGTTGGATAGAACACCGATAGCGCGATTTCGTGAAAAAAGAGC
>DATJWT010000058.1:0-5936 GCA_035500975.1 Binataceae bacterium (SeqCode)
TGAAGATATCAAGAAAGAATTCGGCGACGCGCGCCGGACGCAGATCATCGAAGCGGAGGGCGAATTCTCGGTCGAAGACCTGATTGTCGAGGAAGACGTGCTCGTGACTGTCACCCACGGCGGTTACATCAAGCGCACGCCGCTCTCGCTCTATCGAACCCAGCGGCGAGGAGGACGCGGCAAGATCGGCGCGACCACCAGCGAGGAAGATTTTGTCGAGCGGCTGGAGCGCGTGTCGACCCACGATCGGCTGATGTTCTTCACCAGCGCCGGCAAAGTCTATCAACTCAAAGCATACGAGCTGCCCGAAGGCGGGCGTGCCGCCAAGGGCCGTTCAGTCGCCAATCTGTTGAGCCTCGGCGATGACGAGACCCTGCAGGCTTTCATGCCGGTACCGCGTGAAGTCGAGAACAAGTTCGTGTTCTTCGCGACCAAGCGGGGCCGGGTCAAAAAAACCGACCTCGGCGAATACGCGAATATTCGTTCCAACGGCATTATCGCGATCAACCTCGAAGATGGCGACTCGCTGGTTGATGTACGAATTACCGACGGCAACCAGCAAATCGTGCTCTCGACGCGCGAGGGACAGGCGATTCGCTTCAAGGAAGAGGAGGCCCGCGCGATGGGCCGTGCGACCGGCGGTGTGACCGGGATGGAACTGGAATCGCACACGATCAAGGAAGGCAAGACCGTTACCCTGGTCGAGGACGAAGTGGTTTCGATGTCCACGGTCCGCGACGATGAAACCCTGCTGACCGTGTCGGAGCTGGGCTTCGGCAAGCGAACCGCGGCCGAGGAATACCGGTTGACGCATCGCGGCGGCAAAGGCGTGATCACGATGAACGTCACGGAAAAGACCGGCAAGGTAATCTCGGTGCGCCAGGTCGGCACCGACGACCAGGTGATGCTGATCACCGACGGCGGCAAGGTGATTCGTCTCAACGTCAAGGATGTGCGGATCACCGGGCGCAACGCACAAGGCGTGCACCTGGTGCGGCTGGAAGAAAATGAGCGGGTGCGCGCGCTGGCGGGGCTGGCGGAGAAGGAAGAAGAGGAAGGCAACGGAGCAGACACTGACGAGGAGTGATCGGTCACGTGGGACCCTTAACTGCGGGCACTCTCGGCGGCTTCATCAGCGGCACCTTCACGCTCTCCGGAGTCCTACTCGCATACGCGCTGGGGCAGCGTCGAGCGCGTGCCGAGACCGTGACCGAGGCCCGGCGCGCGGGCATGGCGGTCCTGGTCGAGCTGGTCCACAACGCAGACCTCGCGCTGGGTGCGATGGACACCGGGGTCATTCACGAGTTCAGTAACTCGGCGTGGCGAGAGCAGGTACAGGTGCTGGCGCGGATCTTCGACTGGGGCACCCTGCGATCGATTGAATCCGCGTACGAGAGTGCGCGCCGACTCTACGACGTCTGCCACGAGGCGAGCAGGGGGCCAAAGGCGATAGACACCGGCGATGCCGAACAGATTGCCACCTGCGGCGGAGTAGCCGAGAAGCTGCTCAAATCAGCGCGCGAAATTTGTCCGTTGCTGCTCAGCCCCAACGAGCAGGCCGTGTTCAACGGCGACCTGGATGCGATGCTGAAGCGGGCCGGAGCCGCGCATTCGTCGCAACATTGAATATCCAGCGTGCGGGTGACGGCCCAGTGACGGCGCGTGAGCGACGCGGATGGCTGATTGTCGTCAGCCTGTTCGTCGCGATGTTCGTGTTGTTCGGCGGCGGCTATAACACCGCCGGGGTCTTTTTTGACCCGATGCGCAAGTACTTTGGCTGGAGCAGCGCGCGCCAGTCCTCATTGCTCACGATTTTCGCTCTCACCTGCGGACTGACAGTCCCGCTGTTCGGATGGATACTGGACAAGGTCGAAGCGCGCATCGTCATGACTGCCGGCGTCCTGGTGGCGGGATGCGCGATGATCATGGCGAGCCGAGCCAACTCCTTCACCACAATTACCCTCGCCTATGTCGTTCTGGGGGTCGCGATCCCGCCCACGACGCTGCTCCCGACCTGGTTGGTAGTCGCCAATTGGTTCGAAGAGAGGCGCGGCCTGGCGTTGGGGATTGCGACTTCCGGAACCTCGATCGGAGGGATGGTGCTAACCATCATCGAAGAGCGCACTATCTCGGCGCATGGGTGGCGCGCCGGCTATGTGCTGCTCGCGACGATGACATTTTTCATCGTAACCCCGCTGGTCGCCGTGACGATTCGAACGCGTCCGCCCGGAGAAAGGGGGAGCGATGGTGAGGTGTCGGCCGGCCAGTCCGCCGGCATGGACCTTCGCGCGATTCTGCATTCGCGCGCGTTTTGGCTCCTGTCAGCGGCGCAGTTTTGCTACTCGTTGACCAGCGCGGGAATCACCGTGCATACGATTCCCTACCTGCTTCGCAGCGGTTTCAGTTCGCGCAGGGCGGCGTGGATCTACAGCCTGGTGATGGGTCTGTCCGCGGCAGGTCACTTTGTAATCGGGTACGCAGCCGATTTCGTCAGTGGGCGAATAACCCTGGCGGCGACCTTGGGGGTTTCGGCACTCGGAGTACTTCTATTGCTTGGAACGCCGAACCATTTGTCCGTCGGTGCGTTCATCGGCTTGTATGGAATCACCGCAGGAGCGCCGTTGGCACTCATTCCGATGGTGATTGCCGAGTCGCTCGGGCTGAATCGATTTGGTTCGTCCAGCGGCTTAACCGGTATCGCCATTACGCTAGGCGGCGCGATTGGGCCCTACCTCGGAGGACTACTCTTCGATCGCGGGCTGGGCTACGGCGTCGTATTCACTATTTTTTCCGTCGTGCTGGCAATGGGCAGCATCGCGGCATTCGCGTGCCCGCCTTTGAAAAGCGCCACAGCTTCCGCGACCTGAATTCCCTGGAAAGAATCGACTCTTCGAATTCAGGACACGTACGCACTTTCGGCGGCCGCCAGCGCCTTGCCGCGTGCCAGCTCGAGACCCATCCCGGCGAGGATTTGCTCGAGCGCTCCGAGTATCAAGGTCACGTTCTCGCGCCGGCAGCTCTCGCCCATCAGGCCGATTCGCCACACCTTGCCCTTGAAAGGACCGAGGCCCGCGGCAATTTCGATATTGAACAGCCGCAACAGTTCCGCGCGGACCTTCGCCTCGTCGATTCCGTCGGGTACGGCGACGGTGGTCAGCTGCGGCAGGCGATGACCTTCCTGCGCAACGAGCTTCAGCCCCATCGCCGTCAGGCCCGCGTGGAGCGCGGCAGCATTGATTCGATGCCGATGCCATCGCGGTTCCAGCCCTTCTTCCATCACGACGCGCAGCGCTTCGTAGAGCGCATAGATCATCGTAACAGGCGCGGTGTGATGGTAGACGCGCTCGGAGCCCCAATAGCCGCCGATTGCAGCAACGTCGAGGTACCAGGAGCGGCATTTTGATTTGCGCCGGCGAATCACGTCCATCGCGCGAGCGCTGAAGGTCACCGGCGAGAGTCCCGGCGGCGCGCTCAGGCCTTTCTGCGTGCAACTGAAACACGCATCGATGCCCCACTTGTCGATTTCAAGGGGCACGCAGGCAAGCGAAGTGACGGCATCGACGACCAGCAATGCATCGTGCTGGCGCGCCAGCTCAGAAATCTCCTCGATTGGCTGATGAGTTCCGGTCGAGGTCTCGGCGTGTACCATCGCAACGAGCTTCGGCTTGCGCCCGCTCCTGAGCGCCTTCGCCACCGCATCAGGCTCGATGACACGACCCCATTCGGCCTCGACCTTGTGCACCTTCGCGCCCTGCCGCTCGGCGCAGTCGGCAAAGCGCACACCGAAGGCGCCGTTCACGCCGACGATGACCTCATCGCCATCCTCGATCAGATTGGCGGCGATCATTTCCATGCCCGAGGAGCCCGTGCCGGAAGACGGGAAGGTCATCTCGTTGCGGGTGCGAAACACGGCGCGCAGAAGCCGCTTCAGTTCTTCCATCACTTTAACGAATTCGGGATCCAGATGACCGATGACCGGCGACATCATCGCCTTCATCACGCGAGGATGAACGTTGGATGGGCCGGGTCCGAGCAGGATGCGCGCGGTCGGTTTGAGTTCGGAAAATTGTTCCGCCAATGGTATTCCCCTCCCGGCGCAAAGGACGTTCGCGCCGGTCCGTTATTATCGCCTGTACGGGTCCGGCGGAAAATGCCGTATGCATGGGGCCCTGTGCTATGGTCACCGCGTGAGCCAGAACGGCAGCACGGCACGCACGCGGCTCGACGCGGCGCTTCTCGGCGAGCTTGCCGCAATCGTCGGCACCGAGGGCATCGTCTCGCGCGCATCGGAACTCAAAGTCTACGAATGCGACGGATGGACCATCGAGAAGAACGCGCCCGACGTGCTGGTGATGCCGCGCAGCACCGAGCAGGTTAGCGCGGTACTCAAGGCGCTGTGGCGGCGCGATATCGCTTTCGTGCCGCGCGGGGCCGGGACCGGACTTTCAGGGGGCGCGCTCCCGGTCAACGCGCCGGTGATGATCTGCACCTCCAAGCTGAATCACATCAGGGCAATCGATCTTGCGAATCATCGCGTCGAAGTCGAAAGCGGCGTCGTAAATCTTCACGTCACGAATGCAATCAAGGGCGACGGCTACTACTATGCGCCGGACCCGTCTTCGCAGCAGGCCTGCACGATTGGCGGCAATATCGCCGAGAATTCCGGCGGACCGCATACGCTCAAATACGGCGTGACCACCAACCACGTGCTGGGCGTGACGCTGGTGCTCGCCGATGGCGAGATCGTCGAGTTAGGAGGTCCGGCCGAGGAGCGCTGCGGCTACGACCTGGTGGGGGCGGTGGTGGGCGCTGAAGGTACGGCGGGACTCGTAACGCGCGCGGTTCTCAAGATCATGCGCGAGCCGGAAGCGCACCGCACCTTTCTGGCGACCTTTGCCGACTGCGAAGCTGCGACGCGTGCGGTGTCAGCAATCATCGCATCGGGCATCGTCCCGGGCGCGATCGAGATGATGGATCAATTGATCATCCGCGCGGTCGAGGATGCGTTTCACGTCGGATTGCCGGCCGACGCTGGAGCGGTACTGATTATCGAGCTCGATGGGCAGGCGGCAGGTATCGACGAGTATGCAGCGCGGGTGAAGGAGATTACGCGGAGCGCGGGTGCATCCGATGTTCGCCTGGCGCGTGACGAGGCCGAGCGCGCAGGGTTGTGGAAAGCGCGCAAGCGGGCATTCGGCGCGGTGGGCCGGCTGGCGCCCAACTATGCCACCCAGGACGGCGTCGTGCCGCGCACGCGCCTGCCGGACATCCTGCGCGCCATCCAGGCGATCAGCCGCAAGTACAATCTGTCCATCGGCAATGTCTTTCATGCCGGCGACGGCAATATCCATCCGATCGTGCTCTACGATGAGCGCAAGCCGGAGGAAGTCCACAACGCGATCGAAGCGGGCCGCGAGATCCTGACTGCCTGTGTCGAGATGGGCGGGAGCCTCACGGGCGAGCACGGGATCGGCGTCGAGAAGCAAGGCGAGATGCCGTTGCTGTTTTCGCCCGAAGATTTGATCGCGATGACGGAACTGCGCCACGTGTTCGACCCGATGGAGCGGTCGAATCCCAACAAGGTCATCCCGCGCCCCGGAGCATGCGTCGAAGTCGCGGCACCCCGGCGCCAAGTACCGATTTGAGCTCCCCTGCGCCTTCACCTGCCGCGAACCTGCTTTCCCCGGACGAGATCGTTCGTCGGACAGGAACGATCGTCAGCGCAGACAAGGTTCGCGCACCGCGCGGTGACGAAGCGCTCGTTGCGAGTGTGATCGTCGAACCCGGCGATGCGTATGAAGTCGCGGAGATCGTTCGCGCATGCGAGGCCGATCGAATCACGCTCGCTCCGATGGGTGCGGCGAGAACTCTTCGCGAGATTCGCCGCGCGCCGGTCTCGTTGGGTGTGTCGCTATGCCGCCTTACCCGGATCATCG
>DATJWT010000059.1:0-10519 GCA_035500975.1 Binataceae bacterium (SeqCode)
TCGCCGGGGCGCTGGTAGTTGTACGGGATACCGCCGGCGCGCTGTTGCTCCTCGGTGACATGAACGCTGAAGTCGGCGTTGAAATCGCCACCGAACGATGACGCCCACGGGAACGTCCAGCCCATCCGCTGCTTGAACTGCTGCAGCTTCTTAAGCGGCGCGCGTGACACCGCCCAGAGCATCACGTCGTGATGCGCCAGGTGCGGGACGATGCCGTTGAAGCCGTCGGCGATCGATGAACAGGATGGGCACCCCGCCGCGTAGTCGGGTCCGAACATGAAGTGGTAGACCAGGAGCTGCGAGCGACCCTTGAAAAGGTCCGGGAGCAACGCCTTCCCGTCGTCGGTTTCGAAGCGATAGTCCTTCTCAAGTCGCACCCAGGGCAGTTCCCGACGGCGCCGCGCCAGTTCGTCGCTGCGCCGGGTGAGTTCCTTCTCGGCTTTGAGTAGGTCGATTCGCGCCGCAAGCCACTCTTCGCGTGTTCCGACTTTGTGCTTCGCCATCTTCATTCTCCTGTTTCATAAGAGCTTCGCATCAATGTAATCGATGCGAGGTATGCCGAGGCCGTCGTTATGCGATCTGTTGCGAGTACTCCCACCACCGGGATTCTTCCTGAGAGAAACGGCGAGGTTCCGGTCTGACAGGCGCCTCGTGGCAGGTAAGATCGTCCATCCCGAACGGAACGCTGAGGAGATGTCCTTCCGGTTGTGTTCGAAGAATAGTGGCATGAGATTCCTCGACTTCGCTCGGAATGACGCAGGTGGCGTACGCGTTTTTTGGAGTGATGCGCTGCCGCTCTTCGCGTAAGCCCGTTCAAAAGAAGTTTCGGAATGATACGACTTGCGACTGGTGATCATCACTTTTCAACGAATTCGCGCAGGCGGCCGAGGGCGGCATCCCATTGCGCTGCGATCTGATCCAGGTACCGCCGTGTCTCCGCGAGGCGGTTTGGGCGCAGCTCCCAGATGGATTCGCGGCCCGAGCGCGCGCCGCGCGCCAGTCCCGCTTCTTCCAGAGCATGGAGATGCTTGGTAATCGCCTGGCGCGACACGGCAGTGCCGCCGGTCAGCGCCATGATCGACAATGGCCCTTCGCGGCATAGCCGGTCCACGATTTTCAGCCGCGTCTCATCGCCGAGCGCCGCGAAAACCACCGCGGCTTCGGCGCGCCTGGCGGGCTCTGCCGCCGCTGCTCGTGAGGTCATCGACGACTCAGGCCTGCGGATTCGCCGCCAGGTACTTTTCGATCAGCGTCATCTGCATGGTCCACCCTTCGCCGTTGCGTTCGAATGCTTTTGCGCGTCGTTCGAGCGGTATGCGATCGAAGCCCGACTCGGTAACGGTCAGCATCGTGCCTTCCGGCGCATCTTCCAGCTCGAACATCACCAGCGTCATCGGTTCCCTGGAATAATCCACGCCCGGCTCGACCGCGTACGGATGCCATCGGTAGGAAAACAGGCGCATCGGCTCGATTCGGTCGATCGCAAACTCGAAGATTTTGCCTGCGTTAGCCTGCTGCCGGGCCGCGACTGCCTCATCGACCTTGGTACCCACCAGCTTCCCGTTGATGCTCTTGCCGGGAGCGAATGCGCCGTTGAACTCGACGCCGAACCAGGTCCCGAATTGACGGGCATCCGAAATCGCATTCCATACGCGCTCGCGCGGCGCGCGCAGGAGAATCTTCCTGATGATTCGATCGGTGGCTGAAGCCATACGCAACCTCCCGGTTGCATATATACAGCCCCGCGCGACCATATGCAACCCGGCGGTTGCATGATTCCTGTGCCGCGCGCAAGCGCATCCCGGCTCGGCCGTCCTCTCAAGTTCCGATTGGCGCCGGTCCGCCGTTGCCGGTATCGGAGAGCTTCCGCGTCGTGCGCAGCGCGCGCTCCGGGGAAGTGTTGCGGGGCGTGGCGTGGGCGCCGGAGAGCGACTTCGACCACCAGGGCAATCACCACTTCCAGAAATCGGTTGGCAAGCGGGAGGGGGGCTGACCTTCGCAGGTCAGCCTCCTATTTTTCCATGCCAGGGGCTCGCCAGCGTCCACGAGCGGCCCGGTTGTCGTAACTCGCGCCGGCGTCCAGAATCATCGTGATTGCCCGCAACGCTCCCGAGGTTGTCGCGATGAATTTCGGGGAATTTCACTTCGGCTCAATCACGATCGACGGCGTGGTCCACGAAAACGACGTGATCATCGACCGCGGCAAAGTCAGCAAGCGCAAGAAAAAGCCCTCGCGGAAATTTCGCGATCAGTTCGGGCACACTCCCTTGTCGGTCGAGGAAGCCATACCGTGGAAATGCCGGCGTCTCGTCATCGGCACCGGCAACTATGCTTCGCTTCCCGTGATGGATGAGGTCAAGCGCGAAGCGCGTCGCCGTGACGTGGAGCTGGCGATCATGCCGACCGCCGAAGCGATTGAAACGCTGGCGCACAAGTCGAAACGCACCAACGCCATTCTGCACGTCACCTGTTAGCCTGCGTAACGCGAGCCATCGACACTAGAACGGCTCGAGATATTGGTCTTCCGCCGGGTTGTAGCCGATGCCGAGCAGTTCCGATCGCCGCCGGAGCGCGCTCGAGGCTTGCGATGCGATGAGGATCGCGTTGCGTAGCCTCCGCGCGAGGGGAGACCGCCACGATGCGACGACGCCCATCAGGTGCGATGCGGTCTGGATGCTGGTGGCGAACTTGCGCCGCACGCCCTCGTATTCAGCGGCCGCGCGATCGAGCGGCGTGCCGTCCTTCGTCGCCTTGCCGAGAATTCGCATCAGCACGAGCGCATCGACCATCGAGGAGTTCGCGCCCTGCCCGAGATTGGGCGTCATCGCATGCGCCGCATCGCCGGCGACGAAAATCGGCGGCTTCGCCCATCGATCGAGCCTGACCTCGTGCAACTCGTCATAGCTGACGGCGTTCCAATCACTCACCTTGCGGAGAAGATCGAGTACCTCGGCGCCAAATGGAGTCCACGTGTCGATCCATGCATCGAGGCGATGGTCGCGAATCTCGTTCCACTGCCCGAGCGGAACGTTGCAGAAGATATAGGTGCGATCGCCGAGCAGCGGGCAGATTCCGAACCTGCGCCCGTCGTCGCCCCATAGCTCGCGGATAACAGTGTCAGCCGTCGGGCGATCGGAGATCGCGCGCAGGTAGGCTTCGTTGATCGCGGTCTTGCGCGCGGCGATTCCGGATGCGGTCCGCGTCGCGGAATTGATCCCGTCGCAGGCCACAACGATCGCGGCGCGCCAGGCCTGGCCGTTGGCGAATCGCAGCTCGACTTCCGATCCCTGGCGGTTCAGCGCCTCGAGGCGATGGCCCATGCGCACATCGATGCCGCGATCGCGCGCGGCTTCAAACAAATATTCGTGCAGGATGTAGCGCATGACGACGCCGCATCGATTCTGCGGCACCGGAAGCCCGGCGTAGTCGACATCGCCGACCGATCGCCCATCGGAGAGCAGCGCGCGGAGGCGTTGTGTCGCGCGAAGGTTGCCTTCGAAGCCTTCGAGCACGCCGAGCGCATTCAACACCCGCAGGCCATTGCTGTGAATCAGGATGCCGCCGCCGATGCGGCGGAAGTTCTCGGTCTGCTCGAAGACGATCGCATCGAGCCCGGCGCGTTGCGCCGCCAGTCCGGCGATGAGGCCGGCTGGCCCTCCACCAATGATTGCGATTTTCATGGGACAGCCAAGCGGACGTTTTAACCACAAAGGCACCAAGACACCAAGGCGGAGAGGAAAGGCGCTCCCACCTATCTCGCAACCACCCTCTCAACGTCATCCCGAGCGAAGCCGAGGGACCTTATCTGAACGCGGCGTGGGCCATGAAGGGTCCAGACTGAAGATGCTACTGAAGCGTCACGCCCCACGTCCGAATCCCGTACTCTCGAAGCCCTTTAGTCTGCTCGGGTAGCTGCAAACGAACCATCGGCTGAGGTCCCTCGGCTCCGCATCGGAATGCTGCGCTCGGGATGACGTGGTGGAGGCGAGGCGATCGTTTGTCCTATCAGGGCAAAAAGAAACCCGAGCAGGGCAGCCTGCTCGGGTTGTTGTGCGGAACGGTCCAGAACTACGCGGGCTTGGCGACTATCATCGTGTCCTTGCCCTTCTTGCGCGAGCTGCGGATGAAGTAGATCGCGCCGTAGAGGCCCCAGATGACGGAGATTGCCACCGCCATCAGGGGTTCCTTCACGCTGCCCAGTCCTTCGATGGGTCCGATGATGTAGAAGGCCATGCAGGCGAAGTTTGCAATCGCGCCGAACACGGGGATGACCATGTGCTTCATGCCGGAGAACTCGTGATGCTCGCGGAAGGCCACGATGCAAACCACGTTGGTCAGTCCGTAGAGCATGAAGGTGCCGAAGTTCGAGACCAGCGTCACGAGCTGCAGGCCGTTGGGCAGCGATGCGAGGGCGGCGTTGGAGCTCATCCCGATCGCGTACCAGAGGTTATGCGGCAGGGTTGCGATCGTCTTGTCATCGGGGGCCGCGCCGCCGGCGAAAAAGTACAGTGCGGCATAGGCGCCCAGCACGGCGGAGATGGTCGCCAGGGTCCAGATTGCGCGATGGGGAGTCAGGTTGGTGCCGTGGAGGATACCGAAATGTTCCGGCACTTCCTCATCGCGGCCCATCGCGTAAGTCACGCGCGCGCCGGTGTTGATGCAGCTCAGGGTGGTGCCGATGAGGGCGAGGAACACGGTGAAGGCCTCGACCAGCATGAAGGCCTGGCCGTGGCCGCCCAACAACGCGTTGCCGAGAATCACCATCATGTCGCCGATCGGAGCCGCGGAGCCCTTCGCATCCGCCAGGCTGTAGGCGCTGCTCAGGAAGTAGTTGGCGGCGAAGTACTCGATCAGGTAGCAGAACAGGCACTGGATGGTGAGCGACAGCAACACGCCGCGCGGGATGTCCTTCTTGGGGTTCTGCGCTTCTTCGCCGAGGGCGGTGACCGATTCGAAACCCACCAGCAGCAGGATCGCGACCGTCGCCTGCAGCATCACGTAGTTGAAACTGTGGGGCAGTATCACCGACATCCCGGTTGGATGGGCCGGAGTATCGCCGGTGAATGAGTAAGCGAGCGTCTTGGTGGTTCCATCGAGCGCCAGTCCGGTCGAGCCGGCCGGGTGACTCATGCGATAGGAAATCGCGAGGGCGGAGAAAAAGAGCAGCGCGATGATCTGGATCGCGTTGATCGCGATATTGACGTTGGTAGATCCGCTCACGCCCTGGTGCGCGATGTACGCGACCGCGAACGAGAAGATGACGGCGATCAGCGCCATGAAGACGGGGCCCGGAATGCCGGCGTTCATCGTCGAGGGCGCGATCGTTCCCACGATGTAACCGACCATCACGCCCATCGTCGCGACCATCACGCCCGGGTAGACCCAGTAGTAGAGGTGCGAGGCCCACCCGATGATGAACTTCGCGATCCTGGCAAAGCGGAAATGCGCGCTGTGGTTGAGAAACGCCTGCTCCGCGAAGAGGTAGGAACTGCCCGCGCCCGGGAAAAGCTTGGCCAGCTCGGAGTACGAAATCGCCGTCGCATATGCGAGCACCAACGCGGCGAAGATTCCGGCCCACATCGCCATGCCCGACGGGTAGGCATACCCGGCTTGCACGACGAATGTGATCCATAAGAACGCGCCCGGCGCGATTAGCGCCATCGCGTTGACCGTGACGCCGGTGAGACCCAGCGTCGGGACCATTTTAGCTTCTGACTTCTCTGCCATGCCTTTCCTCCTCGGGTTTGGCCACTACTCCCCGTGTAGTTCCAGTGCGCTCAAACCGATGACTGTGCAGCGCTACTACTCAAGAAGGATGCCAGTAGAAGTCGTGATGGGAATTTGCTGCAATTTGCAATACGCGCGATCAAACAGGCGGAGAGGTGCTTGCCTGCTCGCCAGGCAAGCGCAGCCTATTTGTCATTCATACGAAATTAGTTGGACATTTGCTCTCCATCTTTAGTTGGATATTCACTAGCTCGGATCGCCGATACACTGGCTGTTACTAGCGCACCCTCATCTCCATCTTTAGATGGAGCATCATTGGCTCGATGGTGGGAAGATCAGGAGAGGTTCCCGGCGGGCTTGCAGTCTCACTCGGTCGGTGGGAATCTGCCTGCGGCACGACGGTCGAAGGAATCGAGGATGCTATGGCAGACGGAAGAATCGCAAACAAAATCGCTATCGTCACGGGCGGTGGCTCGGGTATCGGAAAGGCAACCGCGGAGCTGTTCGCGAAGGAAGGCGCCAGGGTCACGATCGGAGATCTGCCCAGGAGCCACGGCGAGGAGGTCGCGAAAGCAATCGGCGCCACTTTTGTCGCGACCGACGTCAGCGATCCCAAGGCGATCGAAAAACTGGTGCGGGGCACGACCGACAAACACGGCCGGCTCGACATCATGTTCAACAACGCGGGCATCGGAATCGTGTCGCCGTTTCTCGACACCACGCACGAGACCTACTCGAAGACTATCGGGATCGACCTCGATGGCGTGTACTGGGGGGTGAAAGCGGCGGGACAGGTGATGGTCGCGCAGAAGAGCGGCGCAATCGTCAACACCGCCAGCGTCGCGGGCATCCGCGGCAGCATGGGACTCTCGGCCTACAACGCCGCCAAGCACGGCGTCGTGGGAATCACGCGCGCGGCGGCGCTGGAGTTCGCGCATGCGGGCGTGCGCGTCAACTGCATCTGCCCCGGCATTATCGACACTCCGCTCGTCGCGGTAGCATTCGGAGCGACGGAAGAGATTCGCGAGACGATGCATCGGTTCCATCCGCTTGGCCGGATGGGCAAGCCGGAAGAAATCGCCAAGTGCGTCCTGTTTCTCGCATCTGACGATGCATCATTCGTCACCGGTCACGCGCTGGTGGTAGATGGCGGCGTATCCGCGGGCGTCGGCACGACCGAGGGCATCACGTCGCACTAGGTCACTAATCCTCGCCCTGACACGGCGAGGGTTTAGGACTCAGAAGAAATTGCTAAGATTGCGCGAGAGCAAGACCGTTTGCTCGAGGAAAATCTTGCGATCGGCGATCTGAAACGATCCGTCGGCTCGCCGCAACACGTCGCGGCGCGATCCGATCCACGAGGTCTCTTCGGAGTTGAGCCGCGTGCGATAGACATGGAAGTTGGATTCGACTTCCAGCGTGCGACCATCGTCCTTCACGATGCGGATATTGGTAATCAGGTGCCGGGTGCGCGATGGCGGGTCTTCCGCCCACGACCTGCCGGTCTTGAGCTTCGCAATCCTGCCCGCCAGCAGCATCCTGGTATCGTCGAAGAACGCCATCTCGCCCGGCCTGGTGAATTCCTTGTCGATCTCGCGCAGGGTCCGGGTGCGCCGGATCGGCATGAAGTAGTGCGCATCGTCGCTGAACAGCGCGAGCCACTCGTCGTAACGATGCGCATCGAGCAGCGCGGCCTCGTCGAAATAGAAGCGTTCGACCTCGTGATGCAACAGCATCGCGGCGATGCGCTCCTCGCGCGATTTCATTTCCTCGGCCATCGCTTCCTCAGATGGAGTCGCCCGGCGTGGTCGCTTTCCTGAGCTCGTCCCAGCCGAGCCCCTTCATCCACTGCGCCCACGAATGATAGGTCCAGAGCTGAGCGTGCTCGCTGGTGACTCCGTCGATGCGCGCCAGCCCGCCTTCCTTGATTATCTTCCCGCGGCCGAGACCCATGTTGAGCAGATGCTTCATCTTGCGGCTGGCGAGGCCGCGAGTCTGCGCGGTCGCCTGCGCCCAATTCTCGCCGTCATCCTGCTCCAGGACGCCGGCGGGTCCGAACACGCGGTTGGCCATCGAGATCATGAAATCGCGCATCTCGCGCGGCATGTTGCGATCGACGAAGGTGAACCACCAGATCTCGGTGTGGCCCGGATCGCGCGGGATGCGGAGCGAGATTTGGGGATTGGTGACGGTGACCCACGCGGTGGGAAAGATATTCGGATGGCCCGCCACCTTGATTCCGACCGGACCCAGCGCCGCCCTGGCCTGCGGCGTGTCGCGCCATCCGGGAGCGAATTCGAAATAGCCGGAGGAGGAGGTGCTTGGGCCGCCGATCGCGTGCCCGTATTCGCCGAGCACCACGGTCGTCTCGAACCTGGTGCCGATGATCCCGCTGCCCGGAAGATCCAGGTTGGCGCCGCTCTGCATGTTGACGCCGTTCAGGTCGATCTTCTCCTCGGTACGCTCGGGACGCATCGAGGTGGACGGAAGCACATTGGGCTGGAACGCGGATGCGTGGGTGATCTGCGGATGGTACCAGTCGAACAGGTTGTCGACGGCGATCTTCCAGTTGCACTCGATCACGAATTTCTGGATGCCGGGGACGACCTCCATGTCGCCGCGCACCGCGACGCTGTCGAGGGCGAGCCGCCCGGTGGCGCCGAGAAATTCCTCCAGGGGCGGCGCGGAGGCATCGTGGGTTCCGAAGACAAATCCCTTGTAATTCGCAACCTGCGCGACTTGCGCGAGTCCATGACGGGATTTATCGAGCGCGCCATCGTAGAAGGTGTTCAACCCGGGTACGCCGTTGAGACGCCCGTCTATACCGTAGGACCATCCATGGTAGGTGCAGAGAAAGCTCCGGGCGTTGCCTTCCTCGGCGCGGCATACGGCGTTGCCGCGATGCGCACAAGTATTGAGCATCGCCTTGATCGAGCGATCCTTCTGCCGGACGACCAGCACGTTGTCCCGGCCCATCACGGCCTGGAAGAAGTCGCCCGGCTCGGGGATCTGGGATTCATGACAAAGAAACAGCCATGCGCGGCCGAAAATCCGCTCCATCTCGAGCTCAAAGATGGCGGGGTCGCTGTAGATGCGCCGATCGACTTCTCCGCGCTCGACTGAAACCAGGTCTTCGATCTCGGCACTAAGCTGGCTCATAGACTTCTTCCTCGGCGGACTGGCGGACCGTCGCGGCATCGGGCGCAGTAATGCAGCCGCGTTCGGTCAGGATTGAGTTGGTACTACAAATCGACGGTTATGAAAATCTCAAGTCGCCATCAGGGCGGCGTAGCGCCGGGTATGCGATCGAAAGCCAGAATTTCCTCGCACCAGCGCGCGACGCCGAAGAGCCGGCCCTCCTCGAGCACCGCACCCGCAAGCTGGATCGCTATCGGAAGCCCCGAGGGAGCGAGCGCGCACGGCAGCGAGAGGACAGGATGGCCGCTGACGCTCCAGGGGCGGTTGAAGGAGGGGTCGCCGGTGGATTCGATTCCGGCCGGCGCGGGCGCGGGAGTGGCGGGCGTGAGGATCGCATCGAAGCGCATCAGCAGGCGATCGATCTCATCGCGAAAGCGCCGTTGCACCTCGAGCGCGCGGACATACTCCCACGCGGGAAGGTTGAGGCTGCGCTCCAGAAAAGCGCGCAGCTTCGGCCCGTACAAATCTTTCTTCTCCGCGAAGCGCTCGCGATGAACACTCGCTGCCTCGGCGCCCATCTCGATCATCGCATTCGCCTCGACGAGAGAGAACGTCGATGGTGCTTCAACCGCCTCGATTACCGCGCCGGCCCCGGCGAGCTTGCCTACAACGTCTGCGACCGCTGTGCGCGTCTGCTCGTCCGCGCGATCATCGAACGCTTTGGGCATCATCGCGATGCGCGGACGCGCGATCGGGCGCGAGGCGGCGGAGAGATAATCGCCCACCGCGACGGCCCGGCTTGCGGGATCGCGCGAGTCGCCTCCAGCCATCGCCTGGAGCATCAGAGCAGCATCCGCCGTCGAGCGCGCGAAAATCCCGACGTGGTCGAGGCTCGACGCCAACGGCAGCATCCCGTAGCGGCTGATTCGGCCGAAGGTCGGCTTCATCCCGACTATTCCGCAATACGAGGCCGGGCGGACGACCGAACCGATCGTTTGCGAGCCAATCGCCGCCTGGCACATTCGCGCCGCAACCGCGGCGGCCGAGCCGCTGCTGGAACCTCCCGGTGTATGGTCCACATTCCATGGATTGCGGGTAGCCGGTGCATCCGCGAAGGCGAACTCGGCGGTTGCGAGCTTGCCCAGGATAATCGCACCGGCGCGCTTCAGGCGCGCGACCGCTTCCGCATCGTAGTCGGGAACGAAACCCGCGAGCACTTTGGAACCGGCCTCGGTCTTGATCCCCTCCGTATAGAAGATGTCCTTGATTCCGACCGGCACTCCGTGAAGCGGTCCGCGAAGGCGCCCCGCGCGCGCCTCCCGGTCCAGCTCCGCGGCGGCGCGCATCGCGCCCTCGCGATCGACGGCAGCCCAGGCCTTGATCGCCCCATCGAAGCAATCGATTCGCGCCAGCGAAGCCTCGAGCAGCTCGATCGGCGAGAGCTTGCGCTGGCGGATCAGGCGAACCGCCTGGGTAAGCGTGAGCTCGTGGAGGTCAGGCATCGGGTCTGCTTGAGGGTAACTCTACCGGAGAATCGAACAATACAGGATCAGCCATGTGAGGACGGATTCAGCACCTTAAGTTATGGCGCAGACGGCCCTCGCTCATCTATTTTGTGAAGCTGAAACCACTGATGAAGAAACGAATCGATGGG
>DATJWT010000060.1:0-22926 GCA_035500975.1 Binataceae bacterium (SeqCode)
CCGTTTGGAAGCGTTGGGCCAGCGTGAAGGATTTCCGGTGGTCAGCCTTGCGGAGCCAATGCAGCAATACGCCGATGCGCACCAGGTCTTCTTTCATGGTTTTCCGCGAACCGGACTGGGGATCGGCCACTGGAACGAGCAAGGCCACTTGATGGCGGGTCAATCGATCGCGGCAGCAATCTGCGCGATGCTTTCCGGGCAGCGTGCGCAGGCGCCGGCGACAGTGCGCGCGAGCCGCGAGGGTATCGTCACCGCGGGACATCCCCAACCGCCTGCGCCATCGGCCATTCTACCCTGATTCCCGACGGTCGACGCACGCCCGGACTGCATGCGATCGATTGACAAACAGTTGATGTTCGACGCAGTCGTACGTTGTGCCAGGGCCCGGTCGGCAAGCGCTTGACGCTCCACCCGACGGTCCGCCCTTGATTCGCCCCATGCGATCCTCGCCGTTGTCCAGGCTACTAAAACGCCTCATTCTCCTCGGGCTTGGAACCCTGGTGGGGCTCATCGCCGCGGAAATCGCCCTCAGGATGGCCGGACCAAGCAATCTTCCCCAGGGCGTATTCTTTATAGGCGACCCGTACACGGGATGGACGAACCGCCCCGGGACCAGCGGCGTGTGGATTTGGGAAGGCAATGCTCCCGTGACGATTAACAGCCAGGGGCTGCGTGATCGCGAGCATGCTGTGCCGAAGCCTCCGGGAACGCTCAGAATTGCGGTGCTCGGAGACTCGTTCGCGGCTGCGTTCCAGGTTTCCCAGTCGGACGACTTTTGCTCGGTTCTGGAGCGGACTTTGCGCTCCTGTCAGTCCCTGGGAGGTCGTACCCCGGAGGTTATCAACTTCGGCGTGAATGCGTATGGAACCGGGCAGGAACTGATAGCCCTCGAGCATCGCGTATGGCGCTACCGTCCCGACATAGTTGTACTGGCTTACTACGTCAACGACGTTTATGACGACTCGGAAGCTCTGCAGGAAATCTATCCCGACTACGTGGGAGGACCGCGTCCATATTTTCGTTTATCTTCCGATGGGCTGGTTGAAGACGACTCGCGTCTGCGCAGCCCGAGCTTTCAGGCGGCGCTCAAGGAGAGCGGTGATCCGAATGCGGTCTTCGGAGAGGGATTTCACAGGATCTTATGGAAGTCTCGTCTGTGGCGATTGATATCACGGTTCCGGTCCATTCAGACCTCTAATCGCGCGGAAGTGTATGAGCTGCTGAAAAGTCCGAGCGACCAGACCTGGGAAAATGCGTGGAAGGTGACGGAAGCATTGCTCTCGCGCTTCAACCAGGAAGTGCAGGCCGGCGGGGCCAGGTTCGTCCTGCTGGTGGTCAGTAATTCGCTCCAGGTGTATCCGGGAGCCGAGGAACGCAACAGACTTCTGCAGAAGGCCGGCGTGTCCGACGTTTTCTACCTCAACCGCCGGCTGGAAGCCCTCGGAAAGCGCGAAGGGTTCCCGGTAGTCAGCCTGGCCGAACCGATGCAGCAATACGCCGATGCACACCACGTTTTCTTTCACGGGTTTCCGCGCACCGGAATGGGTACGGGTCATTGGAATGCGCAAGGTCACTTGATGGCTGGTCAATCGATCGCGTCCGCTATCTGCGCGATGCTTTCCGGGACGCGGCCGCCGGTGGCAGCGGGAGTTGACGCGCGATGACGGCGGTGTCGGCGGACGGTTTCCTGGCGTGGCTGCGAAGCCGGCCACTCTATCTCGATCTTCGGTGGTCGACGCGGGAGGGGCTGCGTCACGCGTGGTTGCGGCATCGAATCCAGCGGAAGATCCTGGACACGCCTCCGATTGATACTCCCGGTTCGGGGCCAATCGAGGTTCGCGTACTGACTTGGAGACGGGATTGCCTCGATTTGATCTGGGCGCTCAAGAGCTTCTACTTCTTTTCTGGGTTCGACTATCCGCTGTACATTCACGATGGCGGCCTGGGAGAAGGCCAACCGAGCCTTCTCAGGAAACACTTTCCCGGAGCAACGATTGTTTCCGGCGCCGAGGCCGATCGCGAAGTTGCCGCAAAGCTGACCGAGCGGGGTTTGAAAAGATGCCTCGAATATCGTGGGCTCAACATCACCACGCGCAAGCTGTTCGATTTCTTTCTGCTCACTAATGCCGACTACCTCGTATCAATCGATTCAGACATCCTGTTCTTTCGCAAACCCGACCTCCTTTCCGTTCCGCCCGACGGGCTTACGAAGAACAGGTACAACAGGGATGACGGCTACTGGTATTCGATGACCCTGGAGGAGATCGAATCCAGCTTCGGGATCAAACCGCCCCCTTCCATCAACTCGGGCTTGTCGATAGTGCGAAGCGATTCGATCAACTTCGATCTCATCGAGAAGTGGCTGGAAAATCCCAAGTTGGCCGCGGATCGCTGGGTCACGGAGCAAACCCTGCAGGCGCTTTGCTCTACCGTTTATGGAATGGAGTTTCTTCCGGACACCTATGTCGTAAGTACCAAGCCGGGCCTGCGCGAAGATATCGTTTGCAAACACTACACCGGCTTCTTTCGCCATCTGCACTATGAAGAGGGCATGAAGCGCCTGGTAGAAGCCGGGTTCCTGGACGATCTTCGGCGTTCAGGTACTCGCTGAGCAATCCTGTCGTGCGCGTAACGCGTTCCATCTGGTCCTTTCTCACCAGTGAGATTGCATTTGCAATCATCATGGCTGTCGGGTTCGTCGCGACTCCGCTGCTGCTTCGATGGCTTGGCGACGAACGCTACGGCGCGGTGGAGGCGACGAGCGACTGGATCGGCTACATCGGGCTGCTCGAACTCGGCATCGCGGGTTCGCTGATGCCCCTGCTCGCGAAGGCCCTGGCGCAGAACAACGAATCCCGGGTCCGGACGCTCCTCGCGGCGGGCGTGAGATCATATCTGGGAGTCGTCATGTTGGCGGCGATCGCTGCTGTGGTGCTGGTTGCGGCGATTGACAGGCTTCTGCCGGTGGCCTCGCAACTCAAGCTGGATTTGCGCGTGGGTTGCGCGATTGGCACGTTGACGATGGTGGTGTTGCTGCCCTTGCTGCCTTTCCGGACCTTGCTGGAAGCGGAGCAGCGCGGATACGTGGTAAACACCGCCATCCTGGTCCAGTCCCTGAGCATCACTGCGCTGTCGTTGGTGCTCGCGTGGGCAAAATGGGGCATCAGGGGTCAGTTCATCGCGATCCTCGTTGGAGGTGTCGGCTTCAACGCGATTGTCGTCGCCTACACGCGCGATCGCCTCCCCGGACTACGCGAGGCTGTTCGAGCGGGCATCCGGAAGTCGGCGGAGTGGAAAGAAGTATGGAGCCTGAACTGGCCCACTTTTGGCTTCACCCTGTTCGGAAGGGTGGGCGTCCTGACCGACAACATCATAATCGGCGGTCTGCTCGCGCCAGCCATGGTCGTTCCGTTCCTGATGACACAACAGCTCGCGATCCTGGCTCAGCGGCAACTCCAGGGAATCGGCAACGCGAGCTGGGCGGGCCTGGTCGAATTGCAGATTCAGGGGAAGAACGAATTGTTCAATCTGCGGCTGATTGAACTCACGAGGCTGATCGCAATTCTTGCGGTGGCCGTGCTGATTCCGATCTGCATCTACGATCGGCAGTTCATCCGGCTCTGGGTTGGCGAACAAAGGTTTGGCGGGGATTTCGTGGTCATTCTGGCCGCGATCAATGCTTTCCTGCTCGCGATCTTTTCGCTCTGGACCTGGTGCATCAACGGAATCGGCGAAGTCAGGAGGGTGCTGCCCGGCATTGCCGTGCAGACCGTCATCAATTTTGCTCTCAGCATCGTGCTTACCCTCAAGCTGGGATTGGTCGGACCCCTGCTGGGGACCACCTTTGGTTTCATCTCCGTGAGCATCTGGTATCTGCCGATGCTCCTGCGCAGGCGCTTCGAGACTCGCGCGATCGATCTCTATGCCGCGGCGGGTTGGCCGGTGGCGTCCGCGCTTCCGTTTGCGGCAATCGTATGGTCATTGTCTCGGACGCTGCCGGTCCATGGATGGTTCGACATGGCAGCAGAGATGAGCGTCGTAGCCGTGGGATATCTTGTGGTTTGGTGGTTGGTGGGACTTAGCGCAGGTGAAAAGAGCTTATGGCTGCAACGAATGAGCCTCCTCATTCCGCGAAGTTCCTGCTAGCCGCACCACCGCATCTGACGGACTTGCGTTCAATGGAGCTCTCTTGAGAACGGTCTCCTGACCTCATGAAATGGGCGATCCTCATAGGGAAATATGGACGGCCTGGCGGCGTGTCGGATTACACGGCCCTGGTTGCTGAACAGCTGGCGGCTGCCGGAGAGGAGGTCGAGGTCTACGCATCGTCGCCTTCGCTCGCGCAGCTCGCGGAGCGCCGCTTTCGCGTAATCGAGTTGCCGGGATCGTTTGGTCCTCCCGCCCATCGTGCTCTCGATGTTGCCTTCAGGGCGTCGATGCCGGACCGGGTTCTCGTGCAGTACGTGCCTCAGGCGTTCGGATGGCACAGCATGAATGTTAGCTTGGCCCTGTGGTTACACGCACGCCGCAAGCGATACCCGATCTGGATCATGTATCACGAGGTGGCGGTCGCCTTTCGACGGCGTCCACCGTTCCGTCACAATCTTCACGCCCTGATGACCCACATCATGGCGTGGCTCAGCGCGCGCTCTGCCTCGCGGATTTTCATCGCGGCTCTGGCTTGGGAACGCACACTCCGCCCGATGATTGCGAGCGGAAAACAGATCCTCTGGACGCCGATCCCGAGCAATATCCCGGTGGTCGAGGATCCCGACGGAGTCGCAAACGTCCGCCGGCGTTATCGCAATGATCGCGCGTTCATGGTCGGGCACGTCGGAACTTACGGGTGGTGGATCAAGGACTTGCTGGCTCAGGCGCTGGTTGTTTTGCTGGACCGCAGGCCGGACACGACGGTGTTGTTGTTGGGCGCCAACAGCCAGGAGTTCAGGGACAATTTTATCGCATACCGATCCGACTTGGCCGATCGCATTTACGCGAGTGGCGCGCTGCCGGCTGCCGACCTGTCACGGCATCTCCAGGCCTGCGACGTCATGATCCAGCCTTATCCCGACGGAATCACGACACGGCGCGGAAGTGCGATGATGGTGCTGGCCCACAGAGTGCCGTTGGCCACCAACTCGGGCCAACTTACGGAAAACCTGTGGCGTGAGCATCGCGCGGTTCACATGACTCCCGCCGGAAATCCCGCCCAATTGGCATTGCATGTGAATCGATTGTTGAATGAACGGGAGGAACTGAAGCGTCTCGCCGCGGCCGGCAAGGAACTATACGAGGAGCGCTTTGCCCTGCGACACACTATTACCGCCCTGCGCGACCAGTCGCCTGATCTCGTACAAGTGTGAAGATCCTCTACCTGGCCGTTGGTGTCTTCGATAAAGGAGGTATCTCGCGCTACTGCCGTTACCAGATTCGCGCGCTGCGGGAACTGGTCGGGGCGGAACACGTAACGGTCTTCTCCCTGGTCGGCAGGGCCGAAAACGATTTCGAGGACGACTTCACGGTCGATCGGACGTTCGACGGATTCGGCATAGTCAACGAAACCCGTTTTCTTGAAGCTTGCGTCGGGACGGCGCGGGGAGAACGACCCCGCGTCATTTGGTCGAGCCATTTGCGGTTTTTGCCGAACGGCCTCCTGGGGCGGTTCTTTTCCGGCGGCAAATTTGCAGTGAATGTCTACGGCGAAGAGGCCTGGAGTGGAAAGCTCTTGCCCCTCGTCCGCCGGATGCTGCCCCGCGCCGACCTGGTGGTGTCGGATTGTCACTTCACAAACGACTTTATAGCGAGCGACTATCGTATAGCATCGAGTCGACTCGGTGTGGTCTGGGACTGCGTCGACCTGGAACGATTTGAGCCTCGACCGCGCCGTTCCGATCTCATCGAGCGCTACGGACTTCCGCATGGCGGCAATGCCCGCTACGTGATGACCTTGGGGAGGATTGAAGCCCGCTCGCGTTACAAGGGGTACGATCGGCTGCTCGACGCGTTCAAGGCGCTCCGCGGCGCGCACGACCTGGCCCTGATCTACGCGGGTGTCGGTGACGACGTTGGGCGGCTACGCGCCCGAGCAGCATCTGAAGGACTGGGCAGCCGGGTCTTTTTTCTCGGGTCTATTCCTGAAAACGAGCTGTGCGATGTGTACAATCTGTGCGACGTATTCGCACTGGTGAGCGACCGCGGCCCGGGACGCGGCGAAGGCATCCCGCTGACTCCCCTCGAAGCAGCGGCCTGTGCCAAACCGATAATCGTGGGAGACGAGGACGGTTCGCGGGAGGCAGTGGTCAATGGGCAAAACGGGTTCTGTGTCTCACCGCGCGATCCGGACGCCTTGAGGAATGCGCTTGACGCGATACTGGGCAATGACGAGCTGCGGGCGAAGATGGGAGCAGCAGCGCGCGCACGTATTGAAGGCGAGTTCAGCTATCCCACCTTCCGCGCGAAGACTTCGAGACTGCTCGCCGAGTTGATGGCGTGAGGGCGGCTGCAAATTCGGAAATGGCCAAGCCTGGAAAACCCAAATTCTATCCGATCGCTGAGCCCGACATCGGAAAGCTCGAAGAGCGCTATGTGCTCGATGCCGTTCGATCCGGTTGGGTCTCATCGCTCGGTCGATACGTAACTGAATTCGAGAACCGCTTCGCGCGGTTCTGCGAAACGACTGAGGGGATCAGCACCTGCAACGGCACTGCCGCCCTGCACCTGGCCCTGGTCAGCCTGGGAATCGGCCGTGGCGACGAGGTGATCGTGCCCGCCCTGACGTTTGTTGCGAGCGCCAGCGCTGTCCTCTATGCGGGAGCGACGCCGGTTTTTGCCGACGCGGACGAGACCACCTGGTGTGTCAACGCCGACACCATCGCCGCGGTTCTCACCAAACGCACGCGGGCCATCGTCGTCGTTCATCTTTACGGACAACCTGCCGATATGGATCCGATCCTTGACCTTGCAGCTTCACGCGGTATCACGGTGATCGAAGATGCCGCCGAGGCCCACGGCGCCTTATATCGCGGCCGCAAGGTTGGGTCGCTCGGGAAGGTCGGGGTTTTTTCATTTTACGGAAACAAGATAATCACCACCGGCGAAGGCGGAATGGTAACGACCAACGACGCCAGGCTCGCGGAACGCTGCCGCTTCCTGCGCGACCATGCGATGAGTCCGACCGAGCGCTATTTTCACCCGGAGATCGGCTACAACTACCGCCTGACGAATCTTCAGGCCGCTCTGGGGCTCGCACAACTCGAACGTGTCGACGAATTCATTCGGCGCAGGCGCGATGTGATGCGCTGGTATCGCGAGGACCTTGGCGACGATCCCGACATCGTACTCAACCCCAGCCTGCCCTGGTCCGAGAATGCGAACTGGATGGTTTCGGCGTTGTTCCCGGAATCGATGAACGTACAAAAAGTCGCGGCCCGCTTGCGCGAGCGCGGAGTCGACTCCCGTCCTTTCTTCCACCCCTTGCACATGCTTCCGTCCTTTCTTTCTTCGGCGGGTGGAGAGCGCAGGTGCCTCCCTGTAGCAGAGCGGCTTGCGCGCTGCGGATTGAACCTGCCCACGGCGGGCCACTTGCGTCGGGGCGACATCCGTTCCATAACAAGTTCGGTCGAAGCTATTGTCACGGAGTTGAACAAGGAGCCGTCGCCCGGGGTGTTGCGAAACGGCGGTGGCCGAACCAGGCAACACCGGGAGTAAGTGAGTGTCTTAGCCAAAATCCTTTCGCGCCTGCCACGCGACCTGGTCGAGGCTGCGTCAAATGCGCAGTGGCGCAGTCCGCTGTTCAAACGCGCCTTCGACATGGTCGCCGACCGCTTCAAGAACCGCGACGGAAACATTGCACGCGGAGTCGGCAAAGGATTGCGGCTAAACGTCGGACGCTCCCACGGCGGCTATCTTCTTGGCACGACCGAACCGGCGGTCCAGTCGGCCCTTGCGACCGTACTCAAGACCGGCATGACTTACTATGACATCGGCGCGAACGTTGGCTTTCATTCAATGATCGCGGCCAAGTTGGTCGATCCCGCCCGTGGAAACGTAATCTGTTTCGAGCCGGTCGCCGAGAATGCCCGTTGCCTCATCCACAATGCGCGCTTGAACGGCTTTGACCACGTGCAGGTGAAGCAGATAGCGCTGAGCGATGTTGATCAGGAGGGGCGCTTCTGGCTATCCGACGAACCAACCTGGGGCACCCTGGCGAGCGTGGGCGAACAGCCGACTCGTTGCATAGGATCGATCATGGTTCCGGTGCGCCGCCTTGATGACGTGATAGTCCAGGACGGTTTGCCGCCGCCGAACGTTATCAAGATCGATGTCGAGGGAGCAGAAGTCGGGGTGTTGAGGGGGGGCGTCAACACCATTCGCGAGCATCGTCCCATAATGATGATCGAACTGCACGGCACCAACGGTCCTATCCAGGAGCTTCTCGGTGCGATGAACTACACCTCGGTCGTCCTCGGAAGCCGAGCCACGATTGTCGACTCGCCTTGGGACGCGTATGTAGTTGCAGCGCCTGCCGAGGAGGCAGATTTGCAGCCGTTACTGGAGAAGCTCCGCGGTGAAAGCACCGGTCGGAGATAGTAGTTCGACCAGGCAGAAGATTGGCGACGTTCTCTTGGCCGTGCGTTTCCTCGATGCCTGGCGGCTCCATTTCTGAGCGGCAGCCAACCCCCGAGGGACACGCTCTCCTCATCCACGCTTGAAACCGCGGAAGCTCAAAGTCCTGGCTATCGGGCACTCGTACGTAGTCGCTCTCAATCGCTCTCTTGTTCGGGAAATTGCCTCGACCGGCGATTTCGAGGTCGTTGTCGTGGCGCCGGCGCGCTTTCTCAGTGAACTCGGTCCCATTGAATGCGAACCGGAACCTCCGGATTCACCGGTCAAGGTGATTCCGCTGAAAACGCATTGGGATCGATGGGTCTACACGTTCGGCTACGACGGCGGCGGGCTCGCCGGGCTGATGACCGAAGGGAATTTTGACGTGGTCTTTGCCTGGGAGGAACCATACATCTACGCGGGTTATCAAATCGCCCGCGCGGTGGGACGTTACGCTCCGCGAGCTGCATTCGCATTCAGAACAGCCCAAAGTCTGCCCAAGCGATATCCGCCGCCCTTCAACTATTTCGAACGGGTATGTCTGCAGAGGATTGACGGATGGATCGCAGGCGCTCATCTCGTCTACGAAAATTCAATCGCACGAGGCTACCCGGCCGACAAGGGCAGGATACTCACTCTCGCTGTGGATACGCGGGCGTTCAAACCTTTCTCGGAAGAGGCCAAAGCCTCAGTCCGAAGAGAATTCGGACTCCAGGCTCCCGTGTTAGGGTACCTCGGCCGCCTCACTCCCGAAAAAGGCATCGACGTGATGCTGCGCGCCATCGAGCTGCTTGACCCGCAAAGACATTGGAGCTTGATGGTGTTGGGCGCCGGTCCGAGCGAAGCCGCCATAACCGGATGGGCTCGAAGGAACAATTGGCAGGATAGGGTGTTGGTCAAGCTGGTCCCTCACTCCGAGGTTCCGCGTTACCTGGCATCGATGGACCTTCTGCTGGCGCCCAGTCTGACTACCCGGCGATGGAAGGAACAATTCGGCCGGATGGTCGTGGAAGCTTTTGCATGCGGGGTTCCGGTGGTTTCCAGCGATTCGGGAGAATTGCCCTTTCTTGTCGCTGAAACCGGGTGGGTAGTGCCCGAAGGCGATCCGGTAGCGATGGCCGCGGCAATTCGCAACGCCCTGGACGACAACGCCAGGCGTGCGGCTATAGCTAGCGAAGGCTTGCGGCGAGCCGGCGATTATTCAGCCACGACGCTGGGCCGCGCCTATGCCCGTTACTACCGTGAATTGGTGGAGAGCCGAAATTCTCGGGCAACTTGAGTCATCATCCGACAACTACTCCTTGACGGCGCGTCTACAAGATTCCGATGCGGGAGGCACTCGCAGAAAGCGAGTGCTTCACGTGGGCAAGTACTATCCGCCTCATCCGGGCGGAATGGAGACCCGGCTTAGATCGCTTTGCGTCTCCGTAACGCCGTGGTTCGACTGCGAGGTTATAGTCGCCAATGCGGAGCGTGCGACCCGGACTGAAACCATCGATGGCGTCCACGTGCGGCGACTGGCGACGTGGTTGATGTTGGCGGGGACCCCGATTTGCCCGAAGATGCCCTGGGCGATCGCGCGCGCGCGACCCGACCTTTTGTTGCTGCAGTGGCCCAATCCCGCCGCTTTCGTCGCATACGCCATCAGCGGATATCGCGGCCCTCTGATCGTTGCCTGGGAAAGCGATGTCATCAGGCAGCGCCTCCTCGACAAACTGTTTGCACCGGTTACGCGCGCGGTACTGGCGCGTGCCTCCATAATCCTGGTGTCCTCGCCGGGCTATGACGCTGACTCTCCAATGCTGCGGGAATTTGCACGTAAGGTTCGGTCACTCCCGGTAGGAATATCCACGCAGCGGTTTCGCCGGTCCGACGACGATGCAATTAGCCGGATTCGCGACCGGTATGGCGAAAGAATCGTACTGGGGGTGGGACGCCTCGTTTACTACAAAGGCTTCCAGCATCTGGTCCGTGCCGCAAAATCCATCAACGGTGTCGTGGTGATCGTTGGTGATGGACCCTTGAGAACCGCGCTCGAAGATGAAGCGCGCAAACAGGGCGTCGCGGACCGGGTCTTTTTCCCGGGCGAGGTTGACGATCTCGTTTCGTACTACCAGGCCTGCGCGGTCTTCGTGTTGCCCTCAGTCGCGCGCAGCGAGGCATTCGGCATCGTGCAGTTGGAGGCGATGGCGTGCGCGAAACCGGTGGTCAATACAAGGATTCCAACGGGAGTGCCTTTCGTTTCGCTCGATGGGGTAACCGGAATCACGGTTCCACCGGAAGATTCCGGCGCACTGGCCACAGCGATCAACCGGCTGCTGGATGATGCTAAACTGCGGAACAAGTACGGCCAGGCGGCCCTGCGCCGCGTCGAAGAGGAATTCAGCGCCGATCGTGTGGCTGTGACGGCACGCAACATATATGAGGAGGTCCTGGGGCGTTCGGCCGGGGCGGTCGAGAGCTCACGGAGGACCTGAATCTCTGGGTATTGACCGCACTTGAATGGTTTTCCCGAATCTAAGATTTGTCATTCCCTTTGTATTTGGAGTGGTATTTTCCCTCCTCCTTACGCCGCTCGCACGGCGCACCGCCTTTTGGCTCGGTGCGGTCGATCAGCCGGGGGCGCGCCGCGTCCACTCTGTGCCGATGCCGCGGTTCGGCGGGATGGTCATTTACCTTGCGCTCGCGCTGTCGTTGGCTCCGGTAGTGTACATCGACGTCTTCGTGGATCGACTGCTCCTCGGGCGCAACGAAACCATCCTGGTGGTCACTGCAGCCACGATGGTGCTGGGCATTGGCATTCTCGACGACTGCCGGTCGGTATCGCCCTGGATCAAACTCGCGATCGAGATTGCGGCCGCGGTCATGGTGGTCATGGCCGGATTCACTATCAAGACCCTGTTCTACTTCACACTGGGTTGGTTGAGCATTCCGATCTCGATCTTCTGGATCATCATCGTTGTCAATGGAGTGAACCTGATTGATGGTCTCGACGGGCTCGCGGTAGGAGCGAGCCTGATAAGCAGCGCGACTCTGTTCGCCGTGTCGCTCTACCTCAAGGATGTCAGCACGGCGCTGATCCTGTCTGCATTGTGCGGAACCTTGCTTGGATTCCTGTACTACAACTTTCATCCGGCCCGGTTGTTCCTTGGCGATTCCGGAGCATTGCTGATCGGATTCGTGATCGCAGTCATCGGCATTCAAAGTTCCAGTAAGCTGGCCACCGTGGTCGCAATCCTGGCGCCCGCCATGGCGGTAGGGTTGCCCCTTGCGGAAGTCGCTCTGACGACCTTGCGAAGGACCTTGCGAGCGGTCAAAACGAGGGACGCCGAAAGCGATGCTCCGCTGGATATCGGTCTTTTCACTGCCGACCGCGAGCATATTCATCATCGACTGCTCGCGCTCGGGATCACCCATCGCACCGCGGTCGTATTGCTCTACGGTGTCTGCCTTACCTTCGGATTGATCGCGTTCGTACTGTCCTATCAGAGAATCGATCTGCTCCTGATCATGGCTGGAGCGGCCGCGGCCGCGGGCGCACTAATCCCCCGCCTCGATTACGGACCCGCGACGCCATCGGTCGGAACCGACCGGATGCCGTTCGAAGACCTGCTTGGAAATCGCAGGGTGCCGTATGTGTTTCTCGACCTGGGCCTCGCGATCGTCGCGTGGTTCGGCGCACTGGCCTACAACCGATCCCCGTTCGGCCACGCCCGTCCTCATATCAACACGTTCGGTCCCTGGGTGGTCATCGCGCAGATCGCCACGTTGTATCTTGCGGGAATGTATCGACACGGTAACCGCTACACGGGAATTGCGGACCTGCTCGCGATATTGTGGCCGTTGGCCGCTGCTACCGTCGTCACCGGCATCGTTCTTTATGCCCTGCAGAAAGGGCAATTCCTGCCGGTGAACCTGGCGGCCGTCGATTGCTACTTGCTCGCGACCCTGGTGTGCGGCTCCAGGCTCTCGCTCAGAGTGCTGGAGTACCTGGTGAACGCGGACGTTTCGGAGCCCCGAAACGTAGCAGCCTCCGCCCGCGAAGCGCGATCAAGGTCCGACCGTTGATTGAGTGATGGCGGGGGAGGTCGCTCGATGAGAGGTTCTTCAGGCGCGGAGCTTCTGAACCGGAAGGAAAACGCTTTTCAACGGCCCTTTCCCCGATGAGCAAGCTGGTAAAAATTGCGTTGTTGATGGCGGGTTCGCTGATTTTCAGCCTGGCGATCGCGAACGTTGGCCTGTGGGTTCTAAAAGTAGGCGATCCGCCCATTTACTACCGCGATGCAGCGTTCGGATATCTCGCTGTGCCTGACCAGTGGCCATCAACTCGCGGCATCCCTTACCGCATTAACCAGGCCGGACTGCGCGGTGCCGACTTTCCGGCAACGAAGCCTGCCGGAACATTCCGGGTCGTGTTCATCGGCGATTCAGTTACCTTCGGAGGCGGTGTCGTATCGGATTCAGACACCTACGTCGTGCAAGTTGCCGATGCGCTCGCGCGACAACTCCACCGGAAGGTCGACAGCGTCAACATCTCCGCTCCGGGCTGGGGTATTGAAAACATGGAGGCCTATGTCGAGCGCTATGGTCTGTATGGCGCCGACCTGGTGATTTGGGTTCTGCCCTTCGAAGACCTACGCCGCCCCAAGAATGAAGGGGCGGGCATGCCCACCAGCAAGAGCTTCCGTATCGTCTTTCTTGCATCACATGCCATTCAGATCGCTCGGAGCAAACTGCGTGGCTCCGAGTGGCAAGCTCCGGAGAAATCCGATCCGGCAATCCTCACCGCCAATTTGAAGTCCTTCGGGCATACGCTCGATCTGATCAACCAAACAGGCGCCAAGGCGCTCGTGGTTTTCTTTCCGATGGGCGCGGTCACCGCCGATTCGGACCCTCAAGCGTATCGCGAATATCAGGATGTGGCGCGCGCGCACGGTATCCAGACCTGCGACGTGTGTGCGCAGATGAACGCCGCGGGCGGAGAGGCCTTGTTCTACGACGGCGCTCATCTAAACAGCCACGGTGAGCACGTTGCCGGACCGCTGATCGCGCAATGCGTAGCCGAGAGGCTGCCCTCATTGAACGTGGCCAGTGTCGGCGGGGCAGGGAGTTTGCCCTAGCACGCGGAAATCAGTCGCGGACGAGCAAGGATGGAACGCGCCATGCTCCTCGAGCCCATCTGCGAGCAGATCGTTCGGTCCAGCCGCGGGAGACGGCTTCCGGCAAGTCGCCGCAATGCGCGATGACATTTTCCTGCTGAATCTGCTCAAAGGACTCCACGTCATAGGAGTCTACGGCGCTCGATCCCATACGCCACATTTTGTAGCCAAGGTCCTTTAGCATTCCCAGCAACGCTTCCGGATCGACGCCGTTCTCTTCAAGCGCCCGCCGATTGATTTCCATCAGAATAATAGGCCGGTATTTTCGGATGAGAGCTTCAGCGCCGCGTAAAACCCGAGCCTCGGCTCCCTCAACGTCCATTTTGATTAGGTCCACTCTGCTCGTGCCAATGACCTTGCCGAGCGGAACCGCGTCAACCTCCACTTCGCCGGTTTTGCTGTAGCGGAAGGTTCCGGAATTGTTGGGTTCAGGCAGGCGAAAGCCGAGCTTGCCCTCGGCGTCCCAAAGCGCTGCCGGAAACAGGCGTACATTCTCGAATCGATTGAGTTCGACGTTTTCCTTTAGTTTGGCGAAGGTTCGAGCTGATGGTTCGAAGCTCAGCACGCGCCCGCCGGGTCCGACGGCCTGGGCAGAAAGAAGGGTGTACTGTCCAATGTTCGCTCCCGCGTCGACCACCGTCATGCCCGGCACAATGAGCGTATGGAACAGAAACGATTCGACTGGCTCGTACGCACCCCAGAAGTAGATATGTCGATCGACATGCTCGGCCAGGTCGAGATTGATTCGGCAGCCCCCCGGGAGGGCAACCGTTTTGAAGACCGGCGTGTCCGACGCCAATTCTTCGATAACCCGGTAGCAATACCCGGGTGCGACGTCGAGGCGGACCCAGAAGCGCAACAATGCGCGCACTAGTCCATTCATCGGTATCTTGAGCGCCATCAGGTCATCCGCAGCGACTCGGAGCTGTCTTCTGCGGCCCGCCCACGCTTACTTGCAATTCCCCACCACGGTCAACCCGGCGTCATGCGCCGACCTGGTACACCCAGGCGCGATCGGTGCGGTCTCCTGACCGGGGACGCTTTTCTCGTTGCACTGACCGAGAGGCAAGGACACTTTGCGGCGATACTCGGAGCTGGTTCCGCTACTTACAACGCTGGCTTTCCCCGTTGCGGTGCGTCCCCGGGCGATGTCGCGCGATCGCATCCCGGCCGTTCCCTTCATCGCGATGCCCGCGGGCATTGGCCCGGACAGCGTCGACCGGAAGTCGTGAAACCCGAAGCCGAGCGTCGCTGGTTCCTTCTCTTTGCAGTCGAAGCGGCTGCGCTGCTCGCTATCCGATGGCCTCTTCTGCACACCTTTAAGGAATACGCGTTTCAAGACACCGGGTCGGTACTGGCGGTCCAGAGTCTGCTCAGTCGTGGGCTGCGGCCCGAAATCGATTTCGGCTACAACTACGGCCTCCTGCCGCTCCTGTTTGGCAAGCTGGCTTTTGGAGTCTTCGGCAATACCCCCAACACGTATGCATTCGCAGTGACCGCGATCGATCTGATCGTCGCGATCGGGTTGGCGCGTATCATCGCAGCCCTGCGTCCTGATGCGCTGACGTGGATGCTCGCGCTCACGACCATGCCGATCGTCGTCGTCGCGTTCGATAATCTGGCCTACGCGATGGAGGCGGCGTTTCTGATCAACGGTTTTGCCGAGCAGCTCAGGGGAAGATGGCTCTTCGCTTTCGCGTTCGCGCTTTGTGCCGCCCTGTCCAAGCCGGCGATGGGCTACATCTATGCGGCTATTCTGGTTGTGCTCACAGTCCGGGATGCGGGTTTGCGCGGCAACGTCTCCATCGAGATTCGACGTTTTCTGGCTCCGCTTGTGGCGGGAGGGGTCGTGTTGGTCGCAATTTTGGTTGGAGTGTTCGGCTTCGGATCTTTCATCCGAACCGTTTTTCCGCTCCAGGGTATTCACTTCTATCGGATGACTGGCCAACTGCAGCCTGGCTATCAGCATTTCCAGCGGCCGCCGGGGGCGAATCTCAACCTCTTTCTAGGAGGCTATCTTGCCTTCAATTTCGCGGGCGATGTCTGGCTGGCGATCAGCGCTGCTCTCGCACTTTTCGATCTTCGCAAAAGGCGCGCTGGATTGGTCGAGTTGTTTGTACTGACTACTGCCGCGCTCGTCCTGGCGGATGCCGCCGTGTTGACATCGCACTACGGTTACATACTGCCGATTGGCCTCATCGCGTGCGCCACGCTCGCCGACTGGCAGAGGCCTGCCCTGGCAGCGCTCACGTTTCTCGCTTCGATCGCATTCGTGCGCACCATCTACCAGGACTTGAATCTTCCGCGGACCCAGAAGCGTAGTCTCGCGACCGGCGATCTCTGGACCCGGACTGATATCAACGACGAATGGCTCCGCGCAATGGAAATCGCCGCAGGCAGGAGAACCGTGACGCTCGGAGAGATGGGGGGTGCCGGCCTGGTGCTGCGTGGTATCGAGCCCCCCGTGGGGGCGTTTTTTCTTCCCGGCAATGCGCTGCCATCTGACCTGGCCAGGGAGTACGACCAACTCGCATCGGCAGATGTGATTGTCCTGTTCCGGCGGTTCTCGACCGTCAGAGGCGGTACTGTACTCGACTCATTCCCGGAGCTCGGTCCTGCCGTTCAAGGCGCGGCCCTCGTTTACGATGGAAAGTTCCTCGAAGTCCGTGCTCGACCCCGGAAATAGAATTCCGAACTCGAAATGAATTCTCCGGCCCACGTTGAACGAAATCGCGGATGGTCCGGTGATCTGGCGGCCGTGACCGTCTGCATATTTGCGGGCGCGGTGATGTCCGCACTTCCGCATCTGATCGAATGGTGGCGGACCGGTCATGCGGTGTGGATCGCCGACTACGACGAGCTCGATATCTATCTGCCGGTCGCAAGCCACGCCTGGCACGGGAACCCGTGGCATCTTGCGGATCCGGTATGCCCCGGCAGGGACAGCTACCTTCCCTGGCTGTTTATCAATCCCGCCGTGATTCTTGCCCGCCTGCTGGGATTGCCGGTCATCTATATAGGTTTCGTGCGTCGCTTGATGGCCGGTGCGGAGCTGGGAGTAGTCTGGTACTTGATTTTCCGCCTGTACTTCTCGCGGCGGTGGATAGCTCTGTCATTGGCGCTGTTCGCGTTGTTCGATCTGGGAACCATGGATGGCCGCCCGCTCGTGGAACAGGTAGCCGAGTTCGTGCGTCTCTGGCGCCTGCCCCCCGATCGGCTGCTCTCATATCCCGACAGTCCGATGACTTCGGGCCCGTGGAGAATCATCAATCCTGCTCTCTCGTGGCCTGTCCTTCTCATCTATATCTGGACGATGGCCCGGGCCGTGAAAAGCGGCTCGCGTGCCGCCGCAGCGTGGGCGGCGTTCGGATTCGGTCTGTGCTTTTCGTATTTCTACTATTGGACCGCGGTCGCCGGCTCGCTCGTCATCGGCGCGATTCTCGATCGGACACGTCGCAGAGCCTACCTGTGGACCGCAGGGGTCGGCTTCCTGCTGGGGGCCCCTTTCATCCTGCGCGGCTTGATATTGAAGGGGCAGGGCACTGCTGATTGGCTACAGCGCTTTGATCAGTTTCTGCCCATCGGCCATTTCAACGAGCTGATGTTTCCCAAGGTCGTGATAATCGCAATGGTCCTCGCTCTCCCCTGGATTTTCCTGCGCCGCGGCGACCTGCTCTACCTGTGGGCGCTATGCGTGGCCGCACTGATGGTGACCAATCAGCAAATCCTCACCGGCCTGCAGATGGAGAACAAGCACTGGCACTACGTGTGGGGACCGACCGCGTGGTTGATCGTCGTGCTGCTGATTGTCGATGCGACCATGTCGTCGCCGCGATGGTCACGGAGATTGTTGCCACTGGGTATTGGGCTTCTGCTGTTCACTATCGCCTCCGGCTTGTGGATTCGCAGTTTGGAAACCACGCGATCCGAACAGAGCGTGATGCTCACGAAGACCTGGGACAGCTTCGCCGATCAGCCGCGGCCGGCACTGCGCCCGGGCCAGGTGGTGGCCGGCATGCCGGAGCTGGTCAGCATGTTCACAATCTCCGACGATGAGCGTCCGCTGGCCGGCTATCTCGCCCGAGTAAGCTCGTGCATCAACGACAAGGAGTGGAACGAGCGAATCGCAGCCGACGCCTACTTCAGCGGTCTCGATCGCGAGGCTTTCGAAAGTCGCGAAAAGGGGCGCCTGGCTGCCGACCTCTGGGGTCGATGGGGGCGCAATGCCGCGGTGCGCGACGCGATGCTCGCGGAACGAATGGCAGACTACGACCAGGTTGCCGGGGATCCCGACGCGACCGCGGAACGATTTGATATCCGCTACGTCGTCCTTCCCACCGGCTCTGAAAACAACAATCTGGACCGTAACTGGGAGCAAGTCGTGAGCGGGCCGGTGTGGCTGGCTTGGGAACGCCGGTAGAAAACTATCGTCGCGACAGGTCCGGGTTCAGATATCCGCGCAGCACCGCCTGCAGCACGACGCCCACGTGAATCTGCATCGCGAGCTTGTCGGATTTGATTATCTCGACCAGTTCCGTTGGTGTAACGAGCGAGATCTCGAGTCCCGGCTCAGGCTTGAAATCCGCGGCGCGCTCGCCGGCTACGACGAAGAACGCGTGCAGATGGTTATTCAGCCTGCCGACATCGACCCACGTGACTCCCAGGTCGTGAACTGAAACCGCATCGAAGCCCGTCTCTTCCCGCAATTCCCGTACGCACGTTTCATACGGGTTCTCTCCATCATCGACCAGTCCCGACGGAAGTTCCACGGTGAAATCCTCGATCGCCGGGCGGAATTGGCGCACCAGCGGAAATTTGCCGTCCCGGGTAACCGCTACGATCGTCACGTAGTCTGACAGCGCGAGTCCGTGGTACGTCTGCGCGGGCTCCGCCGCCGCAAACTGCACTTCACGCTCAATCACTTCCACCCAGGGTGAAAGGCGCGTTCCGCGCCGGCGGATCACCCTGGGCCATCCGCTCCGCTGCTTCCGTTCTCGCCGCTCTTTGCTCATCAGGAATTTCGTAGATTAGTTCGCCGCCGCGCCGGTCGCCGTCTGACGCAATGCCACCGTCGCCGCGGAACGGCGAAGCCATGTCGTCGCAAAGCCGTAACGGTACCATCGCAGGTACGCCGGCAGCCATTTCATCACGCGGAAGCGGCTCTGTCCTTCGCGCCGCTCATGCCACGCTGCCGGAACTTCCGCGATCCGCCAGCCCAGTCGATGGCATTTCACCAGCAACTCGATGCTGAAGCAGAAGCCGGCATCGGACTCCACTTCGATCTCGTCGATCACGCGGCGCGAGAAGAGACGAAATCCGTTGGTGCAGTCGTGCGTGGGGAGCCTCGCGAAGTGGTACAGCGTGAAGCTCGCCATCCGCACCAGGATCGCCTTGAGCCAGGGGCACCCCGTCATTTCGCCTCCCGGCATGAAGCGGCTGGCGCATACGATGTCGGCACCCTTGCGCGCCTCTGCGACCATCGCGTCGAGCAATCCCGCGTTGTAGTCGTCATCTGCGGGATACATGATCACGAACGGCGCGATGCTCGCGGCAAATCCCGACATCGTGGCGGCATGCGCTCCTCGCCCCCGATTCCTGACCAAGACAATGCTCAGGCCCGCGAGCTCGTCGGAATGCTCTCTTACCGCCGGCAGGGTGTTGTCTTCCTCGAAGTCGTAACAAATCAACGCCCGGCATGGCGCCGCTACCGATCGCTTGAGAGCGGCGAGCGTGCGCACGATATTGCCGCCCTCGTTGTAAACCGGGATGACGATGTCCAATACGGGGTCCACGCGCGAAGATTCAGTAAACGGTGTTCGCGTTCTCGAAGAATCGCCAGATGTCTACTACCGGCTTGTTGTGCAGATCGACATCGCGATAAACGCTGTGCGGGGTACACAGGATAAGCAGGTCGCTGCGCTTCACTACTTCGTCGAGGCTCAGCAGGTTGGGGTCGGTAGTAACAAACGGATCGGTCGCGATCACTGCGGCCGCATGGCCCCGGAGCACGTTCTTGAACTTGTAGCTGAGCGAGGCGCGCGTATCGTCGATGTCGGCCTTGAAGGCCATTCCCAGCAGTCCCACCGTCATGCTCGCCAGATCGTAGCGCTGGCGCAAATCATCGACGATCTGCAGCACGATCCCTTCGTTCATCAGCATCGCGGCGTGCCCCAGCGTGAACTGGTTACGCGCGAATGCCGCGAGTTGCATCGTGTCTTTCAACAAACAGGGGCCCGCCGCGAACCCCGCCGTCGGCATTCCCTTGGCCCGCGGATAGTTGTGGCGCATCGCATCGAGGATGCGCCCGTAGTCCGCGCCCGCGGATCGCGCGATCATGTAAAACTGGTTGGCCGTCGCGAACTCGATATAGCGATAGGCGTTGTTGAACAGCTTGGCCAGTTCCGCCTCGATCGGTTTGACCCGCACCACTTCCGGAACGATCAAGCTGAACAACCGCGCCGCCTCTTCTTCCGATTCCGCCGTGGTGCCGCTGATTATCTGCGGCATCGTGGCCAGTTCCTTCACCCCGAAGCCTTGCACCACCCGCTCCGGGCAGAATGCAACCTTGAGGCGGCGGCCCTGCTCCGCAACGTGTCGCTTGATCCAGTCGGTCGTTCCCGGATACAGCGTCGAGCGCAGGATCAGCAGTTGCCCGTCTTCGAGGTAAGGCAGCAGCTCATCGATACACTCCTGCACTACCCTGGCCACCGGGTTCAGAAACTCATCGACCGGCGTTCCGATCGTGACGATTATCGGAGCGCGCGGGCTGATATTGCCGGGGCCGCTCGTAAAAATCAGCCGCTCTTGCCCGATCGCATCGGCGAGCAACGGCTCTGCGCCGTACTCCATGAACGGCAGCCGCCCGGCGGCGAGAGTCTCGAGCGCCGCTTCGTTGCGATCGTTGACGTTGACCCGAAGCCCCGCCCGCGCGAACGCCAGGACCAGTGAGATCCCGACGTGTCCGGCCCCTCCCACGATTGTCAGGTCGGCCTGGTTCTTCTGAGTCTCCATCGATCCGGATTCCTCGGTGCGTGCTCCGTTTCCTAAATCTCGCGCGGGTCAGGCAGTGGTACGATCAGTTTTCCTCGATATCCCTTCTGCCGAAGCTTGGGAGCAAGCTCCTCCGCGATATGCCATGAGAAGATGATCGCGCACTCCGGCTGATCCTCGAACAAGCGAGTTTCCTCCACGACCGGGATGAGCGTGCCGGGAAGATACTTTCCAATCTTCAACGAGCCCGGAACCTCGCACACATAGTCGATCATGATGTCGTCGAGGCCGACGTAGGTCACCAGGGTGCTGGCGCGTGACGGAGCGCTGATACCGTAGATGCGCCCGCCGCCTTCCTTGATCTCGCCGAGCAGCTTGTACAGGCGGAGCTTCGACAGCATCACCCGGGTGCGGAATTCCGCCAGCCGCCGGCGCATCGCGTCTCCCTGCGGCTCACGCGAAATCATCTCGCCCACGCTGGCCCTGACGGGGTAGTCACCTTTGCGGGCGGCATAGACCCTGATCGATCCGCCGTGAGTCGGAATCGGCACAGCATGAAAAACCTCGAGTCCGTGCATCGCCAGCAGGTAGGACAGACTGCGTAGTGAGTAGTAGCGAAGATGCTCGTGATAGACGGTGTCGTACTGCAGGCGATCGAGAAGACCAATCAGGTAGTGCGACTCGGAGACGAAGACTCCCTTGTCATCGAGCAGAGTCAAGATGCCGTCGGCTATCGCATGGACATCTTCAATGTGCGCGAAGCAGTTCGCCATCGTGACCAGCCGCGCCGCCCCGTGTTTCGCGCGAACCTCGCGCGCCGTCTCCAGGTTGAAGTAGCGCTGGACGGTCGGGATGCCGCGCGACTCGGCGATGCGTCCCACGTCAGTCGGCTCGATGCCGAGTACTCGGTGCGATCCGCTTTTGAAATTTGAGAGCAGGGTGCCATCGTTGGAACCGATGTCGATAATCAGGTCTTCGCGCTTCAGCCCCAGCAAACTGTTGCTTTCGGCATAGAGCGCCGCGAAGTTCTCCCGCAGGATTCGCGTCGTGCCGCTCGTATAGGGATAGCCCGGCGGAAAGATGATCGCCTGGTCAACGCAGAGGCCGAGCTGAACCAGCTCGCAGCGCGAACAGTAGAGAAGTGTCGTTGGGTACGAGGGCTGTTCGTGCGGAAGCTCGCCGATCGTCCGCATCTGGTTGACCGGAGGCATGTAGCCGAGAAAAAGGACGTTCTCGACTGCCTCACTTCCGCAGACCTGGCACGATTCGATTGGAACGCTACCGCCGGTGCCGGCAGCCCGAGCCACCTTTATCTCTGCCATTTCTGACGCTCTTGAACCTGTCTCGTGACCTTTGGCGATGGGTCGCTTAAGCTCGCTTATTTGTTACATGGGTGATCGAGAGGGGGCAAGATGGGCATTATTATCATACCAGGCCACCGCCTCTTTCAGACCCTCCGAAAGGGAAACCTTGGGGGCATAGCCGAGATTCCGGAGCTTCGAGATATCAGGACAGCGTCGCGGGGTGCCCCCCTTCGGCGCCGGTCCAGGCCGCACTTCGATAGTGCGGCCGAAACACGAAGCGACCCGCCGTGCGAGGTCGCCGATAGTCACCTCTTCTGAAGTTCCGATGTGGTAGATGCCCAGGTGCTCGCCCTTCGCGCGCATCACTTGGACGCCGCGGATCAAATCGCTGATGTGGCAGAAGCTTCGCGTTTCGTTTCCGCTTCCCTGGATCTCGAAAGGCACGACGCCATTCGGATGCTCGGCGGCCGCGTGCTTCATCCTCAGAGCGAACTGCGGAATCACGTGCTCCCATCCCATGTCGGGTCCGTACACGTTGTGGGGCCGAAAAATCAGGACGCGCTCGAAGAAGCGGCGGCCGAAATTTAGCGCCATGATCTCGCTGATGATCTTCCCGGCCCCGTACGAGTAGCGAGGGTTCATCGGATCGGGAACGACCAGCGGCGCGCTCTCATCGGTCGGAATTCGATCGGGTGTCTGGTACACCTCGGAACTCGATGCGAGCACGAGCCGTCCCACCCCGCGATGGCGGCATGCATCGATCACGTTGGTGATTCCCTTTACCCCAACCTCCAGCACCAGCTCCGGCTGCCCGTAAAAGAATTCGGTTCCGTTGACGAACGCCAGATGATGCACCTCGTCGCAGCCGC
>DATJWT010000061.1:0-2972 GCA_035500975.1 Binataceae bacterium (SeqCode)
AACGCTCGCACCGCCAACGATAGCGGATCGCCCGAAGTTCAGGTCGCTCTGCTGTCCGCGCGTATCGAGCAGCTCACCTCGCATTTGGGCTCCCACGCGAAGGACCATCATTCGCGCCGCGGATTGCTCAAGCTCGTAGGCCAGCGCCGCCGGCTGCTGGACTATCTGCACTCACGTGACTTCGCCCGTTACAAAGGGCTGATCGAAAAGCTCGGTATCCGGAGATAGGCCGCACTACATTTTCGGCCGCGTCGCCCGACTGTTTGACAAGGGCAGATGCGGGCCCGGGCCAGCCATCCTGGCCGCCCCGGGCGCACCATCCGAGGTGCCCACGCGGACAAAAAAATCCGCAGTCGTCCCGCGGCCCGGTTCCTCCCTCAGGTGTCCAATGTCTCGAAAACTCGAACTTGATCTAGCAGGGCGGCGTCTGTCGCTCGAAACCGGCCGGCTCGCAAAGCAGGCCCACGGCTCCGTGCTCGCCCAATACGGCGACACTGTTGTCCTCGCCACCGTCACCTCGGCCTATGAAGCCCGCGACAAGGTGGACTTTCTGCCGCTGACGGTCGACTACGTCGAGAAGACCTTCGCCGCCGGAAAAATTCCCGGCGGCTTCTTCAAGCGCGAGGGCCGCGCCTCCGAAAAGGAAGTTCTGACCTCGCGCCTCATCGATCGCGCCTTGCGCCCGTTGTTCCCCAAGGGCTATGACCGCGAGACTCAGGTTATTGTCACCGTTCTCTCGGCGGACCGCGATAACGATACCGATGCGCTTTCGCTGATTGCCGCTTCGGCTGCGCTCCAGGTCTCCGATATTCCGCACAACGGCCCCGTAGCCGCGGTCCGCATGGGACGTATCGAGGGAAAGATCGCCGTTAGTCCGACCATCGGCGATCTCGAAAACAGCGATATCTCGCTGATGGTCGCCGCCAAGCCCGACTCGATCGTGATGCTCGAGGGCGGCGCCGAAGTCGTGGACGAAGATACGCTCGTCGAAGCGTTGTTCACCGCCCACGATGCCATGCAGCCGATATTCGAGATGCAGGAAGAGCTCCGCAAGATCGCGGGCAAGCCCAAGCGCGAATTTATCCCGAAAGCAATCGACCCCGCGCTGCTGAGTGCCGTGAAACAGCACATCGGCGACCGCATCGAACGCGCCCTCGCGATCGCCGGCAAGAAGGAACGCAACAGCACTCTCTACGCCCTCACCGATGAAGTGGTCGCCGCCCTGGGCGAGCGATTCCCGGAGCGCGGCGGTGAACTTGCCGAAGCGTGCGACAAGCTGGTGCGCGAGCGGGTTCGTGGCGAGATTCTCGACCACGGCCGCCGTATCGACGATCGCAAGCCGACCGATATTCGTCCGCTGAGCGCCGAAGTCCAGGTACTTCCCCGTACCCATGGCTCCGCTGTCTTCAGCCGCGGCGAAACCCAGGTCCTCGCGGTCGCCACTCTGGGCACCGGCTCCGACGAGCAAAAGATCGATGCGCTCCTCGGCGAACGCTTCAAGAAGTTCATGCTGCACTACAACTTCCCTCCCTTCTCCACCGGTGAAGTGAAGTTTCTGCGCGCGCCGAACCGCCGCGAAATTGGTCACGGTGCATTGGCGGAGCGCTCGTTGATTCCCGTGTTGCCCGACGAAGCCGACTTCCCTTACACGATTCGGCTCGTCTCCGAGGTGCTCGAGTCCAATGGCAGCTCCTCGATGGCCACCATCTGCGGTGGAACGCTGGCGCTGATGGATGCGGGCGTGCCGATCAAGGCTCCCGTCGCCGGAATCGCGATGGGTCTCGTCAAGGAAGGCGACAAGGTCGCCGTCCTCACCGACATCCTGGGCGACGAGGACCATCTCGGCGACATGGACTTCAAGGTTGCCGGAACTTCAACCGGCGTCACCGGCATCCAGATGGATAACAAGGCCGGCGGCATCACTCGCGACATCCTCCGCCAGGCCCTCTACCAGGCCCGCGACGCGCGGCTGTTCATCCTGTCCGTGATGGAGAAGGCGCTGCCCAGCCATCGCAAGGATATCTCGGCCTACGCGCCGCGTATCGTGACGATTCACATCAAGCCCGACAAGATCCGCGAGGTGATCGGCCCGGGCGGCAAGGTGATTCGCGGCCTGGTCGAAGAGACCGGCTGCAAGATCGATATCGAGGATGACGGCACCGTCCTGATCGCATCCGCCGACGGCCCTTCGCTCGAAAAAGCCATCGCGGCGATCCAGGCGATCACCGCGGAGCCCGAAATCGGCAAGATCTACCACGGCAAGGTTCGTAAGATCGTCGAGTTCGGCGCGTTCGTCGAAATCATGCCCGGCACCGACGGCCTGCTGCACATCTCGCAGCTCTCCGAAGAGCGAGTGCGCCGGGTCGAGGATGTGGTCCACGAGGGCGACGAGATCGACGTCAAGGTGCTCGACGTCGACCGCAGCGGAAAGATCCGGCTATCGCTACGCGAAGCCAAGCAGGAAATGGCCCGCGCGAAATAGCGTGATGCTTTCACGCAGCAAGCTCAGCAACGGCCTTCGGATCCTGACCGAGTCGATGCCGCACGTGGTCTCGTCCACCATCGGCATCTGGGTCGAGAACGGCTCGCGCTACGAAGAGCCGATCGACAACGGCGTCAGCCACTTCATCGAACATCTCCTGTTCAAGGGCACCAAGAAGCGGACTGCCGCGCAGATTGCCGAGGAGATGGATGCGGTCGGCGGCGTGCTCAACGCTTTCACCGGCAAGGAATACACCTGCTACTACGCGAAGGTGCTCGGGCAGCACCTCCCGATGACTACCGAGCTGCTGGCCGACATCTTCCTCGAGTCGATCTTCGCGTCCGAAGAGATCGACCGTGAGCGCCAGGTCGTGCTGCAGGAAATCTCGCAGGCCGAAGACACCCCCGACGATTTCATCCACGACCTCTTCACGATGAACTTCTGGAAGGGCCATCCCCTGGCGCTGCCGATCTTCGGTTCGGTCGAGACC
>DATJWT010000062.1:0-14028 GCA_035500975.1 Binataceae bacterium (SeqCode)
TCTTTTGCGCACTGACGATTTCTATCGCGGGCTGTGGCGGTAGTAGTGGCAGTAGCGGGTCATCGACCAAGTCGCTGACACATTGCAAAAGCAGGTCATCCGCGTTCGCGGACGCCGAAACTAGCAGCACAGCAGCTACGGCCTACACCGACTTTGCAACGTGCCTGACAAATTCGGGTGGCGCGGGCGCCAACGTTGAAGTCGGCGGCAACCAATGCCCGAGTCCAGTGCTCGTGCAAAGCAACCAGACTGCGGGAACCATCACTGTCGATTCGGGCGCAAAGCTCGATTTCGCGGATGCGACCTACACGCTCACCACCACGGGCATCATCGACAACGGCAAGGTGGAAGCCTGCAACATCGGGCTGGACGCCCCCACCAACCAGGTCACCATAAACTTTGCGCCTCCCAGCCCAACGGCCAGCCCTACGCCCGGCCACTCCTTGGGTATCACGGTCAATAGCGGCGGCACGCTGGTGTTGGAAGGACACAAGGGCACAGTCCCTATCGGCGGGACGAGCTGGACGAATTTGAGTTGTCCCGCCGGACCCCTCACCTTCGGTCCCGGTAACGGCGCGGCGAGCCCTGTCCTGGGCGCAAGCAGCACCACCTGCCCTGGCGGCCCAAACACCCTGCAGGTGGCGGCCAGCGTCGCCAGCGACTGGCAACCGGGGGACTGGATTGTGGTGGGGACTACAGACTTCGCGCCGCAGGATTCTGAGTTCGTCCAGATTGCGAGCATGACCACGACTTCCGGAGTGAAAGGCACCACCATCACGCTCAGTCCCAACACTCCGCTCACTCAGTATCACTTCGGAGGAGCGGCTCCCGACTCGGGTGCGGCGGCCTTCTCCGACGACTACACCAAGAACTACGGCATCGACGAGCGCGCCGAGGTCGGGTTGATTTCGCGCAACATCAAGCTTACCAGCACGGTCTCTCCCGCAACCTCCCATTGGGGGGGCGAGCTCGACCTCGAGCAGGGGTCGAACGCGCGTCTGTGGGGGGTCGAAATCGAGAAGTTCGGTAAGCCCCAGCCTGGGAGTTATCCGGCCAATTTTATCGGCTCGGTCACCTTCGTGCCTTCGCCCGACTTCAAGTCCAGCGCGGCCATCATGGACAGCGACTCGATTCATCACAGCTACAATCACGGGATTGTGCTCTCTTCGCCGAGCAGCGTGAATCCCGGGAACGGCAGCGGCGGGGCCAGCGACCTCGGCTTTGCGAATAACGTGGTCGCTCGCGCGGTGAGCCATCTGTTTTTGATCGCCGACGGCAACGAGGTGGGCAACTCCTTCACCAACAATCTCGGCCTTGGCGCGATGAGCAATTCGTTCGCGATCCCCTCCGGCAACGACCAGCTCGGCCCGGGATATACCGCCGCCAGCGCTGCGGCGGCCTTCTGGTGGGTCGGCGACTATCTGACCAACAATCCGTCAAATCAACCGTGTTCAATGACCAAGGGCGCGAGCCCCTGTTACAACGGCTACGACGGCTTCAATATCGCCAATACCGACTCCGTCAATAAAACCGCGTGGGCCTCCGGCTTCTATATCAGCGACGTGCAGAACGCGCTCAGTGGCAATTCGATTGGAGGATGCCAGGGAGAGGGCCGCGGTTTCTGGTATCTGCCGTACAGCAATGGCGGCGCCTGCAAAGCTCAAACTATCGCGGAAGCGAATACCCCGCAGCTTTCCGCACAACCTCCCGCGAGTGGACAGTGGACAGCGCAGGATGCGGGGTACTTTGCCGACAACCGGGCGCACGCCTGCTACACCGGGTTGGATAGCGCGTCCGATGTCGGCACGGACGGGACGAGCCTTCTGGCCTGTTCATTGGCTCCCGTGAATGCCGGCGCCGACGTCTACACGCAAATCGAAGGGATGACCGCGACGCGCAACCGCAATCGCGGCATCTGGGTGCGTCCGAACTTCTACGTGGTGGATGGCGCGCGCCTGGCCACCAACCGTGACAGTCTCTCGGTGGTGAGCAGCGGCGGGACCGAGGGTTCTCCGCCCGGAGAATGGTCGGTGGTGTCCAACTCGATCTTCGCCGGGGTCAGCGCAAACAATCCAGGCCGCTTCGGACCGTGTCCCTACCAGAGTCAAGGTGCGATCTCCGGCGGCGGCTCGACTGAGGGCTGCCTCGACGAGGATCAGGTCACTGGACCAGCAGGTGGCAATGGCTATCCGACACCCCGCTGGAACCTGGAAGGCGAGATGCTATATGACGGTCCCGCGCGCTTGTCCGGCAATCAGTTCGTCAACTTCTTGACCAACCCGGCCGCTTATTTGCTCGGATTCGATCAGAGCTTCCTCAGCTTCTATGCGTCGGTAAACAAGATCGGCACTTCCAACGTGCCCTTTGTTTACGAGGGCGATGCGGCCTTCGGATGGTTCCAGTCCAACGTCAACAGCTATCCCCCCACCCAGTATTCCGAGGAGGCCAAGTTCAATAACACCGACCTCCGTCATCAGGTTTACACCGCGGACGTGAATCTCTCGACCTTTCAGGACGGCGACAAGGATACCGTAATTCTCGACGAGGATGGCCAGACCCTCTCCGGCTACGAAGTGGTACCGGCCGGATGCAACGCACCGTGCACGGCGGTTGCTAACAAGTCGCCAATCTCTCTCAACAATCTGCCGTTTGTCTCGACCCCCAACGCGGTGGATGAATGCCTCGCCGAGGGGCCGCAGGACGCGGCGATGGAGAACCGGCCTACCGCCCTGATGAGCCCGCAGGACTACGCCACCCTTGAGTTCTCGATGCAGACCCCCAGCACCAACAGCAATTACCTGGTCTTTGCCAAGGACCAGCTCGATTTCGGCGGCCTGGCCGGTCAGCAATATGACACGCCCTCGGGCGGTTCGGCGGTCACCTGCCCTTCCACCCACTCATGCATGGCGCTGGTGGGACGCAACTCGCAGGGTGTCTATGAGCCGAAGGTGATCAATGGATTGGGCTACACCGTCACCGCTCAACAAGGCATGCAGCAATACGTTGACGTGACGTTTACTGATGCCTCGGTGGCGGGTGGAATCAGCTCCTCCAACCCGTTCCAGATCCGCCTGAGCATCTGCTACGGAAGCCAGGCCAACGGCGGGCCGGCCAGCGCGAGTGCATTCACCGTATCGACGGGAGTCAAGTCATTGGGAGCGCTTACGGTGGAGTCGCCCGCGGATCTGACCTCTTACTGGAATTTGCTGACCTGCAACGGACTCGACAATGCCGATCCGGCCACCTACGTGGCGAACTGCTTCACCGTTCCGCCCAATCAGGCGCTCACCGCGCTGGACCCGACTAACGTGAATCCGCTGGCAACGGACCTGGCCGCCCTGAAACCCGGCCAATACTACTACAATCCCACCACCGGCTTCCTGACCCTGATAATGCAGCAGACTGCGCCCAACGGAGCCGCCGTGAGCGGATCCATTCCTCTAGGCGGTGGTCCTTCGCCGGTTGGGAGCTGCGGTACCAGCAGTTCCGATCCGTGTCCCGATGTTCAGCATGGCGAAACTTTCTACTCCTGTCCGGAAGGCGGCTGCGGGCTCTACACCATCACGGTGAACAAAAGCGGAAGCTATACGCCGGTAGCCGGCCAGGCAGCCTGCTCGACGCCGTATGGAGGAGCGTTGGATTACACCGCATCGTGGCCGGCAAACATGAACCAGCTCGCGTATACCAACGGCACCCCGATCACCACGACCACGGTCGCCAGTAACATGGTCAACGGCACCAACTACCCGCATATCACCGACAATAATCCGACCGACGCCTGCCCCGCACCCTCGAGCGTCGCCTCGCCCACGCCGCCGTGGATAGGGGCCGGCAATCAGGAGCCGACGCTGCCGATTGACTACACCCTGGCCTTTCCCGCTGGGTACTGTCTCTCCGGTTCGTCGCCCTCGGTCTCGACGATTCCGGGCACGGAATTGTTGCCGCTGTCTGCCGGGAGCACCTATTCGCTGACATTTTGTGAAGCGGCGAACAGCCAGTCATGTACGGCGCAAGTGATGATACCAGGAACCGCTACCCAGGCGAACGCCACATTCAAAAGTGACGGAGCCTGTGGACTCCTCCAATCAGGCGGAGGAACGATCGGTCCGGGAGCCCTGACCTTCAGCGGTGGACCGTGTAGTTGCTCGTCGTGACAGTAGCCGTCACAAGTTGGCCGGGTCTCGGGAACAATGGTGCGCGTACGGCCGATTAGAGGTTGGCATTGGAGCTCCTGGGTGCGATAAACGCCGGTAACACCGCACCGCCCGAGCGCACCAACGGCCGCGCGGACGGGCCCAAGGTGAGATGTGCGCTCTATTCCATCCCGCTGCGCCGGGAGACCGATGCCGCCGCGGAGCGCGACCTCGCCGCGATGCTGGAAAGAGTAGACACCGAAATGGTGTGCTGCCGCCGACGATGCGCCGAGCCTCTCGGCGCCAACCATTTCCGTTGTTCGTCATCCCGAGCGAAGCATTCCGATGCGGAGCCGAGGGACCTCAGCGAATGCTTCGTTCGCAGCTATCGCAGCAAAATAAAGAGCCCCGATGTTTCGATTCAGATTCCTGCTGCAACATGCTACGACGCGAATAGATGGCCGAAATACTCACCTGCACCTGGGCTCCCACCGCGCTCAGCGGACCGCAACTGTTCGGCCGGCCGGCACGGCGGCTCATACCCGATGCGAGCGGCGACGATCTGCGTCCGTCGATGATCGAACCGGTGCTGCGTGCCGAGCAGCTCGGCATCGATTTCATGCTCGTCGCGCAGCGATGGTGGGGCACCGGCCAGGAGATTGAAGGGTCGTCCTACGACTGCCTCGCGATGACCGCCTATTACGCGGCGATCACTCGCCGGCTTCGCTTCATCACGGCGATTCATCCCGGCTTTTTTCTGCCTGCACCGATCGCCAAGTGGGGAGCATCGATCGATCGTGTCTCCGCCGGGCGTTGGGCGATCAACGTCACCACCGGATGGCACGAAGCAGAGTTCGGGATGTTCGGCGCGGAGTTGCTCGAACACGATGAACGCTATGCGCGCTCGCGCGAATTTATCGATGTCCTGCGCGGCGCGTGGTCGCACGAGGATTTCAGCTACTCGGGGCGCTTCTACAATGTATCCAACCTGCGCCTCGAACCCCGTCCGCTGACCAAACTCGAAGTATGGCAGGGCGGACAATCCGAAGTAGCCCGCGACATGGCCGCATCGCATTCCGACTGGATGTTCCTGAACGGCGGCCCGCCCGAAAAAATCGGCGCGATCATCCAGGACGTCCGCGCACGCGCCGCGCGCACGGGCCGCCACGTGAGGTTCGCACTCTACTCCATTCCGCTGTGCCGGGAGACCGATGCGGCCGCGGAGCGCGATCTCGAAGCGATGCTGGACAAAGTCGACACTGCGATGGTTGAGCGCCGCAGTGCCAGGACCGGCGGCGCGCGCGGCATGTGGTCATCGCTCGGTGATCGCCTGACTCAGCTCGACACCAACGAAGGCTTCGCCAGCCGGCTCATCGGCAGCCCTCGGACCATCCTCAACCGGATGCGCCAGTTTCATGAACTCGGAGTCGAGTGCTTCCACCTGGCTCTGCACGATGACCTGTTCAATCGGGAAGTTCTGCCAAGGCTCAAGCGGCTGACCTGATGACTCTCGAGGGCAGGCGCGCTATTACCTTCAGCTCGACCAGGGGGATCGACCTCCCATGGAGGTTCCCATAACCAGCGTTGCGGCCCCTGCCCCGCAACCTGCCGCCAGGCATGTAGCCGCTTTCGATGGCATCCGAGCGCTCGCCGCCCTCGCGGTGGTCATGTTTCACATCCATGGCGCCCCGACCCGTCTCTTTCGATTTTTGATCAGTGGAGGGTGGTACGGATGCGACGTTTTCTTCGTCCTGAGCGGGTTCCTGATAACCCGCCTGCTGGTGGACGAATTGGGCAGGCACGGATCGATCGATTTTCCACGCTTCTACTGGAGACGCGTGTTGCGGCTCTACCCGGCGCTGATCTCGGCAGTCGTCCTGTCGCTGGCCTTGCTGAAGGCGCGCGGACAATCGCTTCCTGCCTCGCAGATCGTCTACATCATCACCTACACGCAGAACTTCTGGGCCATCGCAACTTTCGGAGTAACTTTGACGGGTGGCGTGTTGCTCATGCAGGTCTGGTCGCTCTGCATAGAGGAGCATTTTTACCTTGCGTGGCCCCTGGCACTCCGAAAGATGGGCCGTCAACGCGCCCTGGTCGCGCTGTACTGGCTGGTGGGCGCGGCCGTTATATTGCGCGTGGTCATCTATGTGTGGCTCGCGCCTCCCTCTCCCGGCGGTTGGTCACGCAATCCGGTCAACAGTACGGCCGAGGCGTTTCTCTACTTCTGCACGCTAACCCGGATCGATGGCATTGGGATCGGTTGCATCCTGGGGCTGCTGTCCGAGCATTTGAGTAAAATGCCGCGGCTCTACTCCTCCACTGCGCTGTGGCTGTTCGTGGCGCTCTCAGTTCCCATGCTCGTCTTCGGCACTCATCTTAACTGGTGGTACTACACCGTCGGTTCTCCGCTGATGGCTTTGAACGTCGGGGCTATCATTGCCGCTATCCACCTCGGAACACAGAACGCGTTTGTGCGGGGGCTTTCATGGCGTCCGCTGGTACAAATCGGAAAGGTTTCCTACGGCGTCTACTTGCTCCAGTTCCTGCCGTCGTCCCTGGTGACGCTACTGGTGGCGCATCGCTACCTGCCGCCTCATTTCTACCGTGTCCAATGGATAGTGCTGCCCTCGATGACGGTGGCGCTCGCGTTCGCGCATTACCGATACGTTGAGAAGTATTTCCTTTCCTTGCGAGAGCGCCGGTCGCAGAGCCCCGTCTGTTGAGGGGTTGCGCAAACCTTCCCGGCGTCCCCTGACCATTTGCCAGCAAAGTGCGGTCGGCGGATCATCGTGCCGCAGTGATCTCGGGATTATCAATCGTATCTCCCCTTGACCGCGCTGGCTCTCTGCCGGTTCGTGCCGAAACGAATGTGAGGTGAGGGAATCGCGAATACGAAAATGTTAACAAATGTTAGGGTCGCGGAAAGAAAAGGTCCGGAATTGCTGGGAAAGGTTAAACTCGGCCGAACGAAATCTGCTCGCATACCCCATGCAACCTGAACAAAACGCAGCAGATCCTGACTCGTTTGACAGTATTGTCACGACCGGCTAAGCGGAGACCATCGTGGAACAGAGTGGCGTCGTCGTGTCCGTCGAAGCCCAGGAGCTTTGGCAGCGGCTCTCCAGGATTCCCCTTTTCAGTACCTTCACCGATGAGCAGCGGAGCGCATTCATCGAGGCGCTCAAGCGCGAACCCGGCATGTGCCTGCGCCGCTTCGCCGCCCAGGACCTGGTCTGCCACAAAGGCGAATACGAACTCGACCTCTGTTTTGTCATGCGCGGCGCCGTGGACCTCTACGATGTCGCGGCCGATGGACACCGAACAAAAGTGGCATCTCTTCCCGAGGGTGCTTTCTATGGTGAGCTGGGCGCCCTGGGCGGGCTGGCGCGCACCACCGACGTCGTCGCGGGCGCGAACGATACCGAGCTTTTCTACCTGCCGCGCTACTGCCTCAAGTTCCTCATCAGCAACGCCGAGGCTCGCCAAGTCGTCACTGATCGCTACCGCGACCGCGCGGTCCGCGTGCTCGCGCAGGAACTGGAGCTGTTCCGCGGCGTGCCCCGTGAATTCATCGATCAGCTCGTGCAGCGCTGCGAGATTCTGCGCTACGACCTGCGCGGTATCCCGATCATCCGGCAAGGCGAGGAAGGCGACGCGCTGTACATCATCCGCGATGGCTTCGTGCAGGTCGTACTCGACCGCCCCGATGGGACCCATCGCGTACTCGCCTATCGGCGAGTCGGCGAGTTCTTCGGCGAGATGGCGCTGCTTGGCGATGGCAAGCGTTATGCGAATGTGCTGACCGCCGGCAAATGCGAATTGGTGAAGCTGCGCGCCGCGGACTTCATCGAGCTGTGCAAGCAGTTTCCCGAAGTCGAGAAACACGTGCGTGCCACCATAGAGCGGCGCCACGCACTCGAGGGTCTCATCACTCCCGAAATCTCCGACCTGCTCGAGAAGAGCGGGCAGCTTGGATACGTCCAGGCCGACGCGCTGCTGGTGATGGATCTCGACCTCTGCGTGAAGTGCGACAGTTGCGTGAAGGCCTGCGAATCGCTGCACGGCGAGAGCCGCCTGGTTCGCAACGGCGTGGCGATTGGCAAGTACCTGGTGCCTGCCGCTTGCCGCCATTGCGACGATCCCAAGTGCATGAACAGTTGCCCCACCGGCGCCATCAAGCGCCGCCCCGAGGGCGAGATCTATTTCCAGTACGACATGTGTATCGGATGCGGTAACTGCGCGATTGCGTGCCCGTACGACAATATCGCGATGATCGAGACCGCCAAGTTCGACCGCGCGCAGGCCAGGAAGCAGGAAGTGGTGGGCAAGCCCTTCTACCGGCCCTACCCGGTCGCGTCGCATGCCGCACCCGGACTTTGGGAGCGCATCTCCGCGGGCCACGCGCAAGGGGAGCCCGCGCGCGTGGCGAGCGGTGACTTCGCCAAAATCCGCGATCAAAACGATGCGGCGAACAAGCCGCCGGAACCTCCCCCCGCAGCGCATCCTCATATCCCGATCGCGTTTCCCATCAAGTGCGATCTCTGCGACGGTCTGCCGTTCATGGGATGCGTCCACAATTGTCCCACCGGCGCCGCCATGCGCATTACCTCCGCTACGCTGTTCGAGCAGACCGGAGCGGTCAAAGCCAACATCGCCACGGTGCGCAAGGCGACCGGCGGAAACGACTAGGACTCCGTGACACCGAAGAGGCTGGCGAGATTCCCTTGAGCGGAGCCACCGCACATCACACGACTATCGCCGTGACCCGGCGCGCGCGTGCGCTTCCGCTGAACGCGCTGCTCTGGATGCTGCTCTGCGGAATCGTCGTGATCGTCGCGCACACGCTCGTGGCGCAACGCCGCGCGATCGTCACCGAGTACTGGAGCGGCGCCATCGCGCTGGCCGGATTCATCGCGCTCGGATGGTACAGCGTGCGCAAGCGATCGCTGTGGTTCTCGCTGCGGATGCTGCGCGCCACCGCGCGCATTCTGTCTCCGCGCTTGCAGCAGCGAATGGTGGTGCTGGATCGGCTGGAAACCTGGCGCGCCGTTCACATCACGCTCGGGATTCTCGTCATCCTGCCGCTGTGGTGGCACATGAGCGGCGGGTTGATGAGCCCGGTCGAGATGTTGCTTGCAATTGCCGTCGCGCTGCTCCTGCTGAGCGGCATTGTCGGTGTGGCGATCCAGGAATATTTGCCGCGCGCGATCGAGACGATGGCCGAGCGCGAAGTGCGGCTCGAAGACGTCGCATCGCGCACCGACGCGGCTTACGTCGAAGCCGAGGAAAAGGTGCTGGGGCATCCGCCCGCCTTCGTCGAAGCCTACGTCAAGAACCTGAAGCCGATACTCGAAGCTGAAAAGGTCACCACCCGCTGGCAACTGTTCCGCGCGACCATGATGCGGCGGAATGTCGGCGCGCAAACCTGCGCCGAGTTCAGGAAGATCGGCGCGCAGTTTGCGGCCGATGCGGCCGCCTGGAACGAGCTGGTCGACTTGACCGCGCGCAAGATCAATCTCGAGCACAACCGCTTCAATCTCAACTTCAGCACCGAGTGGCTGCGCTTTCACATCGCGGTCGCGCTCTGCACCTTCGGGCTGCTGATTTTTCACGTCTCCGCGGTCCTCTACTTCGACGGGCTATGACGCGGCGGCGGACCCTCATCGTCCTCGGATGCACGGCCTTGCTGCTGCTGGGAATGTGGCTGGCGCTGCATCAGAGCTACTCGCCCGGCGAGTTGCTGAAAGGCCATCAGTCTTTCGCGTCAAACTGCGCCGCGTGCCATCAGCCATGGCGCGGCGTGCCGGTCGCGAGCACGGAATGCGTCGATTGTCACGGGCAGATGCCCGACAATCCGCACTCGGGCGCCAAGGTCAGCGACACTTCGTCGGGGATAATCGCCGGCAAGACCATCGCCAGTTTTCACGACGGCCTGGCGTGCATGTCATGCCACACCGATCACGTCGGACGCGTGGTGAATCTCGCGGATGTATCGGGCGGCAACTGCGCGTGGTGCCATCAGCATGATTCGATCGACGACGTGAGTGCGCATCGCCGGAAGCCGATGCTCCTCAATGGGCCGCCGGTTCATATCTTCGAGAAAGATTTTTCGCATCATCAGCACCTGCAGGACACGATCGATCATCTGCAAAAGGCGCAGGACCAGGCGCAGAAGATGCGATCTCCCGAGCGCAAGAAAGAAGCGGAAGCGCAGGTCGCGGCGCTGCGCGGCGTGCTGGATTCCTCCGGACAGCATCTGCAGTGCAAGACCTGTCACGTCGTGCGGGCGTGGACGCCAACCAGCGATGACAAGTTTTCGATCGCGATGGCGGGATGCACCGTCAGCGGATGCCACGCCGGTTGGCGCGACGAAGAGCTGAAGCTCACGGACGCGGCGCCGCAGTACGCGGCCCAGCAGTCGCCCGACACTCCGCAACCGACTCTTATCGATTACGTCGCGCCCGCCCATTTCCAGTTCGTGAAGGCGATCTTCGCGCATTCCGCGGGACATCTGCGATCCAACTGCGCCGATTGCCACACCGACATCGAGAACTCCGCCAAGCCCGGCGATTTCCATAGCAAGCGGGTATCGAATTGTTTTGCCTGTCACGCGCATCAGCCGGCCAAGGCCGGCGAGCAGGCGCGGAACAGCGCAGTCCTCGGCGTGCAGGTCGCGATGGCCGCCGTGCTTCCACCCTCGGGCGAGAAAAAGGTCACCGGGTGCGCGGAGTGCCACGCTTTTCATCTGAACTACAAGGGCGCGGAGAAGGTAAAGGACTTCCCCAACAAAGCGCCGACCGTGCGGCCGCATCCGGAGGCCGGCCTCCAGTTTGCCGCGTACGCCGTGCACATGAAGTTCGTACACGGCTCGATGCCGCAGGTTTCGGTGCGGCCGGAGAGCTGGCGTCCATGGGGAGTCGGAGTCGTGGCGATTGTCGTGCTGTCCGGCCTCGCCGCCGGCTACGTTCGCTACTTCCCGCGTGAAGTGGCCGCCAGGCGCGCGCGCAGCGGCGTGGCGCCGCAGCGGACCGCCGAGGTTCCGGCGCTCGACGACGCGTATCAAAGTTCCGTGCCCGGTCTTTATGTCGTGGGTGAGACGGCCGGGACCGCGTCGATCAACCTCGCGATGCGCTCCGGCAGGCAGGCGGTGGAGTTCGTTGCCGGCGCGCTGAAAGGCGCGGCGCCTGCTCCCGAAGTCTACGACATCGCGATCGTGGGATGCGGCCCCGCGGGAATCGGCGCTACCACGACTGCGAAGAGCCGCGGCCTCAACTACATCGCGCTGGAGAAGACCACCGCCGCCAGCACGATTCGTAACTACCCGCGCGGCAAGTTCGTGCAATCCACCCCTATCGATATCAACGAGTACGGCAGCTTCATGATGGAGGGTGACAACTCCAAGGAGGGGCTGGTCAAGAAGTGGGAAGAGATGGTCGCGGCCACGCGCATCGCGATCGAAGAACGCGAAGAAGTGACCGCGATCAAGCGTGCGGGAGACGTGTTCGAAGTCGGCACCGCTTCCGGAAAGAATTTCAGGACGCGCTACGTCGTCCTCGCGATTGGCGTGCGCGGGTCACCGAGAAAGCTCGGTGTTCCGGGCGAGGCTCCGGACCGGGTGTTCTACAACCTGATCGAGCCCGAAGAATTCAAGGGCAAACGCATCCTGGTGGTCGGCGGCGGCAACGCCGGCGCGGAAGTCACGCAGGCGCTCGCGAATCCGGATTTGGGCAACACCGTCAGCTATTCATTCCGCGACGTGACGCTGGGGCCGCCGGTTACCCCGGAGAATGCCGACAAGATCACCGCCCTCGAGCAGCAGAATCTCATCACCGCGTACCCGTTCAGCCAGGTGACGGAACTAAAGCCGGGCAAGGTCGTGCTCGCGCCGCGCGCAGCTCAGGCGGGACCGAAGCTGACCGCGGGTCCGGGCACGGTGGTGCTCACGGAACCGATCGAGCTTGAAAACGACGTGGTGTTCGCGATGCTTGGTGCGGACTTGCCAACCAGGCTCATGAAAAGCTTCGGCATCCGGATGACCAGGAAAGGGCATTAGAATTTCGCGGTCCGCAAGGAAGTACTTTTCCCGAAGGGAGAAGGTGGCGCGCGCCGGATGACGGTCAGGCGAAGTTAATTGGAGTGTTCGACGATCATGGCAAACAGGAAAGGCGTTGCGGTTGTAATCGGAGTCGGGCCTGGCCTCGGCGCGGCTCTCGCGCGGCGCTTTGCCGCCGAGTATTCAATCGCGATTCTCGCGCGCAAGGCGCAGTACCTGGAATCGCTCGCCGGCGAGATTCGGCGCGACGGCGGCGATGCGCACGATCTCGTCTGCGATGTCAGCGATCCCGCGCAAATCAGCGCGGCGTTCCGCGAGATCCGCTTGAAGCTCGGGGAAGTAGATTTGCTGATCTACAATGCCGGCACCGGGAAGTTCGGAAGTATCACCGAGATCACGCCCGAGCAGTACGCGTCGGATTGGCGCGTCAACGCCCTGGGCGCATTTATCGCGGCCAAGGAAGTCGCTCCCGCGATGCTCGCGCGGGGCCGCGGCGTGATGCTCTTCACGGGAGCCACCGCCGGCGTCAAGGCCGGCGCGAAATCAGTATCGTTTGGCCCGGCGAAATTTGCGATGCGCGGCCTCGCGCAGGCGCTCGCGCGTGACCTCGGGCCGAAGGGCATCCACGTCGCGTGGATCAACGTCGATGGCAGCATCGACATTCCGGGAGCACGCGGCCTGAAGCCCAGCTTCAAGGAGCAGGACTTTCTCAAGCCCGAGGCGATCGCGGAAACTTACTGGCACCTGGCGCATCAGGATCCCAGCGCCTGGACGATGGAACTCGAGGTCCGACCCTTCAAGGAAAAGTTCTAGAGAATAGAGAGGAGAAAAAGATGGCGGCTTACGCAATTTTCATTCGTGAGAGCACTCGCGATCCAAAAGAGCTCGAGATCTATTCCAAGGCTGCCCCGGCAACTCTGGCGGGCCACAAGGTCACCCCTCGCGTTGTGTACGGCAAGCACGAGGTAGTCGAAGGTCCGCAAATCGAAGGGGCGGTGGTGCTGGAGTTCCCCACCTTCGAGGAAGCCAAAGCTTGGTACGACAGCCCTGCCTACCGCGAGGCGCGCGAGCATCGCTTCAAGGGCGCCAACTACCGGGCCTTCATCCTGCAGGGCATCTGAAGCGCTCTATTCACAGGTTTTCTCAGTGGAGGATCCGCCCAATGATGGCTTCGCAATCTGCGTAGCATTTGATGGGGATTCTCTCAATCCGCGAATCTATCGTCTTTCGCTAAGACGTAGAATGGCTCGAAAAGTCGAGCCAAGATGGCCCCTACCTTACCCGCCGGATCAGGCATCGTAGTTGCTCTAGCCTTCTTATAGCGGAGGCAGAGAGATGGACGCTATAGGCGTCGCGATGACGAAAGATTGTTTTGTCAGACTGCCGGATCTGGAAGTTCCGATGATCAACAGCCTGGTTTCGTGTCTCACACGTGAGCACACGAAACTCGATGAACAGATCCTGCAATTGGCCCTTTCCGCCGGCCGGCTGGCTGCCAATCTAAACGACCAGGAAGCCGGTGAGCACGCCCGCGAAGTAGGGGAGAGCATCAGGCGCTATCTATGGTCGCATCTGCAAATCGAAGATGAGCTTGTCCTGACCTGGGGCGGAGCGCATCACGCGATTGCGCACACGCTCGGTGAGACCCTCGAGAGCGAGCGCCAGCAAATGCGCAAGCTGTTGGCCGCAATCGGCTCCCACGCAGATGCGCGCGGGAATGTTGCCGAACGCGAGAGTTTTGCGAAGTCGCTGCTCGAACTGTCGCGGATGCTCGCGACGCACGTCGAGCGCTACGACGGCGAAGTACTGCCGGCGATTCAGCGCGCGTTGTTCAACTAG
>DATJWT010000063.1:0-14625 GCA_035500975.1 Binataceae bacterium (SeqCode)
CTGATCGACGATCGCGTCGGCTTTGGCGCGCATCTCGTCGTCGGTGGCGTCCTGGATCGGATGCGGCACGAAGATGCGCTGTACTTCCGGAAGCCCCAGCGCGACCGCCTGCTTTTCAGCGGCGTCCACGAACACGTCGGAGGCGATTACTACCGAGGGCTTGCGATTAACTTCGAACCATACTGAATCGTGCACACTGCACGTTGTGCACGACCCTCAATCGGCTAGCGCTTCGATAACGAAGTCGCTTTCCTCCGCGATGCGGCGGCGCAGTTCCTCCGGCGCCGGCTTGGTGAACGTGGGTTTGCGATAGCGCTTGATTTCGACCGCGGGCAGCCGCTCCTCCAGGTGCGCGGCCAGGCGATCGATCAGCACGTTGCCGCGCGGCTTGGCGATGTCGAGCATCGCGATGCGCCCCTTGATCTGCGCGGGACGCTCGGCGAGCGTGCGGCGAATCGGCTCGCGCTCATCGGTGGGATCGACGATTACCTGCTTCATGGCATCTCCTCGATTCGGCGGCTGACGCTGGATGAGCCCATCGGTCCCGAAACCCATCCGGCGAATACGGCGGAGAACTTACCACCTTCGCCACCCGCGACGATAATATTGATATTTTCGGGCGAGCGAAACTTCGGAATCTTCTGGTTGAGCTGTTCTTCGGTCGGATCGGTCAGGCCCATCGCCTTGAGCGGAATCCCTTCGCCGCTCTCCTCGTCGGGCAGCAGGTCGCGCAGGGGACGCGCAGTGATTTCCTGGATTCGGTTGCGGACCTGCGACTTGCTCCATTCGTCGCGCGCGATCGTGTCCGCGTGCTCGGGAGACACGACCAGCAAGATCTCGCCCGAGCCGTGTTGCTTCGGATGCCAGCACGCTTCCAGTCCGAGTCCCAGCGACCCGACCAGTGCCCTAGCCGTGCGCGAAGTCTGATCGGCGATCTGCCGGGATCCCGCTTCCAGTCCGAACACCGTTACCACGCTTTCGTCCTTCTTGAAGCCGCGCTCGACGTGCAGCGGCTCCCACGGGCTGCGCTCCTCCCATTCCGCAAAGCAGGTCGTAAATTTCCCGATCGCCCCAAGCGCCGAGCGCTCGATATCTCCAGGCCGCGAGCCGCCGACATTGCGCAGTACCAGCTTCACCGCTCGCCCGATCGTCGCGTTGGGCCTGCTCCCGTATCCCAGCGCCATGATTCCCATGTTCATGCCCAGGCGCTTGCGGATGGGCCCGTTGACGATCATCACCGGCGTCGCGCCCCACGTCGTCGCCATCACCCCGTGGATATTGAAAGTGTCGGTGCATACCGCTTCGAGCGCGGCGATCACCACCGGCAAATACTCCGGCCGGCATCCCGCCATCACCGCGTTGACCGCCACTTTCTCGATCGTCAGCGGTGCCAGATTCGGCGGCACGGCCGCGATTACTTCGCGCGGGTCGCGCCGCGTCCCGGTAAGCATCCACGCGACACGCTCGGGCGTGGGGGGAACGACAGGCAGTCCATCGGTCAGCCCGCGCTCGAACATGAATTCGAAAACATCTTCGCCCTCGCCAAGCTCGATACGCCGGGCTTGCATGCGATCACCCCGCGCCTCGGCTTCGAGCCGCTCCGCGATCCCCGGTTCGACCGCTTTCGAACCGCACCCGGCGCGCCATTCGGGCAGCGACGCCCAATCGATCTTCGGCTCGGCCAGCGCTGTCATCTGAGCAAGTCGCGCCGCGAGCGATTGCCAATCGCTCCGCACGAAGCCCGCGAAGTTCAGAACTTCGTTGCCGTCTTTGTCCGCAAGGATGACGGTCGGCACCGAATCGAATCCATATTCGAATGACACGCGCAGCGTCGAGTCATCGAGCATCGGGCAGGTCAGGGCGTAGCGCTGCGCGAGCAGGCGATTGCCCGCGGCTTCCTGCCCGATCGCCAGCACATCGATCTTTGAACTGAACGCGCGATGGAAGGCCTCGATCACCGGCATCGCGATTCCGCACGTGGGGCAGTCTTCCTTGACGAAGCAGAGCAACGCATTCTTCCCGGTCGGAAACGAATGCGCCACACCGCCCAGATCGTTGAGCGAAAAACCTCCGAGCTTTTTTGCGGCGCCGGTCTCACTCATCGCGCTCTTACTCCGTTGCTCCCATCGATGCTGATGGCGCTTCCAGCGGCGGCGCGGTGGGTTGCTCGGCCTGCATCGCGAATCGATGCTGTCTCGCGTCGTAGAATTCCACCGACGCGGTCACGTTGCTCGTTCCATCGATCCCGCCCGCGATCAGCACATTGCCGTCCGGGAGTATGGTGGACGAGTTCTGCAGTCGCGCCACATGCATCGGCGGAACCTGGCTGAAGTTGGTTGGGCCCGGCACGAACACATCGGCCGCCGCCATCCCGACCACGACCGGTCCCTGCTGTTGCCATCCGCTGGTGACCAGCACGTCGCCATTCTGCAGCTTCGCCAGCCGCGGGAGATAGTGCGGCGCGTGCATCTTGCCGGTGGCCATGAAGCTGTTGCTCTCCGGATCGAACACTTCCGCCGTCGCGAGCGGCGTCATCGAGTTGAGGCTCAGCGTGCCGGGCCCGAACGAGGTCAGTACCTGCCCGCTCTTGCCGCCGACGATCAGCGCACGCCCATCGTCGAGCAGGAGCGCGGCCGCGCCGACGCGGTCATTTCTCATGTGAGAACGAACAGGATTGAATTGCGCGAATTCGGGGCTATAGGTTTCCGCGTTCTGGTAAGCAATGTAACCGCCGGGGCGGTCTCCGCGGCCACCACCCGCGATCAGCACATTGCCGTTACCCAGCAGTACTGCCACGTGTGCGACCCGCGGAACCGTCATGTGTCCTGCGAATGACCAGGTCCCGGTAGATGGGTCGTAGAGCTCCGCGGAATCGAGCGTATGGGTACCGTTATCGCTGCCGCCCGCAACCAGGACGCGCCCGTCGCGTAGCAGCGTGGCGGTATGGCCTTCGCGCGCCGTGCGCATCGAGCCGGTGGCAGAGAACGTGCCCGCTACGGGATCGTAAAGTTCCGCGCTGGAGAGCTCGCTGCGAAACCCGACGTTCTGGACTCCTCCCGCCAGCAACACGCGGCCGTCATTCAATACCGTCGCGGTTGCTCCCTGCCGCGGCACCGTCATCGAACCGGTCTGCGTGAAGGTCTGTGCGGTCGGATCGTAGATCTCCGCGGTGTTCGTCACCCCGCCGACGTTGGCATTGGTGGTGCCGCCCGCGATCAGCACCCGGCCATCCTGGAGAGCGACGGCGGACTGGTCCGCCCGCGGCGAAGTCATCTGCAGCGCTTCAACCCGCTGGCCCTGCGAAGTGGTAACGTAGGTTTGCTGCTCGGATATGTCGCCCCCGGCGCAAGCGCTGATGAACAGCGCAGCGAGAAGCGCGGAAAGGTAGCGTGGCTTGGGGAACCCGGTCCGCATGGCAATGTGGTGCATCGGCGGAATCATAGGCTGCCCGCGGATCAGTTAAAAGCGGATTCGATCGAGGCCGTCCGAACGGCGCAGGATTACATCAAACCTGGACTGTGCCTTCGCCCACGATCGCGCACTTGCCTCCGATACTGACCGACACCCGATCGCCGCCGCCCTCCCGTACTTCCACGATAATCTCGCTGCGCCGGCCCATCTCCACACCCTGGATTGCCTTGAACCGCGTGCGAGGCACCGGCCCGATGATGCCCTGCGCATGCAGGTATGCACCCAGCGGAGCGGCAGCGCTTCCGGTTGCGGGATCCTCCACGATGCCGTCAGTGTGCGGCGCGAACATCCGCGCGCGAACGCCCGATTTCAGCGCCTCGCCACAGACGAACAAATAAACCGGCAGTATTTTGCCCGGGCTGTCGAACAGTCCGAGCAGCGCCGGTGCGCTGGAAACGCATCGCGCGAGTGCATCCGTGGAAGCCAGTGGGATGAACAGAAAAGGGTTGCCGGTCGATACCATCTGGATGGGAAGATCGGCTCGAACGTCATCGGGGCGGATGCCGAGTGCCTCGGCGATTCGAGCGCGATCGCTGCGCTGTTCGCCGAACTCAGCCGGTTTGTGCGCCATCCACACGAACGCAGGATTCCGCGGGCGTCCCTCGATCGTCACCTTGATCTCGCCGATGCCCAGCCGCAGGGCGGCGTCGCCCGCCGGCAGTTGGCCCCGCGATGCGAGCACCCAGGTCGTGCCGACGGTAGGATGCCCGGCCATCGGGATTTCCCGCTGTGGCGTGAAGATGCGCACGCGGATCGGATCGGCTCGCCGCGCAGGCGAAATCACGAACGTCGATTCGCTGAAGTTCATCTCGCGGGCGAGCGATTGCATCTGGGCCTTACTCAGCTTGCCTGCATCGTGAAACACCGCGAGCTGGTTTCCGCCGAACGGACGCGACGTGAAAACATCGACCAGGGTGAATTTGATTCGCGTTGCCATCGCGCCATCGTAAGTGAAGCGCGAGAGCGAGGCATCTGGGGTGCCGAATCTCCGCTGAGACGCACGGTCAAGTCTTTGTGGACGCTGGGACAACATCGGATCGAATGGGCCGAATTAGACTGGAAAACAAATTCGGCTGAAACGCGCGGGAAAGGCGGAGTCACCCACGCGCGATACGGCCCAGAAGGGAGAAGGTCAAATTGAAGAACACATTTTCAAGTTTCCGTGTTGTGTCCATGTTGCTGGCGGTCTCGTTCAGTCTCGCCCTGGTAGGGTCTGGCGGAAAAGCATGGGCGGCGAACGACGTACAAACGGTCTTTGTGTGCGTGCACGCGAACGGCGAGATTCGCCTGGTGCCTTCCGCTGACCAATGCGGCAAGCCGAAAGAGACCCTGCTTGGAGGGATCGTCACGACGCGGCTTGAGGCGGTTGTTTCACCTGCGGGGGCCAATGCCAATCCGGGAGATTCCGTCCCATTTACCGGATCGAATGTGTCCTCGGTGGTTTTTTTGGGCACTGGTGCCTACTGCGTGTTCCCCGCTAATCCATCGCAGTTCAATTTATCCTATCAATCCCCGCCACCGACATTTTTCGTGAGGACTGCCAAAGGCGACAAGCTGGCTCCTCCAACCGTGTGGGGGGTGTCATTGCCGAGTCTTTGTAACGTGGTGGCAGGCGGACCTGTGGGGTTTAGCGTTGAAATATACCAAGGGTATGACGAGGTTGGAGTACCGATTTATGACAATGATCTCGGCTTCGTTATCGAGGTGCCGTAGCAGCTGACCTGGTCCGACGATTAACATCTTGGCTCTCGCTGACGCCGCGTTATGATCGAGATGTGGCCACGCAGCCGTCAGACGGGGTGACTGAAGTCATCGTTTCGACCCGCGAGGGATACGATCGCTGGGCGGAAGTGTATGACACCGACGGCAATCCGCTAATCGCAATCGAAGAACCCGAAGCGGCGCGCATGATGGGGGAGGTGCGCGGCCTGACGGTCGCGGATATTGGGACGGGCACGGGCCGCCACGCGCTGCGGATGGCGCGCGACGGTGCGCGCGTGGTCGCGATCGATTTTTCGCTGGGCATGATGGCGCGAGCGAGGTCGAAGCCCGGCGCGGAGCGAGTCGCATTCGTATGCGCCGATTGCCTGACGCTGCCCCTGCCGGACTCGTCTTTCCATCGCGTGATTTCGGGCCTGGTGGTCGAGCATATTGCCGCGCTCGATCGTTATTTCAATGAACTAGGGAGAATCTGCCGGCCCGACGGCTTTATCGTAGTGACCAACCTGCATCCCGCGATGAACCTGCAAGGCGTGCGCGCTCGTTTTAACGATCCCGCGACGGGAGCGAAGGTTTATCCTGCGGGACGCGACCATTTGATTTCCGACTTCGTCATGGCGGCGCGCCGGACAGGGTTAGTCATCGATGAGATGGTCGAGCGCACGATGACGGCGGATATAGTCGGCAAGGCGCCGCGCGCTGAACGCTATGTCGGATGGCCGGCGCTGCTCGCGATCCGCCTTTCGCGTGCGGCGAAGTAGCGAGGAACACAGGCGAGAGCCTGTGCCACCTGATCCTTCAAGCACCGTTGGCGAATAGTATGAAATCGTTTTTGATCGTCCGAAGTGTGTTGTCGGTACTGCTGCTTCCGACGATGATCGCAGGCGTCATCCCCGCGTGGCCGATTTCGCGATGGATTCCGCGCCTGAGGTCATGGGAGCCGCAGTGACTCGCCGCGACTATCGCCCTCGGATGGCCACGGCAACTCTGTCGATCATTGCTCTCGCGCTGATTGCGGCCGACCCTGGAAACAAATGGGAGCAGCCCGCAGACTGTAGGGCGGCGCGACAAAGCCTTCCTCCATACTCTCAGCTCGTAAAGATTTTCCAGTACAAGGCGGAGATTCCACCGCCCGTAAATGTCCTTAGCACCAGCGATGACGGTTTTCTGACCGTTCAAACGATCGAATTCGATGCGGACCACGGTTTGAAATGCTCCGGGGAGCTGATTTTCCCTGATCGCAAGGGACGCTACCCGGCTGTGGTCTGGCTTGGATCGGACGACAAGCAGTGGGAGCAATACGCGCTCGAGTTCTCGAAGCTCGGCGCGGTCTCGATTCTGCCGGACTGGTGCGGCAATGCTTCTCCCGGCAACGCGCAAGCGTACTACCAGGACCACGTCATGATGACGGTCAATGTGCGGCGCGCCGTGGATATTCTCTCGTCGCGTGGCGACGTCGATCTAAAGCGAGTCGGGTTTGTTGGCCACAGCGGCGGCACGATGATCGGCGCGGTCGCCGTGGCAGTCGATAAGCGCTTCAAGGCCGCCGTCCTCGAGGTCGGACTGCAGGGCTTTACCTACCACGTCTGCACCAGCGCGCATGACCCATTCGCGATCGGAACTCGCAAGGAGCTCGGGGATCAATTGATGTCCTGGGTTACCGTGCTCGCACCGCTCGATTCGATCCTCTACATCGGGCACGAAGCTCCCACCGTTCTGCTCTTCCAATCGGCGCGGCTCGACCAGGGTGTTCCAACCTCGAATGCGCAGGCATTCTTCGATGCCGCCAGCGAACCCAAGCAACTCAAATGGTACGACAGCGGCCACAAGATGGAGTTGCCCGAGGTCACGAAAGACCGAACCGACTTTCTGCGAAAAGAACTCAGGATGAACTGATCGGGCATACACGAACCGGAAGTCTTCGCAGATGAATTGGGGCTCAAAACTGCTCGTCGCTTTCATCGCCGCAACCTTCTGCGGGTGCGCCTCGTTGATGTCCAGCCGCAAGGCGGAGGAAGAAACACGCGCACAGAGGGTCTATCGGATGGACACCGCACATATCTACGTCAGCACCGGGGATCTTCCGCCCAACGCGGCCCACCAAGTTCTGGGAGAACTAAAATTCAGCGAGCCGTATTCGCCGGACGCGGCCGATACACACAAGATCCAGCAGCAGCTAAAGGACATGGCGCTGACGCGGTATGGCGACCAGGCGGACGCCGTGATCAAGGCGAAGGCTGACGTCGAGTCTTCCGGCGATGACTCGACCCTGCTCGTGACCGGCGAGGTCGTTCACTTCGATTCGTCCGCCGATCGCGAGATGATGCACAACATGTGGGACAACCTGGTCGTATCGCCGAAATGAAAGCGGCGACCCGAAGATCGGGCCGCCGCTTGAATCCAGTTCTGGCTTCTTCGCTTACTTGCCGACCACGAATACGCAGCTCGTGGTGCCGCTGCCGCCGATGTTCAGCATCGCGAACTTCTTTGCGTCTTCGACCTGGTACTCGCCCGCTTGATGGGTGATCTGACGCCAGCAGTCGAGCATCTGACGTACGCCCGTCGCGCCCACCGGATGGCCCGCGCCAATCAGTCCGCCCGAAGGGTTGATCGGACACTTGCCGCCCATCTCGATCACGCCGCCTTCAACCGCTTTCCAAGACTCGCCCGGCTTGGTCAGACCGAAGTGATCGATCGCCATGTACTCCGACGTCGTGAAGCAATCGTGCGTCTCGATTCCCGAGAGCTGTTCCACTCCCGCGACGCCCGCGCGCTTGAACGCATCGAGGATCGCCTGCCGCGTGTGCGGCAGCACGTACGGGTTGTCCTTGCTCTCCGCCACCTTGGCGTCGAATTCGAGCGGCGCCGTGTGATGGCCCCATCCGAGGATGCGCGGGATGTCGCTCAGCTTCTGGTTGTTACGCTTTGCCCATTCGCTTGCGAACTTTTCCGAGGCAAGGAACAGAGCGACGCCGCCATCGGTCACCTGCGAGCAATCGCTGACCTTGATGCGCCCGCCGATGACGGTGTTGAACTTGGACTGTTGCTGCGCATGGCTCTCGCTCATGAACCAGTTGCGGGTCTGCGCGTTCGGGTTGCGCTTGGCGTTGGAGTAGTTGACGGCGGAGATGTGCGCGAGGTGTTCGTCCTTGAGACCAAAGCGCTTGTCGTATTCGTCGCCGAGCCGTCCGAACAGTTTCGGGAACGGGAACTCAATTCCCTTGGCTTCGCGCTCGTACCACGCCGCGGTGCCCAGGTAGTCGCCGCCCGTGGCTGAATCCACCGTCTTCATCTGCTCGACGCCGGTCACGCAAGCGAGGTCGTAGCGGCCGGCCTCGATCTCCGCCGATGCGGCCAGGATCGCGATCGATCCTGATGCGCATGCGGCTTCGTGACGCGAAGTCGGCAGCCCGCTGAACGCCGGATCGATCTCGACGAAGAATGCGCCGACGTGGCCCTGCTTGGCGTAGAGCTCCGCCGCGAAGTTGCCGACGTGCGCGGTCTGGATCTCCTTCGGTTCGATTTTCTGCGCTTCGAGTCCGGCCAGCACCGCCTCGCGCATCATCGCGACGAAGTGCTTGCCTTCCTTGGACCAGTTGCGGGCGAAGTCGGTCTGCGCTCCACCCAGGATATAGACAGGTGCGGATTTCGCCATTGCTGTAACTCCTCGCGTGTCTCAGCCGACGAGAGTCCGGCCGTAATCGAGCACTCCACCTTGAAACATCTTAGCACCGTCGCGCGCGGCTTGCTCCAGGCACGCCGGAATGGTGAGCTTGAGGTCGGAGAGCATCTTGATCGTCGCCTTCGCGCCCAGCAAGTCAACCAGCGCGGTTGGCGGAGCCCAGTTGAAGCCGTAACTCATGATCGTGTCGACGTCGTGCGGCGACCCGGCCACCTCGCCCACGCGGTTGAGGCCATAGCTGACGTAGCCAAGCACGACTCGCCGGCACAGGTCCGCATCCGCGCCTTTCGCATCGCGCAATGCCGCCATCGCCTCGCTGTATTTCCCGACGCGATTGAGCGACTTCATCTTCTCCACGAACTCGATCGGCGCCGGCTTCTTGAGCGGCGCGTGCGATCCCGTCTTGGGATCGAGCGCCAGCGTTTGCTTGTCCAGCTTCTTGTAGAAGCCGCCTTGCTCCGGGGTCTTGTCTCCCAGCTGGCCTTGCTTGATTCCCTTCTCCATGAAATCGGGCAGCTTGAAGCAGGCGTGCGCCTCGTCCTCGCAGTTCTGATGCACGTTGTCGACGATTGCCTTGTGCACGTCCCATCCAACCAGGTCGATCGTTGCAAGCGGCGCCATCGCGCGCCCCGTATGCGGCCCAATCAGGTAATCGACGTAGGCAACACCGTGCTCCGCCGCGAGCTGCGCGACTTCGTTGAGCACCTTGAAGCCGACGCGATTGCCCACGAAGGCAGGGCGGTCTTTGGTGATGATCACCTTGCGTCCCAGCCGATGCTCCAGCATTGCGACCGTCGATTTCGTCAACCCCGGATCGGTCTCCTGCCCGGGGATGACTTCAGTGCCGACGATCACGTGAGGTGGATTGAAAAGATGGAGCCCGAGGAAGTGCCTGCGAAATGAGTCGCTGCGTCCGCTGGACATCTCCGCGATCGAGAGACCGGACGAACCCGTGGCGACGACGGAATCGGAGCGGCGGTGCTGGTCGACCAGCTCGAAGAAGTGCTTCTTGAGCGCCAGGTCTTCAGCGAGCGATTCGAAGATCAGGTCCGCTTCTTTGACCGTGCGCGCCAGGTCGGCATCGTAGGTCCCAACTTCCATGTTGTCCGCGACCGCGAAAGCCCGCGCCGCGTTCTGCGCCGCCGTAACTCCGGCCTGTGCCTTGTCGCGCTCGCGCGCCAGCATCGTGACCCGGAAACCGGCTCCGGCAAAAACTCCTCCCGCGCCGGCGCCCATCGTGCCGTTGGCGCCGAGAATCACCACATTCCTGATTTTGTCGGCCAAGAACTTTCCCCGTTACAAATATTTCAGCTTGGCGCTCGCGCGGACCAGCGCTGGCGCGTGCCGAATGTTATCCGAGCGGCTGTGACTACGCCACCGCGCTCTAAGCAACCTAACCATTGTTCGGGTGAGGTGCAGTGAAAAGAAATTAAAGCAAAGCTTTAAAGCCCTCTTTTGGCTTCGTCCACGTGTTCCCCTTTTTGTTTTATCCGGGATTCTTCGCGAATCGATGGAGGCGCCTCGAGTATCACATGCGCATGGCGGATCAAGAGACCGGGAGCTTTACGTTCAGGCGCCGAGCTCGCCGCGCAGGAACTCTTTGACCCCTTCGCCTCCGCCCAGGGCCACGACCGTATGCGTATCGGCCGGTCCTACCTCGATACGGAAGTGCAGGAACGGGCTGCATCGATGCTCCAGTGCGATCCATTCCGCGAGCGAAGGAAGGTCAACTTTTGCCGGGTCGACGTGAAACTCGAACCCGTCAGCGAGTTCGCCGCGCCCGATGACGGCGCGGGCGAATCCGCCGGCGAGCCTGCGGCGGCGTAGGCGCTCCGGTTCCGTGAGCGCACTCAGGTCACAAGCGATCGCGATCTTGTTGTCGGTGTTCATTCTCAGGGCTCGTGCCAGCGGCGGCCGATTGTTCCTATCAAATTGTCAGCGCCGACCGGGCCCCAGCTCCCCGCCGCGTAGTCTTCTATCGGTTCGCCGTCTTTCCACGCGTCGAGAATCCCCTGCACGAATTGCCACGAGGTCTGCACGAAATCCGCGCTGGGGAACAGCGTATGGTCACCTTCCATCACATCCAGCAGCAGCCGCTCGTACGCATCGGGTGAGGAGTCCGCGCCGAACTCGCTCGAGTAGCTGAGATTCATCCGTACCGGCTTGAGCGCGACATCGAGTCCCGGGTTCTTCGACACGACATCGAAGGAAAATCCTTCGTCCGGCTGGATCCTCAAGGTAAGCAGATTGGACTGAAGATTTCCCTCGCGATTGAACAGGATGCGCGGTACGTCCTTGAATTGCACCACGATCGAGCTGGCGCGCCGCTTGAGCGCTTTGCCGGTGCGCAGAAAAAACGGCACCCCTGACCATCGCCAGTTGTCCACGAACATCTTGAGCGCGACGTAGGTTTCCGTTCGCGAGCTCAGCGAAACGCCTTTCTCGGAACGATAACGAGGGACGTCGCCGGTGCTCACACGGCCCGCCGTGTACTGCGCGCGCACCGTCATATCGCGCGCCTCCGCTCCGCGAATCGGGCGCAATGCGCGAAGCACCTGCAACTTGGATTCGCGCACATCCGATGCCGCCAGCGTCACAGGCGCTTCCATCGTCAGCGTGGCGAGGAGTTGCAGCATGTGATTCTGCACCATGTCGCGCAGCGCCCCGGAATTGTCGTAGTAGCCGGCGCGCGTGCCGACCCCTTCAGCCTCCGCCACGGTGATCTGCACGTGATCGACGTTGCGCGCGCCCCACAGGCGCTCGAAGATCGAATTGGCAAACCGCAGCACCAGCAGGTTCTGCACGGTCTCCTTGCCGAGGTAGTGATCGATGCGGAAGATCTGCGATTCATCCATGTGCTCGTGCAGCACGCGATTTATTTCGAGCGCGCTGGCGAGATCGTGGCCAATCGGCTTTTCGACCACCGCGTGAGTGAAATTGCGGGCGTGCGGCGGCGCGATCAACTTCTCCGCCGAAAGGCGCGCGATGCAGTCGTTGAACGCCTCCGGGGGAATCGAAAGATAGAAAACCCGGTTCGGCGGCAGGTTGCGCTCGCGCTCGATCTGCTCCAGACGCTCGCGCAAGCGGGCGAAGCCGTCGGGCTGGTCGAGTCCCGAAAGATAGTAGAGGCTGTCGGAGAACCTGCTCCAGCATCCTTCGTCCAGCTTGAGTCGCGAATATTTCTGAACCGCCTCGCGTGAGCTGGCGCGAAATTCCTCCTGTGAAAGGCGCGATCGCGCGAAGCCGAGCACCGCGCTCTGCGGCGGCATCAGGCCCTGTCCGCAATGCACCAGGTTGTAGAGCGCCGGAAGCAGCTTGCGCTTGGCGAGATCTCCCGACGCGCCCAGGATCACGACCGTGCATGGCGGCGCGGCCCGCGAGCTCTGCACCGCGATCTTGTCTTCCATTGCTGCAATGCTACTACGCATCCGCCGCAAAGCTACGCGATTTGCGCTGGATCGCGATCCGCCGTGGATGATATTTTCGTTACGCTCGGCGCCGCCGGCTGCTCTCGCCTTCGCAGGGAACTTCTATGATAGAACATCAGACCGCAGCCAATCGCCAGTTCTCACCGGAGCTGCGACAGTGGATGCCGATTCTTATCTGGGCCAGCGCCATCTTCATCTTCTCGACCTCCGGTTTTTCCGCGGACAGCACTGCCCGTGTCATCATGCCGGCTCTGCGCTGGGCGCTGCCGGGCATTTCGCTTGCGTGGCTCGACCTGGCCAACACGCTCATCCGCAAAGCCGCTCACTTCACCGAGTACGGCGTCCTGTTCTGGCTGCTGGTGCGCGGACCGATGCGCGGCCGGCCGCTGATCGCGATGGCGATATGCGTCGCGTATGCGCTGACCGACGAGGGCCATCAGATCTTCGTCGCGGGCCGGACCGCCTCGATGTACGACGTCGCGCTCGACTCGAGTGGCGCGATGTTCAGTGGATTCCTGCGCGCCGCAATCAGCGAAGTGATCTAGTCGCTCAGGGCGCTTCCCGCGCCGACGAGATTCGATCCATCCGTCCGAAGTACTCGCGCACCCGCTTCAAGTCCTGCGGAATCTTCACCTCGCCCCGGAAAGCGAAGTAGTAGAGCTGTCCGTACAGCGCGAAATCGGCCAGACCGATTCGCCCCAGCAGGAACGCTCGGTCGGACAATGCCTCTTCAAAAGGTAACAGCGCTTCCCGAGCGCGGGCTGCGTGCTCGCGGTGTTCCGCGATCATCCGGTCGACGAATCCCGACCCGTACTTGCGGTCGCGCACCAGCCGCCAGAGCGCTTCACGATCGCGCCCACGGCTGCGCCAGAACTCAACCTCGTCTGGAATCGCGGCCTTGAACAGGATGTCTTCGAGCTGGTTGTCGATATAGTCGGCCAGCACTCGATGTATTCCGCTCCAGCCGGGAGGCAGCAAGGTCGGTTCAGGGTAAAGTTCTTCCAGCCGCAGCGCGATCCGCGGCGAATCGACCAGCGTCTCGCCCCCATCGAGCGTGAGCGCGGGCACCATCAACTGGTTCGATGCGATCAGGAGTTCCTTGCGCTCCAGGTAGTCGACCTCCACAACTTCGTAGTCGATGCCCTTGAAGTCGAGGATTTTGCGCACCTTCGCGCAGAACGGACTGCTGAGGAATTGGTAGAGCTTCGCCGCCATCAATCGCTCCGCGTCAGCATCGCGCGCATCGTGGTCGCATTCATGACTCCGAAGTTGCGATAGCAGTTGTTAAAGATGACATGTGCGCGCGAGACTCCGCCCAGCGCGCGAATCCTGTCGGCCCATTCCGCCATCTCGCGCTCCGAATACAGGTACTTGTAGCGCTCCGCCGCAGTGATGTTGCGGGCGTGCCAGTTCTCGCGATTGCGGCCATGAAAGCGAATGTACGCCTCCGGGCCGGTGGTTTCGAGAAATGAAGGCAGCGTGCCGGGCAATTGCGGCTCATCGACCGAAACGTAGCAAAGGCCATTGCGCCGTAGAAACTCCATCGTCTCGCGCCGCTGTCGCTCTTCCGCGACCCAGCTCGGATGGCGGAACTCAATCGCGATCGAATCTCCCGGCAGGCGCCATGGAAGGCCCTCGATATAGTCGAAGTTCGACTTGCGGCAGGTGAAATAGGGCGGGAACTGGAACACCTGCATCCCGAGCTTGCCCGCCTCGCGTAGCGGCGTAAGCGAGCTGTGGAACATCTCGAACGCGGTCTCGAGCACCTCTTTTGACGGATGTCTGAGACGACGCTCCGCGCGTTCCTTCGCCGAAAGCATCGATTTGATATTGCTTGGCAGCCGCGCGACCTCGGCGGCGTGTTGGGTCAGGAGCGCGAATGCTTTGATGCTGAAAACGAAGCCCGGCGGAGTGCGCTCCACCCAGAGCTGCGAATTCTTCTCGGACAAGAGCGCGTAGTAGCTCGCATCAACTTCGACCGTATTGAACTGCTCGGCGTAGAAGCGCAGGCGATCCTCGGCGGTGCGCATCGACGCAGGATAGAAGGTGTCGGACTTAACCAGGGTAGGGTCGGTCCACGATGCGGTCCCGACGAGATATTGGGGCGCCGAGGGCATTCAGGAGGTCAAGTTTATCACGCGGCGCAGGCGCGCAGGATTTCATCAAGATCGATAGCGGTGAACGACTCGCGCACGAAGTCTGCGTTCGTCGCTGAGTTCGCTATCGCAAGTGAGCGCATGCCTGCGCGCCGCGCCGCCTCGATCCCATCCAAAGAGCTCTCAATCACCAGGCACTCGCGCGGCTCGATTGGATTTCGATCGCGCA
>DATJWT010000064.1:0-7136 GCA_035500975.1 Binataceae bacterium (SeqCode)
AGATTCACTCAAACCACCGCCCATTCCCGTCATCCCGAGCGGAGCATTCCGATGCGGAGCCGAGGGACCTCAGCGGATGAATCGCGTGCAACCACTCGTACAAACTAAAGTGCCGCGATGGTTCGGCTCGCGACCGCACCACCGAACGTGGACGGAGAACAGTGCGTCGGCAAATTGACTAGTACCATGCATCTCCAAACCAGGCTCTTCATCGATGGCGAATTCGTGGATGCCGTCCACGGCGGCACCATCGAGGTTCTCAACCCCCATGACAATTCCAAACTTGCCGATGTAGCCGAGGCGCGCGCTGACGATATCGACCGCGCCGTCGCGGCCGCATGGAAGGCGTTCCCCGCCTGGCGATCCACGGCTGCCGCCGATCGCGGACGGCTGCTGCTGAAGCTTGCCGATGCGATCGAGGCGCATGCAGATGAACTGGCGCAGGTAGAGTCTCGTGACACCGGCCATCCGATTCGCGACACGCGCGGCCTCGATGTGCCTCGCACCGCCGCGACGTTTCGCTACTTCGGCGGGATGGCCGACAAGCTGCAAGGCAGCGTGGTGCCGGTGGAGCAGGGCTTCCTTAACTACGTCGTGCGCGAGCCGGTCGGGGTGGTCGGGCAAATCGTGCCGTGGAACTTCCCGATCATGTTCACGAGTTGGAAGATGGGTCCTGCGCTGGCCGCGGGCAACTGCGTCATTTTGAAGCCTGCCGAACTCACGCCGCTAAGCTCGCTGAGGATCGCCGAGCTGACGCGTGAGGTTGGGTTCCCCCCGGGCGTGGTCAATATCCTCCCCGGCCTCGGCGGTATCGCCGGCCAGTACCTGGCCGAGCATCCGCGAGTGACCAAGATTGCCTTCACCGGATCGACCGCGACCGGCCGCAAGATCGTGCAGGCATCGTCCGGAAACCTGAAGCGAGTGCAGCTCGAACTCGGCGGGAAGGGCGCGAACATCGTCTTCGATGATGCCAACCTCCCCGCCGCGATCGGCGGGAGCGCATTCGCCGTATTTCACAACCAGGGGCAAGCCTGCATCGCCGGGTCGCGACTGCTCTTGCACGAACGAATCGCCGACCGGTTCCTCGATGGCTTTTTGAAGCTTGCTGCATCGATCAAGCTCGGCGATCCCCTCGATCCCGCGACCGAGATGGGGCCGCTGACCTCGATGATGCATCGCGATCGCGTCCTCAATTATTGCAAAGTCGCGCGCGAGGAAGGCGGCGAGATTCTTCTTGGCGGCAAGCCTCCGTCCGATTCGGCCCTGTCGCAGGGCTGTTACGTGATGCCGACCGTGGTTCGCGCCCGCCCCCAGGATCGCGTTTGCCAGGAAGAGGTCTTCGGTCCCTTCGTGACGGTGACGACCTTCAAAGATGAAGCCGAAGTGCTCGCGATCGCGAACGACACCGTTTACGGCCTGGGCGGCGGTTTATGGACGAGCGACCTTCAGCGTGCTCATCGCATCGCCGCGCAGATCGTCACCGGCATGGTCTGGATCAACTGCTACAAGCGGGTGAACCCCGGCTCTCCGTTCGGCGGCGTGCGCGGCTCCGGCTATGGACGCGACATGGGGTTCGAGGCGATGCTGGATTACACCACGCCGAAGTCGGTGTGGGTTAACGTGGATGCGGCGATTCCCCCGTTCTATCGCCGCTGAGAAAACGATGCTTCGATTCACCTACGAGGCTCTTCCGGCACGAGTGATTTTCGGTGCGGGGTGCCTCGATCGATTGCCGGCGGAGATTCAGCGGCTGGGCGCATCGCGTGCGCTGGTGCTTTCCACCCCCGAGCAGCGCGATCAGGCACACGCAGTAGCTGCGAGGATCGGCATCCGCGCCGCCGGGATTTTTGACCAGGCCGTCATGCACGTTCCGATCGCCACGGCCCAGGCGGCGCGCGAAGAAGCGAAGCGGCTGGGCGCCGATTGCTGTGTCGCGGTGGGCGGCGGTTCGACCACCGGGCTTGCGAAAGCCATCGCGATGGTCTCGGAACTTCCGATTCTCGCCGTGCCCACGACCTACGCCGGTTCCGAAATGACTCCGATTTGGGGCCTCACCGAGGGCGGCATCAAGAAGACCGGTCGCGATCCTCGCGTTCTACCCCGGACCGTGATCTACGATCCCAATCTGACCGTGACCATGCCTGCCATGCTGTCCGCGACGAGCGGCATGAACGCGATCGCCCACTGCGTCGAAGCCCTGTACGCGGAAGATGCCAATCCCGTCGTATCTCTGATGGCGGAAGAGGGTATCCGCGCTCTCGCCGCCGGGTTGCCCGCGGTGGTGAAGAATCCTCGCGATATCGAAGCGCGTTCGCAGGCACTTTACGGTGCGTGGCTCGCGGGATCGTCTCTCGGAGCGGTCGGCATGGCGCTCCATCACAAGCTCTGCCACGTGCTCGGCGGAACTTTTAATTTGCCGCACGCCGAGACGCATACGGTCGTGCTGCCGTATGCCGTCGCATACAACGCGAGCGCCGCGCCCGACGCGATAACGAAAGTTGCGCGTGCGATTCACGCAGAAAATGCGGCCGCGGGCCTGTACGCACTGTCGGCATCGATGGGCGCGCCGACCGCCTTGAGCCAGATCGGCATGAAAGAAAAGGATCTGGATCGCGCGGCGGACCTGGCGGTCGAGAATCCGTACTACAATCCCCGCGCGATCACTCGCGAAGGCATTCGCGCTCTGCTGGAAGACGCATTCCGCGGTCGCCCGCCTGCGCCGCGTTAGCCCGGAGGGCAGCTATGAACAATGGAACCTCACGCTCGGCTGAAATTCGTTCGCGCCTCAAGCATCCCATCATCGACTCGGACGGACACGTCGCCGAGTTCGAACCGGCGTTCTTTGATTTCCTCAAGGCGACCGCGGGTCCGCAGATGGTCGAGCGGTTCAAGGCGCTCGCCGACAGCCCTTACTTCTTCCGATGGTACCGCCTGTCGCCGCAGCAGCGGCTCGAGGTGCGTGCACCGCGGATGCAGTGGTGGGTGCATCCGACCAGCCAGACCCTCGATCGTGCGACCAGCTCATTGCCCAGGCTGCTCCATCAACGGCTCGACGAGATGGGTCTCGACTTCACCATCATCTATCCGAGCATGGGCATGTTCATGCTGCACATGGGTGATGACGAGATGCGCCCGGCGCTGTGCCGCACCTATAACGACATGCACGCGCAGCTGTTCCGCGAATACAGCGACCGGATGACGCCCGCCGCGATGATCCCGATGCATACGCCGGCCGAGGCGATCGCCGAGCTGGAACACGCGGTACGCGACCTGAAGCTCAAGACCATACTCATGCCGTCGTTCGTACGACGCCCGCTGGCCGACAAGGCCGCGCGCGGGTTCTGGTTCGACAACCTGTGCATCGACAGCGCCTACGACTACGATCCGGTGTGGGCCAAATGCCTGGAACTGAAGGTCGCCCCGACGTTTCATTCGCCGAGCGGCGGAATCGGCTTCCGCGGCTCGGTCTCGAATTTCGTTTACAACCATATCGGGCATTTCGCTGCATCGGCCGAATCGATCTGCAAGGCGCTGTTCCTCGGTGGCGTCACGCGCCGTTTTCCGCAGTTGCGCTTCGCCTTCATGGAAGGAGGCGTCGCGTGGGCTGCCGTGCTCTTCAGCGACCTGATTGGCCATTGGGAGAAACGCAACCTCGAGGCGATGCGCAACCTCGCGCCCGACAAGCTCGACCTGCCGCTCATGCGCAAGCTGTTCGCCGAGTATGGCGGCGAGTACGGCGGCTCGGTCGCGCGGCTCGGGGAAGAGCGATCGCATCTTCTGTGGGGTGCTCCCGAAGACCCCGCGATGCTCGATGAGTTTGCGCGATGCGGGATCGCGCGCAAGCAGGATATCCGCGATCTGTTCGTGAACAAGTTCTTCTTCGGATGCGAAGGCGACGACAAGCTCACCGCGCTCGCGTTCGATACCCGCAAAAATCCGATGGGCGCGCGGCTCAACGCGCTCTACAGCTCCGACATCGGGCACTTCGATTTGCCGGACATGCGCGATGCGGCCAGGGAAGCATACGAACTGGTCGAAGACGATTTGATCGGCGAAGACGATTTTCGCGATTTCGTTTTCACCAATCCGGTTCACGCCAAGGCCGACGTTAATCCGGACTTCTTCAAAGGGACGCGGGTGGAAGCCGACGTGGCTCGCCTGCTTGCACAATAGGGTCGAGCGATGAGAACTCTCACAGCCCAAGGAATTACCGGCAGCGCCCTGGTGCGGATGTCCGCCAGCCCGAATCCTCGCCTCAAGCACATCATTCGTTCGCTCATCAAGCATCTGCACGCCTTCGCGCGCGAGGTCGAGCTCACGCCGGAGGAGTGGTTCGCGGGAATTCAATTCCTGACCGACGCCGGACACATCACCGATGAAAAAAGGCAGGAGTTCATCCTGCTGTCGGACACGCTCGGGCTGAGCGCGCTGGTCGATTTGATGGCGAACGAAGCAGGCGAATCCGGCGCAACCGACTCAAGCCTGCTCGGGCCCTTCTTTCGCGAAGGGGCTCCGCGGTTTCCGATGGATGCCGACATATCCAACGGAGCATCCGGCGAGAAGATGAAGGTAATCGGCCGCGTGCTGAACCGGGATGGCAGGCCAATCCCCAATGCAACGATTGACACGTGGCAGTCGTCCTCGGATGGCATCTACGATCTTCAGCAGGCTGACTCCGATGCTATGAATTTTCGCGGCCAGTTCCGTTCCGGCGCGGATGGTCGATTCCGCTTCAGGTCCGTGAAGCCGTCGAGCTACCCGGTGCCGGCAGACGGCCCGGTCGGCAAGATGCTGCGCGCCCTCGCGCGCCATCCATACCGCCCCGCGCACGTTCACTTCAAGATCGCTGCGCCCGGCTACAAGACCCTGACGACTGCCCTGTACATCGCGGGCGATCCTTATCTCGACTCCGACGTGGTCTTTGGCGCCAAGAAATCTCTGGTCGTATGCTTTCGCCATTCCGGCGCCAATGGCGCATCGCCGGACACGATCGAATTCGATTTTGTTTTGAACCCCGATCGCGCGAAAAAGGCCAGGTCCGCAAAACGGTAGCGCTCCGCTTCGCGACCCTGTGCTTGCCTTTCGCGGCCGTAGTACAGTCGCGCCTCGATGCCGGATTCACAGACTGACATAGAGCGAGAACCGCGCCGGCGCCGCCTGGTCATCGCCGGCGTGGTGGGCAACGTCCTTGAGTGGTACGACTTTTCGGTTTACGGATTTTTTGCTCCCGCCATCGGCGAGAACTTCTTCCCGTCGAAGAGCAAATCCGCCGAATTGATCGCCGCCTTCGGCGTGTTCGCGGCCGGCTTCCTGATGCGTCCGCTGGGCGCGTTGCTGTTCGGCTACATCGGGGACCATCGCGGCCGCGAGAAGGCCCTGATGCTGTCGGTTCTCGCGATGGCGGTGCCGACCTTCCTGATCGGTCTGCTGCCGACCCACGCCCAAGCCGGCGCGCTGGCCGCTGTACTGATGGTCATGCTTCGGCTGGTGCAGGGACTCTCCGTCGGCGGCGAATACACCACTTCCATCGTGTTTCTCATCGAGCAGGCGGGAGCGGGGAAGCGCGGCATGATGGGTGCCCTCGGCGTCGGCGGCGCCTACGCCGGCGTGATGCTGGGGTCTGCTGTCGGCACGCTGGTCGCGTGGCGGATGCCGACGGCGGCCCTGCTGGCATGGGGCTGGCGAATACCATTCCTCCTCGGAATCACGATTGGCATCGCCGGATACTGGCTGCGCCGCGAGCTGCGTTTTGCGGAACCGCCACTGCATGCGGCTGTTCCGATGATGGAGGTTTTGCGGTCGCATTGGCGACGCATCTTCCAGGTGACGGGCTTCAAGGTGCTGGATGCGGTCGGCTTCTACCTGATGTTCGTGTACTCGACGACCTATCTCGAAGAGGTCGTTGGATTGGCGCGCGGCAGAGCGATGGCGATAAACACCATCGGCATGGCGGGAGTATTGCTCGTGCTCCCGCTCGCGGGCCGGCTCTCCGATCGTTTCGGGCGAAAGCCGATTCTTATCGCGTCGTCAGCTGCGGTGATTCTGTTCTCGATGCAGCTGTTCAACCTGCTGTGGCATCCCGTCATCTCGATTCCGCTCATCGGCCAACTGGGGTTCGCCGTGATCATCGCAACCTTCAACGGCGCGGCGCCCGCCGCCGCCGTGGAGGCGTTTCCCGCCAGTGTCCGATGCAGCGGCGTGGCGATCAGCCATAACCTGGTGATGGCGATCTTCGGCGGCACCGCGCCGATGGTGGCCACTTACCTGATAGACCGGACCGGCAGCGAGATGGCGCCTCCGGCATACCTGATCGCCGCCGCCGCCGTTTCGCTGCTGTTCATCCTGACGCTGCGCGAAACCGCCAGAGCGCCGCTTGAATAAAAAAGGGGCGAGCACTACTGCTCGCCCCTTCGATTACCTGGCTATCCTGGCGCGCCTAGAACGCGACCTGCTGGCCCTCGTTCTCACGCTGCGCGAGGATCAGTCCGCGGGTCTGCTCGCGGTACAGCCTGGCGTAGGTTCCGTTGCGGCGCAGCAGGTCGGTATGCGTACCGACTTCCGCGATCATGCCCTGGTTCATCGCGATAATCAGGTCCGCGGTAACCGCGCTGCGCAGGCGGTGCGCAATCAGGAACACCGTGCGCCCTTCCATCAGCCGCTCCATCGCTTCGTGAATCAGGTTCTCCGATTCCGAGTCGACCGCCGAGGTCGCTTCGTCGAGGATGACGATCTTCGAGTCTTTCAGAAACGCGCGCGCAATCGCCAGGCGCTGGCGCTGTCCGCCCGAAACCTTGACCCCGCGCTCGCCGATGACCGTGTCCAGCTTGTCCGGGCACTGCTCGACGAACTCGCGGAGGTTGGCCTGATCGAGTGCATCCCACATCATTTCGTCAGTTGCGTCCGGACGCGCGTACAGCAGGTTCTCGCGAACGCTTGCGCTGAACAGGAGCGCATCCTGGGTCACCATGCTAACGGCCTGGCGCAGCGACTTGAGCGTGTAGTGGCGGACGTCTTTGCCATCGAGCATCACGCGCCCGCCGGTAACGTCGTAGAACCGGGGAATCAGGCTGGCCAGCGTGGTCTTGCCGGCGCCGGAACGGCCCACCAGCGCGACGCGATAGCCGCCCGGGATATGG
>DATJWT010000065.1:0-2512 GCA_035500975.1 Binataceae bacterium (SeqCode)
CGACCCCGAATTCCAGCAGGGCACCAGCACGCAGGAGACACTCGATCGCGCGCGGCTGGGACTGTTTCAGTATTTCAGCGACATGGTCGCCGAGCGCATCAAGCATCCGACCAACGACATCACCAGCATCGTCGCGAACGCAAAGATTAACGGGCAGCCGCTACCACAACTTGAGCTGCTCTCATATTTCTTCCTGCTCGTGGTGGCGGGCAACGAAACGACGCGCAACGCGACCACCGGCGGTTTGCTCGCACTGATCGAGAATCCGGATCAATGGGCGCGCCTGAAGAAGGATCCGTCGCTGTTGAAATCCGCCGTCGAGGAAATCGTGCGATGGACCACGCCGGTGATCCAGTTCGCGCGCACCGCGACCGAGGACACCGAGATTCGCGGCCAGAAGATCAAGGCGGGGGAGTCGGTCTGCTTGTTCTATCCCTCGGCTAATCGCGACGAGGAAGTCTTCGAGGAGCCGTTCAAGTTCGATATCGGGCGCAACCCCAACCCTCACATAGCGTTCGGAATCGGCGAACACTTCTGCCTCGGCGCTAACCTCGCGCGCCTCGAGCTGGAAGCAATCTTTCGCCAGATAATCGATCGGATGGAATACGCCGAGCTGGCCGGCCCCGTCTCACGCCTCCGCTCCAGCTTCGTAGGCGGCATCAAGCACATGCCGATCACGATGAAGCTGAACGCAGCGAGAAATTAGAAAAAAAGCGAAACTCCTGATTTGTCATTCCCGCGCGCATCACGCGCGGGAATGACAAAACTAGGATGACGCTATGGGCGTGCCGCCGCGCGCGCTTGATTCGTAGCAGGCCTCCACCAGCGCCATCGTCTTGAACGCATCCTCTATTGGCGACGCCAGTGCCTTGTCCTCGCCCGCAACGTAACGCTGCAGATTCGCCATCGGTCCCTCGAACGCCTCGAGGAACCATGAACCCCGTAGCGGCACTTCGCACCATTTATCCTCGATCGCAAACTCCAGCCGATCCGGCTCGCCGTGCGGATAGTTGAGATTAACACCCATCTTCGCGATGGCCGCGCCACGCGTCCCTTCGATTTTCAACTGCGATACCGCATCGCGAGGATTGAACCGATGCGCATGGTTCATCGTCAGGCTCGCGCGTATCGTGTCGCCATAGTCGAGGATGATCGAAGTGCGGGTGTCGGCATAATCCGGCATCTCCGGATGTCGCACGCCTTTGCAATACACCCCGCGCGGCTCGCCCAGAATCGATCGCACCAGGTCCAGGTAGTGAATCGAATGCATCAGCACTTCCAGCCGCGGCTCGCCTTTCAGAAATGCCCAGTAGTTCCACGGCGTGTGCAGCATGATACGCACTTCCACGTCCAGGAATTCACCAATCACGCCGCGCGCGATCGCATCGCGCAGTGCCAGCATGTTAGGCGCGAACCGCAGCTGGAAATTCATCGCCGCCGTGAGCTTTCGTTCGTGGCATAGCTTCAATATGCGCCGCGCGTCCATGAGATTGCGGCCCATCGGCTTTTGAATCAGCACCGCCGATCCGGGCCGCATTTTCTCCAGGATGCGGGCAATCTGATGCGGCGGCACGGCTAGATCGAAAATCGCATCCGTCGCGAATGCCGACTCGAGTGAGTCGAACACTCGCGGCAGGTTGAACTGCTTGGCTCTCTCCGTGGCCGTGGCCTGGTTGAGGTCGAAAATTCCGGCGACCGGGAACTTGAGCCGCGCGTAGGTCGGCAGATGCGCATCGCGCACGATACTGCCCGCGCCGATCACCCCGATCGGCCGCGGTGAAGACGGAACCGGCCAGCCTTGATTCAGTGATTCGAGAGAAACGGCGGGGGTTGTCATGGTCTGACGCCGCGATGCTACCATGCCGCGCGAGGAAGCGATCATGCCGCGCACCATCGTCAAATTAACTGCCCGCGATATCCGGATGCCCACCTCCGAGAGCAAGGCGGGTTCCGACGCGATGCACGTGGACCCCGACTATTCGGGCGCGTACGTGATTTTGGAAACCGATGCCGGTGACGGCCTCTGCGGCCACGGCATGACCTTCACCATCGGCCGTGGCAACGAAGTTTGCGTCGCCGCGATCAACGCGCTCAAGCCTTTTGTGCTCGGTCTCACACTCGAGTCGATTGCGGCCGACATGGGCGGCTTCTGGCGACGACTCACGGGCGAGAGCCAGCTTCGATGGATCGGACCGGAAAAAGGCGCGATCCACCTCGCCACCGCCGCTATCGTCAATGCCGTCTGGGACCTGCGCGCGAAGGTCGAGCGCAAGCCGGTCTGGAAGCTGGTCGTCGATATGACGCCGGAGCAATTCGTCGATTGTATCGACTTTCGCTACCTCACCGATGCGCTCACGCGCGATGAGGCGCTCAAGATTCTGCGCGACAAGCTGCCGACGCGCGCGGCGCGCGAAGCCGAGATGCGCAAGGACGGCTACCCGGCATACATCACGTCCGCCGGATGGATGGGCTATCCGGACGATCTCGTGCGCAAGCTCTGCCGCGAGGCGCT
>DATJWT010000066.1:0-3557 GCA_035500975.1 Binataceae bacterium (SeqCode)
ATCTCTGCCCTCATGCGCATCATCGAGAACCCGGAAGGCCGCGCTACGCGTCAAATTTACAACATCGGAAATCCGGCCAATAACTTTGCCATTCGCGAGGTGGCCGAAATGATGCTCGCGCTGGCCGCCGAGTACGCCGAGTACCGCGACAACGCTCGCAAGGTGGAATTGGTCGCTACTACTTCGGAGGCCTATTACGGCAGCGGCTACCAGGACGTACAGAATCGGGTGCCCAAAATCGACAACACCAGGGCCGATCTGGACTGGTCACCGAAGGTCTCGATGGCAGACGCGCTCCGCTGCATTTTCGAGGCCTACCGCGATCACGTCGCGGACGCCCGCAAGCTCATGGAATAGCCGGATTCAGATGGGGCTCGTGTATTGCCATTTCAAATGGCAAATGCCATTTTGAGATGGTAATCATGAGCGTTACGATCGACAAGTTGGGCCGGATCGTGGTTCCCAAGTCTCTCCGTGACCGGCTAAGTCTGGTTTCCGGTAGCGAGCTGGAAATCGTCGAAATCCCCGATGGGTTTTCGTTGCGGGTCGCCTCGCGCGGACCTTCGATGCTCAAGCTCGACGGGCTCTGGGTGCATCAGGGTGCTCCGGAACCGGGAGCCAACTGGGACAAAGTGCTGGAAGAAGAGCGCACCAAGGGGGGTTCGACCCCATAGTGGACGTCTTTTTCGACACCGGCGTCCTGCTGGCCGCATCCGAGCGAAGCCATCCTCACTATGGTCAGGCACGTCCAGCCCTTCTGCGAGTCGCGTCAGGCGTCGACAAGGGTTTCATCAGCGCCCACTCGATAGCCGAGTTGTACGCCGCTTTGACACGCCTTCCGGTTCAGCCGCGGATTCAACCCGTCGAGGCCTTGCAAATCGTCAACGAGAACATCCTGCCGCACTTCGAGTCGGTGTCAATCAAGCGCAAGGATTACGTCGAGGCGATCGAGGGGTCCGCAAGCTGCGGAGCGGCCGGCGCGATGATTCACGTCGCCTTGATGCTCGGATGTGCCGCCAAATGCGAGCCGGATCGGATCTTTACGTTCAATTTGGTGGACTTCACCCGCCTGGCGCCGGAACACCTTCGCGACAAGATCTGCTCGCCATAGATATCGGATTAGCTCGCTCGGTAGCTGTACCTCCTCGCGATGCTATCTCACCCTGACCTCCGCTCCTTGGAAAGGAGCGGAAACGAAGAGCTCAGACCCGTTTGTAGCGGAAGCAACTCACGAGGTGGTCGTTGACCATCCCGGTCGCCTGCATGAAGGCATAGCAGATGGTCGTGCCGACGAAGCTGAAGCCGCGCTTGCGCAGGTCCTTGCTCATCGCGTCGGATTCGGCGGTAAATGCGGGCACGTCGCGATGGTTGCGCCAGGCGTTGCGCTTCGGCTTTCCGCCGACGAACTGCCACAGGTACGCATCCAGGCTGCCGAACTCCTTTTGCACGGCGAGCATCGCCCCGGCATTCGCCACTGACGCTTCGATCTTGAGCCGATTGCGGATGATGCCCGGGTTCTTGAGCAGCGCGGCCTTTTCGCGCGCGCCGTATTTCGCGATCTTGCGAGCATCGAAGCGGTCGAATGCGGCGCGATAGTTCTCGCGCTTGCGCAGAATCGTGTCCCAACTAAGTCCGGCCTGGGCACCTTCCAGAATGAGGAATTCGAACAGCGCGCGATCGTCGTGTAGCGGCACACCCCATTCGCGATCGTGGTAGTCGACCGCGAGATCGTTGTTGGCCCAGGTACATCGGACGAGGGCTTTAGATGGGGCAGGCTTCCGCCTCCCTTCCGAACGGCTTGACATCACACGTGCGCTGCCGCACCGGGCCTTTGACCCGTCAGCATCGAGGCCAGTGCCGTCAGATCGTTGTCATCGTAGTAATCCAGCTCGATGCGCCCTGGATGCTTGCCGCGGCGCTTGACGATCCGCACCTTGCGTTTTAGCGCGCGCTGGAGGCCCTCCGCGAGCGCGTTCAGGTTGGGATCTTCCACGCGACGTGGGGCGGCGCCGTTACGCTTGCGCCGATGCTCGCTGGCGATCGCTTCCGCGCCGCGCGCGGTGATACCGCGATCCACGATCGCGCGTGCCGCCGTCACCTGCGCATCGGCCGAGCCGAGCGTGAGCAACGGCCGCGCCTGCCCTGCCGTCAGCTTCCCTTGCTCGACCATCTCGAGCACCGCCTCCGGCAACTCCAGCAACCGGATCGAGTTGCTCACGTAGGGGCGGCTCTTGCCGATTCGCGCCGCGATATCGTCGTGGCTCTGCCCGAACTCCTTGTGCAGACGGGCCAGTGCGCGCCCCTCTTCCACCGCGTTCAGATCCTCGCGCGCCAGGTTCTCGACCAGCGCCATCTCAAGTGCGCCGCGGTTATCGAGATCGCGCAGCAGCGCCGGCACTTTCTCCAGACCCGCGAGGCGCGCCGCGCGCAGGCGACGCTCGCCGGCGATCAACTCATACTGCTCGTGACCGGGATCCGTGGAGTTGTAGAAGCGGACGATAAGCGGTTCGATTATGCCCTGGCTTCTGATCGCCGCCGCAAGCTCGCTGAGCCGCTCCTGGTCAAAATGGGTGCGCGGCTGCCAGGGACACGGCGCGATCTCATCGATCGGCACGAAAAGAACCTGCGCGGTCTCCGCTTCGGGTAGAGTGTTTTCGATCAGCGCATCGAGTCCGCGTCCCAACGGTTTTCGCATCATCCGCCTCTTCCTCCTCGAGCTGCGCGCATCGCGCGCAATTTATCCCGGGGTCGCAGCAACCCCATCGCGTTCCATGATTTCCAGCGCGAGCCGCCGATATTTTTCGGCGCCCGCCGATTTACCTTCGTACTCCAGCACGGACAGGCCGTGACTGGGGCTTTCCGACAGACGTACGCTGCGTGGAATCACGCTCGCGAAGACCTTGTCGGGAAAATGCCGCCGCACCTCGCTCGCGATTTCGTGCGAAAGCCGATTGCGTGGATCGAACATCGTGAGCACCAGGCCTTCGATCTCGAGCGATGGCCTCAGCGCGGTTTTGACTTTGCGGATTGTCGCGAGAAGCGAGCTCAGCCCCTCGAGTGCGTAATACTCGCACTGCATCGGGACGAGGACCGCATCGGCAGCGACCAGCGCATTGAGGGTCAGAATGCCGAGCGACGGCGGCGTATCTATTAGAACATAGTTATATTCCAGACTGGCCGCCTCGAGCATCGCGCGCAATCGGCGCTCACGGCCTTCGATCGTCGCCAGCTCGATCTCCGCGCCGACCAGATCGCCGCCTCCCGCGGCCAGGAACAGGTTGGGGCGGACCTCGCGAATAATCTCATGCAGTGGAACGCCGACCACCAGCGAATCGTAGATCGTTCGCCCGGCCGCATCGGCCTGCGCGCCCTCCCTAACGATTGTTAGGCCGGAAGTTGCGTTGCCCTGCGGATCGAGATCGATCAACAGCACGCGGCGGCCAGCCTCCGCGAGCGCCACCGCGAGATTCACCGCAGTGGTGGTCTTGCCCACGCCGCCCTTCTGATTGGCTATTGCAATGACGCGCCCCACAACCTCCGCAACCTCATCGCGTCCG
>DATJWT010000067.1:0-10581 GCA_035500975.1 Binataceae bacterium (SeqCode)
CCCGGCAGCCCCATCAGCTTCTGCCGCGCATCGAAGGCAATCGATGCGCCCATGCCGCATCCCTGCGCCGTCAAGGTCATCTTCACCTCGACCTTGTGGCTTCCGTCAGCCTCGTCCTTGATCTCCATTCCGTAAACGAGCCCGAGATCCACGATGTTCACCGGAATCTCAGGGTCGAAGCAGGTCTTGAGCTGCTCCCACACCATCGCTTCGAGGTCGCCGCCCGCGCCGGTCTGCGCCGGGGCCGCATCTTCAGGCTTCTTCCCGAGCGCGTCGGCGTCTTTCCCCGCTATCCGGAACAAGCCGCCGTACGCGGGCGCCTGTATGGTGAAGGTCCCGCCCAGGGACTGGGTGATGTAGACCTCGGTCCCCTTTTCGATGTTGGTCTTGGAACCGGCGGGGATCTGAATCGCTTCGACGTCGCGGGATATTTCAGCTCTTTCCATGATGTGCCTCGCAGGTGATGCGAGAATTCTAAACCCTCGCCGCTGTTCGCGCCACCCGCGGACGCAGCGGCATGCCGATGCCGCATTTCCATCGGGGCGGCGGCCTGCTAAATCCTTGTCTGCGAGGATGGGCTGGTGGCGGAGACGCTGGTACTGGATGTCGCGCGCGATCCTCGCGCGACCACCAAGGAAAAACTAAGCGCCTTTTTGCAATCGCGCCCTGCGGGCGCCGATGCGCAGGAACTCGTCGGGTTGCTGCTTTCGGGCACCGGCTCCGACCCGGAACTCGGTGCGCGCATCGTCAACACCTTGCTCGCCGCCGATCCTAATTTTGTCTTCGACTCGGCCACGCAGCTCTGGTCTCTGCGGGAGAGCGCGGCGCTCCGGGTCCCACTCGATGAAGCTCCGTTCTGCGTCGTCGATCTTGAAACCACCGGTGGGCGGCCCGGTCCTGGCACCATCATCGAGATTGGCGCCTACCGGATGGTGGGTCGCAAGATGGTCGAATCATTTGAGAGCCTGGTTCGCCCGCGCGGAGTGATTCCTCGATTCATCAGCGGGCTCACCGCGATCAGCAACGAGATGGTCGCGGAGGCGCCGCCTATCGAAGCGGTGCTGCCCGCCTTTCGCGATTTTCTCGGCACCTCCGTCCTCGTCGCACACAATGCCGGCTTCGACCATTCTTTCCTGGATTTCGAGTTTCGCCGGGTGTTCGGAATCGGGCTGCGTAATCCGGTCCTGTGCACGCTGCGGATGGCCCGACGGCTGGTTCCATCGCTCAAGCGCCGGCGGCTCGATCTGCTGGCGGAGCATTTCGGATTGTCCACCGCCGGACGGCATCGCGGCCTGGGCGACGCGCGGATGGCCGCCGAGATCCTCAGCATCTTTCTCGATATCTGCGGGAAGATGGGAATTGGTCGGCTCGACCGCCTGCTCGATCTTCATGGACGCGGCGCTTCAGGCCGGCGCATCGAGCGTCATGTACCGCCCGAAGGTATTGCCGCACTGCCGCTCGCTCCCGGCGTTTACCTGATGCGCAATGAACGCGGCGATCTGCTCTACATCGGCAAGGCTCGGCGCCTCCGCGATCGCGTGAGCTCGTACTTCAACTCGTCGGTGAATGCCAAGACGGCCGAGCTGGTCAGTCACGTCTACAAAATCGAAACCCGCGTCACGCGCTCCGCACTCGAAGCTGCCCTGATGGAATCGGAGCTGATCCGGGAGTTGAAGCCGCCGTACAACCGGATGCTCAAGTCTGTCGCCCCGGCATATTTCATCAAGCTCGATTTGATGGATGAGTTTCCGCGCGTGGTCGTCGCGCCGAAGCTGGGCGCGCGGCAAGGCGTATTGTACCTCGGCCCCTTCATCGGGCGCCGCAGCCTCGACCATTCGGTGCGCGCGCTTTCGAGAATTCTCGGTCTACGCACCTGCGCCGGAAAGCTCGTTCCCGATCCGGACTTTTCGCCCTGCATCTACGGACAAATGGGCCATTGCTGCATGCCGTGCAACGCCAGCATCAACGAAGATTCCTACGAGACGCGAGTGCACAAGGCGATCGCTTTTTTGCGCGGACGGGGAGGGCAACTGATGGGCGAGTTGGCGCGCGCCCGGGACCAGGCCGCCGCTGCCCTGCGCTACGAGGAAGCCGCGCGCCTGCGCCGCGATCTGGAGGCGCTCGCAACCCTGTCGCATCGCGCATCGCGGCTGAGCCAGGTTGTCACGGAAAACAATCTCGTCATCGTCACTGGCGCCGGCGACGATCGTGCCGCGCACGTGGTCCTGTCCGGACGGCTGGCGCTGTCCTGCGAACTCAGATCTCCGCAATCGATCGCGGAGGTTCGAAGCTTCATCGCCGGCAATTTCGAGCGCTACCGGGCCAAGCCTGTCTCTCGCGATGAACTCGAGCCGATGCAAATCGTCGCGCGATGGCTCCGCGAGCGCGCACCGGACGAGGGCAGGGTCGTGTACCTGTCTGGACCGGCGATGGAAGTCTCAGCTCTGTAAGGTTTCGCGCCGGCTTGAGCGCGGCCGTTCCGGACGCGACCACGTACCGGGGGAGTTACGACCGTCAACTCTTCAGATTGTCGCTGAACAACGCCAGTGCGCGATCCCACGCGTCGTTCGCAGCCGTCGCGTCGTAGACATCGGCCCGCGTGTCGTTGAAAAACCCGTGCGAGCAACCCGGATACACCTTCACCTCGCCGCGCTTGCCGAATTCCTTCAGCTCCTTGGCCAGGCGATCCACGTCGGCGCGCTGTATCCATCCGTCGTTCTCGCCGTAGGCGTAGAAGATCGGACAGGAAAGGTCGCGAATCTTGCTCGCCTGCGGAATCTCTCCATAGAACGGTGCCGCTGCGGAAATCTCCTTCGACTCGCAGGGCAGGAGAAGTGCGTAGCTGCCGCCCATGCAGAATCCGATCGCTCCGATCCTCGATGTGCGGGTCCGCTTCTGATTGCGTAACCAGGCCACCGTCGTTTTGAGATCCGCGATTCCGTCCGGCGTCTTCAGACCGCCCATCAATTGCGCCGCGGTATTCGGATCGTTCGCCACTTTGTGACCCTGCCGCGAGTACAGGTCTGGCGCGATTGCGACGTATCCATCGCGCGCGAAGCGCCGCGCGACTTCGCGTATGTGCTCGTTCAGTCCCCACCATTCCTGGATGACGACGATGGCGGGCGCAGGCGATGTCCCGGCCGGCTCGGCCACGAAAGCGTCGATACTGCAGGCTTCTCCCGCAAAATCTACCTGCCGTTCCGCAAACTGCTCACCAGCCATGGTTGGTCCTCGCTGTGCCGCTCCACTGCTACTCTGCGGCAGTCTCCGGCACGAAACCGACCGTGCCGTTCCTCAACTTGATTTGCAAATAGTTGCCCGCCAGTCCGACCACGTGAACGTACTTCTTCCTGTGCACCTGCCCGATCACGCTGCTCGTCGTGTCGGGATCCTGGTACACCGGCGAATTCTTGGTGAGCAGAAAAACCTTGTTGAGCGGCTTGACCTTGGGCGTGCCCGACACCGCCTGGGTAGGCGCCGCCACGGGAGCATTCGATGCGGCGGGCGCTTCCGCGAGTTTGGGATCCAGAATTCTCGCGGTCGAAAGTTCTGCGTCAGCTTCCGCCTGCCGTCCCGGCTGCGTTTGCAGCAGGTTCGAGAGAGCCAGATGCGCCTGCGCATTTCCCGGGGTCAGGCCAATCGCGGTGCGAATCTCCGCCTCCGCATCTGCCGGGCGTCCTTCCCGGTTCAAAACGTCGGCCAATTGCAGGTAGTAACTGGAATGCGCCGGGTCCAGTGCGATTGCGGCCCGATATTGCTCTTCGGCTTCACGCAATTGCTGCTGATCGAGATAGAAATTCCCGAGCGCGACGTGCGCCGCCGCGTTGCGCGGGTCCAGGTCGATGACCTTCATGTACTCGGTCTGTGCCGGCTGGGTCTTGTGCTGAAACGTGTACAGGTTGGCCAGGGCCACATGCACCCTCGGATCGTTGGGTGCCGCCTTGGCGGCCTCACTGTACGCCGCCTCGGCGTCCGAGAGCTTGTTCGCCTGCATGTCGGCATCGCCCGTCGCGAGGAGGTCATCCACGGAGTTGTGGTGACATGCGACAACTGCCGCGATTGATAGTGCCGCCAACGCCGCCGTCAATGTCTTGCGGAGTAACGAAGTAGTACGCATCGAGGTCCTTTCGGATGAGAGGTTCACGCCCGAAGAAGGCTCGTTCAGTTTTCGCCCCGAGCCCTTACCTTTTATCTTGGCTTGGCTCCAAACAGTGTCAAGTAAAATGTCAAAAGATGTTGTTCGGCGAGCGAGTTCCACGTTGGGCATCCGTTGGCTACGCTTATTGGGTAGGTTATAAAGTGACGCCGTGCGCGTAGTTTTGATCGCCGCCAAGGAACTGGCCTTCGCCAAAAACCGGCTGGCCTCCGTGCTCCCCCCCGCCGAGCGAATTGTGTTGGCGGAGGCGATGTTTCGCGATGTTCTCGCGGCCGCGCTCTCGTCTCGTACTGCCGATCGCGTCGCGATCGTAACCTCCGACCGTGGCCTGCTTTCGCTCGCGCGCGAAAACGGCGCGATCGCGATCGACGAACAGTTTCCGCGTGGTTTGAACGTTGCCGTCGCGCTCGCCACCGAACGGCTGGTGGCCGAGGGGGTGTCTGCCGTCTGTACGGTCCTCTCCGACATCCCGATGATCACGGGGCCCGATATCGACGAAGTGTTCGCCGCGATGCCCGAGGGCAGGGCTGCGGTGCTGGTGCCGTCGCGTGATTTCAGCGGCACCAACGTCATCGCGCGCTCGCCCGCCGACGTCATTCCTACGCAGTTTGGAAGATTGAGCCTCGTGCGTCATCTCGACGATTGCCGAAATCGCGAAATCGCGGGCCGGGTCCTGCGACAATCACGTCCGGCCCTGGACCTCGACCTGCCTGCCGATCTGTACGAATTCGTCCGCGTAGCGTCGACCACTCACACCTTGAACCAACTCGTCCGCCTCGGGATTGCCCATCACTAAAGGTTCGGCGACACCGGAATGGCCATAGTAGACTCCATCGAGCGCCTCGGCGCTTACATCCTCGACAGCATCCTGGCGCTGGGTAACTTCGCGCTCTTCCTGTTCCGTTCCGTCATGTACGCGCTGCTCCCCCCGTACAAACTTCGCCTGACGCTGCGCCAGATCAGGATCATCGGCGCGGAGTCACTGATGCTCATTGTGCTGATTTCGACCTTCACCGGAATGGTGCTGGGTCTGCAGGGCTATCACACGCTGCATCTTTTCGGCGCGGAAGATTCTCTCGGCACGCTGGTAGGCTTGGCGCTGGTGCGCGAATTGGGCCCGGTCCTCGCTGCGCTGATGATCGCTGCGCGCGCGGGGTCCGCGATGGCGGCGGAGTTGGGCTCGATGCAGGCCAGCGAGCAGATCGATGCGCTAACGGTGATGGCGATAAATCCGGTGCAATATCTCGTATCGCCGCGGATGATCGCCGGCGTGGTCAGCTTTCCGATCCTCACCGTCGTGTTCAACGTCATCGGCATCTGGGCCGGCTACGTGGTCGGATGCGGCCTGCTGGGGGCTTCGGGCGGCGCTTACTTCAACAACCTCGCCGCGAACATGACCCGCCACGACATCGCGGAAACTGTCTACAAAGCCCTGGTATTCGGCGCCGTTGTGATGTCGGTCTGCTGCTACAAGGGCTACCACGCCCAGCGGATGGCGACCGGAGTCAGCCGCGCAACCACCGAAGCGGTGGTGCTGTCGAGCGTGCTGGTGCTCGCGTGGGATTACTTCATGGGGTCGATTCTTCTTTAACATCGCCGGTTCACCATGAGCACAGAAGGAAACGGCAAACTGACGGCCAACGCGATCGAGGTCCATGGCGTCCGCCGCCGCTTCGATCATCAGCAGGTGCTCGATGGGGTCGAGCTCACCGTCCCGCGCGGAACTATCACCACCATCGTGGGTCCCAGCGGATGTGGGAAAACGGTTTTTCTGAAACACCTGAACCTGCTGCTGCGCCCCGATGAAGGCTCGATCGTGATCGATGGCACCGATGTGACCCGGCTCCGATCGCGTGCGCTGGACACGGTCCGCGAGAAGTTCGGGATGCTCTTCCAGGCGGGAGCACTCTTTGACTCGATGAGTGTCTATGACAACGTCGCCTTTCCCCTGGTGGAGAAGACGAGCTTGTCGCCGAAGGAGATCGATGAGCGCGTGCATCGGACCCTCGCCGCGGTCGGGCTCGAGGGGATGGGACACAAATTCCCTTCCGAAATGAGCGGTGGTATGCAAAAGCGCGCCGCCCTCGCGCGGGCGCTGGTCAAGCAACCAAAGATACTGATGCTCGACGAACCAACGACGGGACTCGATCCCACCCGCACCGGGTCAATCCATCAATTGGTGCGCAAGACCCAGCAGGATTTCGGCCTGACCGCGATCGTGGTGAGCCACGACGTGCCCGAGGTGTTTTCGATCTCGGATCGCGTGGCCTTCATGCATCGTGGAAAGATGCAGTTGGTGGGAAGCGTCGATGAGGTCATGGCGTCGAGCGACGAGGACTTCAAGCGCTTCCTCGCGGGAAGGGCTTCGGGTGACGATTTGGAAAACAACGGTGTGAGTTCCTGAACATGTACGCAAGCCGCACAACCCAGTTTATCGTCGGCCTGTTCGCGCTGCTTGGAATCGTGGCGCTGGCGGTTCTTTCCTTCAAGCTCGGCCGCATCTCGATTCTCCCCAAGCCGACCTACGTACTTTACGCCAACTTCGACAATATCGGCGGACTGAAGCCGGGTGACGAAGTGGACATCGCCGGTGTTCAGATCGGCAAGGTGGCTGGCGCGACTCTGGTCGGCAACCAGGCTCACGTCGAGATGGACATAAACAAGGGTGTCGAGATCGATGATGGCGCGATCGCGTCGATTCGGAGCCAGGGCATCATCGGCGGCAAATATATATCAATCCAGCTCGGCCCAAGTGAGAAGATACTCACCGACGGCGGCCTCATCGTGCAGACCGAACCCGCCTTCAGCATCGAGAATGCCATCGGCCAGTTCATCAACAATATCGGCACCAAGCCTGACAACCAGAACAACAACGCCGGGAGCGGAAGCCAGCCTCCGCCCCAGCAGGACAATCAGAAACCGCAACCAAAGAAGTGAGAGAATGCGAAAGTCACTAATCTCCCGATACGCCCCGGGGCGCACGTTTATCGCGGCCGCCTGCGCGGTTCTTTTGGTCTCCGCGATCGCATCGACCGCATCGGCCGCAGACGATCCCATGACCGTGGTTAAGACGACCGTGGACCAGGCGCTTACTGTCCTGCGGGACAAGCAAACTCCTATTGCTCAGCGGCAGCAGAAGCTTCGCGACATCGTGTCTGCGACCTTTGATTTCCAGGCGATGTCTCGGTCGGCGATGGGCTACTACTGGAAACAGATCACGCCCGACCAGCAGCAGGAATTTCAGAAGGTCTTCATCACCTTCATCGAAAATTCATACCTGGCCAAGATCAACGAATTCGTCAGCGGTGAAGTGAAGTATCTGAACGCGCAACCCAATGGGAATCAGTTCTCGATGGTCAAGACCTCCGTCGTGATGCCCAACACCGGACCGATCGCTCTGGATTTCCGCCTGCTCAACCTGAACGGGCAGTGGCAGATCTACGACGTGCTGGTCGACGGTATCAGCATTCTTGCCAACTACCGCAACCAGTTTAACCGCATCATGAGCAGCAAAGGCTACGACACCCTCATTCGAGACCTTAAGAGCAAAGAGGCGTCGCTGGCTGCATCGATGGGTACGTGACCGGACCGGCTTGCCAGAAACGCCGCGCATGGTAGCCTAGCAACGACCGAACGGACCGGCCTTACAAGGAGCTTTGATTGGCGGGGATGAGCACACAAGGGCCTATGAAAGAACAGAATGAACGAACTGCCTCGGGGTTCGTGCGTAGCGCGATCGCCGCGGCATCTCTGTTGGCTGTCGTGTCTTTTGCAGGGACCGTCCTGGCGCAGCAACCTGCCACCTCGGCAGGGAGCAATCCTCCCGCAAGCGCGCCAGGCGCGGCCGCGCCCGAGAATCTTCCCGGTGAAAATCAGGGCGTGTACAGCGACCCGCTGGCTCCTTTCAACGAGTCGATGTTCACGTTCAACCTGAAGCTCGACGATTGGGTCCTGCGCCCTGTCGCCACAGGATATTCCTACATCGCGCCGCAGCCGGTTCGCGAGAGCGTGAACCGCTTCTTCGATAACTACCGCGTGATTCCCCGTTTCACCAACAATCTCTTCCAGGGGCACCTCCCCGAGGCCGGCGGCGAGGTAGCGCGCTTCGGAATCAATACCGTACTGGGATTGGGCTTCTTCGATCCTGCCGATACCTGGTTCGGCCTTAAGGAACATCCCAACGACTTTGGCCTCACGCTGCGCTACTACGGCGTGGCTCCGGGACCGTACCTGATGCTTCCCATCCTGGGCCCATCGACGGTGACCGACGCGATTGGTACCGCGGTCGACATCGGGATGAATCCCTTGACCTACATCACCCTCTACACCGACATGCCCTGGTGGGGTTCGACCGCGCTGAGTGGCGGCATCAGGATAATTGACGCGGTCAACTACCGTTCGCTGCATATCGATCAGTTTGAGGAAGCCGACCGCTACGCCGTTGACCTGTACGGAGCGGTGCAGGACTTCTACCTGCAGTCGCGCGAGAACCGCGTCAAGGAACTCAAGCAGGAATAGCAGGATTACCCGGAACAAAAAGTTAAACGGGCTGCCGGGAATCCGGCAGCCCGTTTTGCTTTCTCCGCATTGTGATTCTAACTGACGTGTTCCCAGGCGTGGTAGGAGCTGCGCACCAGGGGGCCCGATTCGACGTGCCTGAAGCCCATCGCCACACCTTCCCGTTTCAGATCGGCGAACTCGTCGGGCGTTACATAGCGCTCTACCGGTAGATGCTCCCTGGAAGGGCGTAAGTACTGCCCAAGCGTCAGGATGTCGCACTCGACTTCGCGCAGGTCGTGCATCACCCGCAACAATTCTTCGCGCTCCTCGCCTAGTCCCAGCATGATGCCGGTCTTGGTGAGCACTTGCCGCCCGCGCGCTTGCGCTGCGCTTCGCGCGTGCTCGAGGACCTCCAGCGATCGACTATATTCGCCGCCCGGGCGCGCCTTTCTGTACAGGCTCGGCACCGTCTCGACGTTGTGATTGTAGACATCGACCGGCGACTCGATGACCGTCTCGATGCTCGCTGTCAGGCCCTGGAAGTCCGGCACTAACACCTCCACGCGAGTGGCGGGTAGCGCCTGCTTGATCGCGCGCGCGGTCGCCGCGAAATGCGCCGCACCGCCATCGGGAAGATCGTCGCGGTCGACCGATGTTACGACGACGTGTTGCAAACCCAGCTTCGCGACCGCCTCAGCGATCCGCCGCGGTTCATCGGGATCGAGCGGGCGCACCTTGCCATGTGCTACTGCGCAGTACGGACAATTGCGCGTGCATACGTCGCCCATCAACATGAACGTCGCCGTGCGATGCGAGAAGCATTCGCCGATATTTGGGCAGCATGCTTCCTGGCAGACGCTGTGCAGCTTCAACTCGCCAAGAATCGCGCGCGTGCGAAAGTACTCGGGCGAAACCGGCGCCCGCACCTTGATCCAGTCCGGATGCTTCCGCTCGGGCATCTTCAGCGCGCCTCGCTTGCGTCGGAAACCGCAGCCGACACTTCCGCCGGTTCAACCAGGCCCCAAACATCGCTCGCGTCGACTCGCGGTGCGCTCGCGTAATCAAAAACCTCGCGAAAGCTGTCCGCGAGAGTCTCGGCGAATTTTTCCACCTGGATCTCGATGCGTCCCAGTTGCGCGATCGACGTCATTTGGCAGTCGGCGATGCCGCACGGCACGATCGCGTCGAAATGCGAGAGGTCCGTATTCACATTCAACGCGAGCCCGTGATACGTGACCCAGCGCCGGATTCCCACGCCGATCGATCCGATCTTGCGCGGCCCTACCCAGACTCCCGTCAGTTTGTCGCGCCTCTCGGCGGCAAGTCCGCAGCGCTCCAGCGCTACTATCATCACGCTTTCCAGCTTGCGCAGGTAACCGCCCACATCGCGTTCGGCTCCTTCGAGCTTCAGGATGGGATAGGCGACGAGTTGTCCGGGACCGTGAAAAGTCACTTGTCCCCCGCGTGAAACCCTCACCACCGGAACCTCCGGACGTCGCGCGATGATGAATTTCTCGTTGGCTCCGCGGCCGAGCGTGTACACCGGCGGATGTTCGAGCAACAGCAGCGTGTCGTCGATCTCATCGTGCATGCGCGCTGCCACCAGCGCCTGCTGCAAGGCATGCGCGCGCTCATATTCGATGAGTCCCAGCTTCGCGATTGCGAGTCGACCCGGCATGCTCTCAGTAATTGATCGCTTCGCCTTCCGCGGCGAGCGCTGCCTCCATGATAGCTTCCGACATCGTCGGATGGGGATGCACGGCGTGCCCGAACTCCGCCGTCGTCGCCTCCAGCGTCTTCCCCAATACCACCTCGGAAATCAAATCAGTCGCGTGATTTCCAATAATCTGGCATCCGATCACTTCGCTGTATTCTTTCGATACGACCAGCTTCACGAAGCCGTCCGCATGGCCAATCGCAACCGC
>DATJWT010000068.1:0-6710 GCA_035500975.1 Binataceae bacterium (SeqCode)
CGGCGGTCGCGTCGTTTCCGAAGACTTGGGACTCAAGCTGGACAAGGTTGAATTAACGGCCTTAGGCCGCGCTCAGCGCGTGGTTGTCGATCGCGACAATACCAAGATCATCGGCGGTCTCGGCGACAAGGAGCTTATCGAAGGCCGCAAGAAGCAACTCCGGCAGCAAATCGACAAGACCACCAGCGACTACGATCGCGACAAGCTCAAGGAGCGTCTCGGCAAGCTGGCCGGTGGAGTCGCGGTGATTCGTGTCGGCGCCCCATCCGAATCCGAGATGAAGAGCCGCAAGGAAGCACTGGACGATGCGATCAGCTCGACCCGCGCCGCGATTGCCGAAGGAATCGTGCCTGGAGGAGGACTCGCGCTCCTACGCGCCATCGAGGCGGTGGAACGCGAAGAAAGCCAGGCTTCAGGCGACGAGCGCACCGGGCTCCAGATTCTCAAGCATGCACTCAGAGAACCCGCCCGCCAGATTGCCGAGAACTCCGGCGAGGATGGCGGCGTCGTTATCCACGAGATGCTGACGCATCAGGGCAACTGGGGATTTGATGCCGCACAGCGAAAGTACCTGGACCTGGTCGAGGCTGGAGTTATCGATCCGACCAAGGTGGTTCGCCTTGCGCTCGAAAATGCCGCATCTGCCGCGACCTTGTTGCTGCTGAGCGAGGCGACCCTGACTGAGATACCCGAAGAAAAACCAAAGACGATGCCTGGTCTGCCGGAGTGATCCGGCTGCGTCGCGCGGCTCAGATGTCGAAAATGATGCGGGCGTGCCAGCCATCTGCCGCTTGCTCGACCGATAGCTGGTGATAGGTGACGGCCTTGATCTCACCGCGAAAGTCGTGGCGTTCAGAATCGAATTGCTCGCCGAGAAGGGTGATTCTCAGGGTCCGGCCGTCCTCTTTGACGATCGCATCGCGCCAGATGAACGATTCGACGACGAACAAGTTGAGTAATTCCGCAAGCAAGTCGTGCATCAAGTCCGGGTCCGTGTCTGCCTCGACGGTGAGTTCACGCTCCTGCTTCGCGGATACAGTTTCCCTGCCTACCAGCATCGAACCCATCGCAATCGCGGCCCGGCGAAACAACTCGCCGCGAGTCGGCGCCGCCAGTTCGATACCGGTATCGCCGGTGTGCTCGAATTCCCGGTAAAGAGCGGCCTCGCACTCGTTCTGTGGTGTGCTCCGCGCCGCCATCATCCCTTGATCACGATGAACGGCTTCAGACGCGCTACTGTTCGGGTGACTCCCGCGGCTTCCATGACCTGCACGACTTCAGCGACGTCTTTGTAGGCTGCCGGCATCTCCTCGGCAACGCCGGCGCGCGTATGCGCTCTCACCGTCACCCCGACGGCTTCCAGTTCCGATCGCAGATCGCGGCCGCGCGCCTCGGCCTTTGCCCGGTGCCTGCTCATCACGCGGCCTGCGCCGTGACACGACGAGCCAAACGTTTCGCGCATCGCGGTTTCCAACCCCGCTACGACAAACGAATAGCGGCCCATGTCGCCGGGGATGAGTACCGGCTGGCCGTGGTCCCGCAGCGCCTCCGGCAACACGGGATGCCCGGGACCGAATGCGCGAGTGGCGCCTTTGCGATGGACGCAGACCAGCTGCTTGCGATGGTCCACGATGTGCTCCTCGAACTTGGCGATGTTGTGGCACACGTCGTACACGAGCGCGAAGCCAAGCTCACCGGGCGACACCGATAGCGCCTCCATCATGGCTTCCTGCGACAGGTGCATCATCACCTGCCGGTTACACCATGCGAAGTTGGCAGCGGCCGCCATCGCGCCGAGATAGGCCTGCCCTTCGGGAGAACTGATCGGCGCGGCAGCGAGCTGTCGATCCGGCAGCCGGATTTCGTAGCGCGCCATCGAGGCGCCCACCACCTTGAGATAGTCGTCGCAGGTTTGATGGCCCAGGCCGCGCGACCCGGAATGAATAAGCAGCGTGACACAGCCCTCGCGCAGACCGAAGGCTTCAGCAAGGTCGCGGTCGTAGATCTGATCGACGCGGCTAACTTCCAGGAAGTGATTGCCCGATCCAAGAGTCCCAATCTGTTTTGCGCCTCGCTGGTACGCGCGTTCGCTCACGCGATCGGGGTTCGCGCCCGCCAGCCTTCCACCCTCTTCGGTGTGGTCGAGGTCGCGCCGGGTTGCGTATCCGTTGCGCAACGCCCATTGCGCACCCTCGGTCACGACTTGCTTGAGCTCTTTACGGTCCAGTCCCGGAATCGCGCCCTCCGAACCGACCCCGGCGGGAATTTTCGCGAACAGCGCATCGGCCAGCCGCTCCTTTCGCGGTTCGACCGACTTGAACTCCAGGTTCGTAGTCGCCAGACGGACGCCGCAGTTAATGTCGTAGCCGACGCCACCCGGCGATATCACGCCGTTGGCAGCATCGACCGCGGCGACACCCCCGATCGGAAATCCATAGCCCCAGTGAATGTCGGGCATCGCCAGCGAATGCCCGACGATACCCGGGAGGCACGCGACATTGGCGACCTGGGTCAGTGCGGGATCGTCCCGCAGCTCTTCGATCATCCTCGAGTTGGCATAGATTCTTCCTGACACCAGCATCGCGCCGTGTTGCGGAATCTCCCAGAGATGATCGTTGAGCTTGATAAGCTGCATGGCAGCGACTTGCTTCGTGCGAACGCGCCGCCGAGGGCGAGCCTAGCGATGCGTGATTAGACCCTCCATCGAACGTCCGACGTTGAGGCGGCTGATCGCTTCAGCCAGCACCGCTGCGACGCTTACGACCTCAAGGGGCAGGGAGCCGCGCTCCGCAAGCGGAAGGGTGTCGGTGACGACCAGCCGCTTGATGGGCAGGGCTGAGAGCCGCTCGGCGGCCGGGCCGACCAGCAGTCCGTGAGTAGCGACCACCGTTATTTCCGGTGCGCAACCCGCTGCAAGCAGGGCTTCCGATGCGGCCGCGATAGTGCCGCCGGTAGTTATCATGTCATCGATGATTACGGGTGCGCGACCAGCGACATCGCCAACGATTCCCAGCACCTTTACGTCACGGCCTTCGGTGCCGCGGCGAGTCTTGTGCGCAACAGCCATCGGTCGATGCAGTCTCTCTCCGTAACGTTCGGCCAATTTTACCGCGCCAAGGTCGGGGGCGACGACGACGGCATTTTGTGCGATCGCGTCGCTGACCTTGTCCGCGAGCAGAGGTATCGCGCTCAGATGCTCAAGAGGTATTCCGAAGAAACCTTCCAATGCGACGGTATGTAGATCGATCGAGATGATTCGGTTGAAGCCGCCCGCACTCACGAAGTCCGCGGCCACTCTGCCGCCTACGGCTTCGCGTCCTTTGGCGCGGCGGTCCTGGCGGGCATATCCGAAGTAGGGGACCACTGCGGTCAGCCGGGCCGCTCCCGCCCGCCGGCACGCATCGGCGAGAAACAGCAACTCCATCAAATGCGTATCTACCGGGGGCCCCGTGGGCTGGATCACGTACACATCGCTGTCGCGCACGCTTTCATCTATCTCGACGTGCAGTTCGCTGTCCGGAAAACGCCTGAGAACCGACCGGCACACGGGCACGCCGAGCGCGTCGCCAACGGCGGCCGCGAGAACAGGATTGCCGGAACCAGCCGCGATAACGAGGTTCATGCTCTCAGACCGTGCGCTTGAGCCGGTCGCAATGCAATGCCGGTCAGGCCGGCGGCTTTTCTGCCGCGCGAGCCGCAACTTCCGGCGCGCCTGTCAATGCGGAGCAGACATCGTGAAGCCAACCGGCAGTAGAGAGCTCGTCCTCCGCTATCAGCCTCAAGGCCTGCCGGGATTCCAGGTCGGACTTGAGAAGCGTCGCGAAGTTGGCGATCGGTGCGGCGGCTTCGCGTGGCTCGGGTATGAAATTCACTACGCCCATCAGCTTGTCGAGGTCGGAGATCTCCGGGTTTGCGAGCACCTCGACCAGCTTGCTGCCGTGCTCGCTGCTCAGGGAATGCAGTTGACCACCGATTTCACGGGCACGCCGCTCAAGCAGTCGCGCGTGGCAGGCAGCGCGCTCGGCAATCAGGATCAATCCGCTGCGGAGGCCCGCAGTTCGGCACACGGCGGCCCACTTTGCGAACGCCAGTGCAGCGTCGATTTGCGTGGCGTGGAGCCTGTCGAAGAAAGTCAGCACGGCATCACGTTCCGATCGAAAGACCTGGCCCAAAGCTTCGAAGCGCGGGGCTTCGCCTCCTTCGGCCCCGGTGGCGTCGTGTTCGAGGCGATTCATTTCCTCTTCGAACGCGGATTCGGTCAGGAGACCGCTGCGATAAGCACGCAGTAACTGGCGGACTTCAAAATCACGGCTCATAAGGCTTCCTTTTGGACTTTCAGCATCGGCGCGGCGGCAGCCGCTCCTTCGTCAATCTGTGCGCCGATCGGTTTGTTCAGCGTATCCGTGCAGGATCGTTTTCACTTCGTCGTCGTTGACCTGGTGGAAATCGCGATAGAACTGGCCGACGGCGAAGAAGTCTTCGGGTTGCTCGAGACAGACAATTTCGTCGGCCTCGCTCCGTAATGCATCGATGGTTTCGGGCGGGGCTACCGGCACTGCCAGCACCAGCTTGCCCGGTTTCTGGCGGCGCACGCCGCGCAGGGCGGCGCGGACGGTCGCGCCAGTCGCTATTCCATCGTCGACGACGATTACTACCCGGCCTTCGAGCGGGACCTTGGGTCGGCCACCCCGATAGGCAAGTTCGCGCCGCTTTATCTCGTTGAGCTGCCGCTCGACCTCGGCCTTGATGTAGTGGTCTGAAACGTCGAGCTGCTCGACGATTTGCTCATTGAAAATCGCGCGCGGATGGTCGCCGTCGACGACGGCGCCGATGCCTAATTCCGGCTGGCCGGGGGCCCCCAGCTTTCGCACGACCAGGATGTCCAGCGGTGAGCGAAGTGCATCGGCCACCTCTCTCGCCACGGGCAGTCCGCCGCGCGGCAAAGCCAGCACCACCGCCTTCGTTCCAGCGTAAGACTTGAGCCGCCCGGCCAGGGCACGACCCGCATCTTCCCGGGTTGGAAACACCCGAGGAATCTGGAATTCCGGATCTTCATCGCGCTCGGCTTTCAGATGAGAGGCGAACCAGTTCGCGGCCAATTCGGCAACGTGCTCCAAAGTTCCGGGTTCCTCGAACAGATGGGTTGCACCCGGCACAATTTTCAGAGATTTCTCGCAGCGCAAAACGCGGTAGGCTTTTTCGTTGAGCTCTATGACGCCGTAGTCGTCGCCGCCCACGATTAGCAATGTCGGCGCTTTGACAGTTGCAAGATGACGGATTGCGAGGTCCGGCCTGCCGCCCCGGGAAACCACCGCCTTGATGCCAGGGTCTTTTGACGCCGCAATCAGGGCCGCCGCCGCACCCGTGCTGGCCCCGAAGTACCCAAGCGCATAGCTTCCGGTTTCAGGTTTGCTGCGCAGCCATCGCGTTGCGTCGTTGAGACGATGTGCGAGAAAATCGATGTCGAAAACATTGTCGCGGTCTTCCGCTTCGTCCTCGGTGAGCAAATCGAACAGTAACGTGCCGATGCCGGCGCGCTGCAGCGCCTCGGCGACGAACCGATTGCGGGGACTGAGCCTGCTGCTTCCGCTCCCATGTGCGAACAGAACCACGCCGACTGCATCCTTTGGAATCACTAGTTCCCCGTCGAGATGCAGCGAATCGGATGGAATCGAGATTTGTGTGGTCGATGTGGCCATCGTGCCTGCTCGCCAAGCCCATTGTGCATTCACCGTGCCGGTCCGATGTTCGGCCCGGTACGGGTTTGGGTCAGAGATGCGATTCCGGTGGAAGACGGAGAACGTGTACTGCCGGTGCCGACGGCCCCCATGCAGGGGCGAAAAAGACCCGGGCGTGGCGGCTTGAACCGGCGTCTACGGATCGGTGCTCATCATGACGCCGAGCTTGCGAATCTGATGGCATAGGCCGTTGCTGAGTTTTCCCTTTTGCCAGACGTAGTCGGGATCGATCGGCTTGGTGTGCCGCACGTCGGGGTTCTTCGAGTTGCCGTACTCCGGAACCTGGATACATCGACATCCGGCATCGGCCAGGGTCGTATTGGCGAGCAGGTACTCGGGCACGATTGATTCGCGCAACACCTGGGTGGTGCTCATGGTCGGTACTGTGCCACTTCCTGCTGCGCTGAATCCCAAACCCGTAAAGGCGGGATAGATACCGTAGTTCGTCTTCAGTGCGAGAGCACCCGGCGACGAACCTGAATTGTTGAAGATTTGGGTCGCAGCCGTGAACGCGGTGGACAGGCCCGTGACGAAAACGCTCTGCTGCGAATCCTGGTATCCCTGCGCGGCACAGAACATGACGTTGTTTCCGTCGTTTGGATTCGGTGGGCAAGTGTAGCCAGCGCCCTGGAAGTCGCTCACGATCGTCGCGAAAACGTTGGGCCACGAGGCCAGAATCGGGCTGACGGTCTGTCTTTGGTCTGCTGATGGTTTGCATCGCATCACCACCAGGTCCTGTCCCGAAGGGTAGTAGTTACCGACCAGCGCAACGTACTGATCCACCGTGACAGCGGGTTGGACGAAGGTGGTCGCGGTGAAAAACGCTCTAAGGTTCCTTACCGCGGAGTCGTTTCTGCCGAGGTAAGCGACCTGGGTTCCCGGACTCACCCAGATCAAGCGCAGGAAATCGCCATAAGTGTCAGCATCGCGGGACGCGTCTGTGATGCCGGCCGTGGTTGCTCCATACGGCGG
>DATJWT010000069.1:0-7303 GCA_035500975.1 Binataceae bacterium (SeqCode)
AGCGCACCGCCGCCGAGCAGCAGATGATCGTAATCAGATGCGCGTCCGGCTTCGACGACGTAGGCGGCGAGCGCATCGGGAACCGCGACGTTATCGATCCTCGGTTCGGCCGTCGCGACCTCCGCTGCTTCGCTACGATGCTGGTCGATCGCGGCTTCCAGCGCCAGGCGCACGCGCTCTTCGCCATGCTCACAGACCGCGCCCAGCAGTCGCGCTACCACCCGCGCCGCTTCCAGTTCGCCGTGGGTTCCGCACAACAGTCCCCACAAGCCGCCCCAGGGCGCGCCCAACTCAGCGATCAACTCCGGCGCAACCTGACGCACGGCGTGAGGCTTGCGCGACAGCTCAGGAAGATAATGACGATAGCGGACCTGGCGCGTTCCAAAGTGCGCCCGCGGATGCGTCACGCTCTCGCCCATGCAGGTGATGCGGACGTCGTCCACCCCCAGATATGCAGTCGCGTTCAAGCGCGCCCATCGCGACGGCACTGAGTACCAGGCCCCTTCGATCCTGACCATCGCGCGCGAGCTGATCTCGACCGGGACTGGCTTACGCACCTCGAAGCTGGTGGCGGGAACCGGCAGCAGTTGTACGCGTTCTTCCGCCCACCGTTCACTGCTGGCGTCATGCCGAGCCGTGAACGCTGCATCGAGTTCGCCGAGCAACTGTTGTGAGATCGCCTCGAGACTCTCGCCACGCGGGATCGGCGTGAGATGCTCAAGCCGAATTGCCTTGCCGCGGCTCTCCACTCCGCCCTTGTCGTGTCCTTCTCCGATGCGGGCGAAGTCCGGCTCGAACAGATAGTGGCTGACCAGCGCCAGGAACCGGCCGGTGAGTTCGCGCCGCGCGCCGACGATCTTGCGCACCGCGGCCGCGAGGTTATCGTACACGCAGCGCCGCGCCACGCCGCCCAGATGCGCGAATGCCCGCACGTGGCCGTCGAGAAAGGCGAGTTGATCGCAGCGCTCGTAGAGCCAAGCGAACTCGCGGCCCGAGTACATCAGCCGCAGCAGGAACTCCCAGGCTTTGCGCCGCTCGCCGCCGACTTCCACCACCACTTCGAAGAAATCGATCTGGGCTTCGCCCGGGCGATGAATCAGCGGCACGTAAACCTCGGCGCGTTGCCGACGCAGCTCGCGCCAATAGTCGCCCACCAGCGTCCTTCCGACTCGATAGCCTTCGGGTACGAGCTGCCGATGAAGGCGCATCGCGGTGATACGTTGCTTGGCCGTGGTTCGCGGCTCCCACTCCGCGATCAGTTCCTCCAGCCGCGGCTTCACCGCTTCCCACACTGGCCGCTCGCGACGTCGAGAGCTTCTGACTGGCTCCGGCTGATCCAGATACTTCGCTACCGTGTTGCGGCTTAACCCCAGTTCCCGCGCAACCCGCCGGATGCTCTGGCCCTCTTTCAGTACCTTGTGTCGCAGTACGTGCACCTGATCCATCTTCAGCATCCCCGTCCTCCGGCTCCTGCCGGAGTCTATGGCTCGGGGTGGCTCACTTTTAGAGCGGTAAACGGATCAGTTCTTTAGCGGCATCTCCACTTCCGCCGCTTCCTCATCGTCCTCCAGCGTTCACTCCTCTCGGGCCTGCCGTCGCGCTCTTCGAATTGTCCACCAAACCGGAACAAGTCCTCGCAGAAGAACCGTGTGTGTAGAGAGGGTTCCAGATAGAGCAGATCATCGCGCGGGAAGGTTCGAAGGTAAGAGGCGGAGATCCCAAACGGCGATCGTGAGAGCGCCGCCCGGCGGAGTCAGGTGCAAATCAACCAACCAGATCAGGAGATTGCGGCGGCTAACTGGAGGTCGAGTCCGTTTTGATGCGTGACGTCATCCACCTGTCGACATCTTTGCGCCTGAAACGCCAGTCGACGCCAATTCGGAAGCCTTGGAGCTGTCCCTGCTTCACCAGTTGGTAGACCGTCGTACGGTGGATCTTGAGATACTCCGCAACCTCGTTGACGGTCATCACGGAATCGTTTAAGGCGACTCTCTTGCGCACACTCATGTTTAGCATAATTAGCAGAGCATTGCAGTTTCGTGGGCTCCTTCTGCCCTTCGTTATGAATCGACAACGGCAGGCTTTGCCCGGGTGGAGTAACAGCGGCGTGGCTGACGTGTCACAACGCGCGATCCTGTCACCAGAGAGCTCTCCCCGGTGATCACGACTGCGGTTGGTGACGCCCTGACCAGGGGTTTGCGTTCCTTTGGCTGCTGCACTCACAACGCTCCTCGTAGGCTCTCCTTTTCTGGACCTCAACGGCGGTTTAATCGTTGCCAGATCCAGCGGCAGGCCGCGACCGGCCGCCGCGGACACGCATTCCTGCGGCTTGATGGGTCAGTGTGATAAATGGGCGGCGGCCGTTGGGCCGCCGCCCTCAAAGAACAAGAAATCCAGGCGAGAAGCCTGTACCACTTAGGTACATCTTAAGGCGTTTTCACTGTCGCGATCTCCAGTGGCAGGCCCGACGTTGGTCCCAGCGTGCTCGCATCGTTAATCGTGACCGAGGTGGACTTGATCGGGTTCGATGAGCCGCTACCGCCATTGCCACATCCGCCGACGGCCACCACGAGCGCGAGCGCCCCAGCCGCGAGGACCCATCGACGCGAGCGGACCGCAGTCGCAAGAGTCGCCATCCCCGCGATGATCATCAGGAGGGACCACGGGGGCAGGGTCGATTCACGATCGATGCTGCGTCCTGCGCCCGCATAGGCGATGCCTGCAGACAGGATCGAAGGCGAAATCATCGCACTGGAGCCAGGGTCAATCGTCGCAGTGAGCGTGAACGTTACCTGTCCACCGCTGGGCACCAAGATCTGTGGATCAAAGACGAATCCGTTATAGGACTGGGGCGGAGTAGGAGCTCCCACACCATCCTGGCCGTCAGCACTGAGCGTCAACTGCGACAGGAACTTCGGACTGCTGAGCGCAACGGAAACCTGTCCAATCGATTCGGTCGTTGCCGTATTGTTGGTTGCCGTGAAGGTAGCGGTGACCGTCTCACCTTTTTTCGCATGCAGGGTAACGTGAGTTCCCTCGAAAATCGTCGCCTGGGTTGGAACGGCAGTCGGGGTTACAGTGGGAACTCCGCTCGAGGTGGCGGTAGCCGTCGGCCCAACGCTCGAAGTGGCAGTCGGGGTCGGAACCCCAGTCGCTGTAGCAGTCGGCGTTGGTCCGGTGGTCGGAGTGACAGTAGGAGTCGGAGTGCCTGAGGTCGCGGTTGCGGTTGTGGTAGGCGTCCCGGTCGGGGTCGCGCTACCAGTCGGCGTCGCGGTCGGTGTAGCCGTATACCAGCTACACACAATTCCGCCGCCGGCGGGCGCCGAGATACCGTCATTGAGCTTGCAAGCCCAGGTGGCGCAACGTCCGAGTTCGGTGTTGCACCCATAACGCGACTGAGGATTTGAACCGGGAATGATCGGGCAATCCGAGGTCTGCTTGCATTTGGGTGCGATTACGGCGCCGGCGAACAATGCTCCCTGGCCGATGTCGACCGAACATTGCTTTACTTCATCGCTGTACGCGTAGCCGGCCGGCAGCGAGCTGCAGGCGGGGATCGGTCCCGATGGTGTGATCGGGATGGAGGAGCCTCCGGGCGCGAACACCATTCGCCAAGCGTGCGCATCGGCGACGTAGGTCTGCGGATCGTTTGGCCATGAGTACGCGCGCGGCATCACCGAATGAAACACATCGTCGCCGATGCAAGCATTCGTGTCGCCCCCAACCACATCGCTGCACTTGCCGAAGGGAGGCTGTGCTCCCGGGAAATCGGCATACGGCTGAGTACAGACCGTCCCGGCGCAATCATTTGCCTTGATGAATGCGCGACAAGAGCATCGGTTGACCGGCTGCTTGTCGGTCGGAATTCCGCGGTACCAGCAGGCGCCGTGGAATGCTCCGTGTTCGTAAGGAGTGATGGTTGCGGTACCGGTCGGAGCGGGTGAGGGCGGCACGGGCGGAGTCACGTTACAGAGTTTGTCGTCCGGGTCGCCGTGCGGATCGGAACAAAGCTGGTCGTATGCACCGCCGATCGGGCAGCAGAAGACCTTCCATCGATAGCACTTCGATTTCTGATCGGTCGGATCGCAATAGTCGCCCGGCGCGGGATTCAGTGCGTACTTGCCGCAGTTCGAGAAGCAGGCCACCGGGTTGTTGGGATCTTCGGTGCCACCCTCGATGAAGCCGTTCGACTGACTGGTCGTTTGCGTAAAATTCGACGGGCAAAGAGTCGGCGAGCGGAGATCCTCTCCATAAAAAACCAGCGGTCGCGAATTATTTTGAATGCTGAGCCAGTTGGGATCAGCGACGAATGGACCCGAGGAAGGCGGATTCGGAACCGCATCGCCGTTGTACTTAAACGGGCTGTTCGGACCGATCGGCTGGATGTCCATGTTGAGGTTGACGCCATCGACCGCACTGATATCGGGATAAGTGAAATTGTGCGCGCCAAACCCGGCGAAGAACGTGAACTCGGAAATCGTGACGGGCAGCTCTCCTGCCGTTCCGAGGGGAGGATTGCGCAGCGCCTGCGCACCGCAATCGTACGCGCCTGAGCAATCGCCGGTCTCGCATTGAGCAAAATTGTGTTGCTGGTCAAAGCGGCATCCCGTACGCGCCCAGAAGCGAGGTCCGGAAGCCGAACACGTGGCAGCTCGGGGATCGTCCTCGACGGGAGGACATTTGGTATTTTCCCAACACAGCGGAATGTCGATGGTCAGGACGTTGGATGCGGAGCCATCTGCCCGCGGCGGCGAGCCATAGGCCTGCATCACCCAGGTTCCTTCTCGCGGCTCCACCACGACCGGCGCCCCGGTACATTGGGGATACAAGGCAAATCGCGGATCCTCGTTCGCGGTGTTCGCGGTCCCGAGGATCGTTACGTTGGATTCGTTGACCAACTGTACAACGTAGTGGGAGCCGTTGGTCGGTGACGGGATCGGCAGGCTCGCCTCGTAAGCCGCCCACTGTGGTGGATAGGTCGGAAGTGCGGGCGTCGGCGTCGCCGCAACGGCCTGATCGGAATTCTGAAGCTGCTGCGTTTGCTCCGCCGGCTCGTTCATCACGTCGACCGGGTCCTCGTCCTGAACCGTAGGCGCCGCGCTCTGAGCATGGACAGGAGGCGTGACGAAAGAGTGAAAGATTGCAGCCATCCCGAAAGCCGTAAATATGACCACCAGGATAGGACCGACCAACCGCGTCCGTCTGTTCTTCATAAAGACCTAACTTCTCGAGAAAGGCTCTTCACGATACTAGGCGCAAAAATGCGAGCCTTGCCAATCAGGTGACGTTCTGGACGATAGCCACCACAAAATAAAGACCGACACTGCTGTTCTCATCATCAAGTCGTTTCGCAGAAGGCCAGCAGCAAAACTGGCCTAAATCATAGGGCGCTAAGTCGTCAGATTTCAATGCTCTTCCAAAAATCCATTCCTACTTCGTCACGACATGTCTAATTAGGAGCCGACTCTCTTAAAACACGGCCAAAGTGAGACCCATCGTGCGGTAACGTGAATAGGTTGCGGGCTCCAGAGGATGAACGCTTGAAAACGATCCTCACTATCGGTTCGTCGCGACGATGAACCTCCCCGTGTCGGGCCTACGAAAGATTGAATTCGCCAAGCCCTTTTTTCGCTTATCCGCGGTCCCTCTCGCCGGGCAGTAAAAATTCCCAGGGTTCCATGCCTTGTGGGCGTTCCTTACACTTGACCAGTACGTCGCTATGAAGCCTCTGCGCACAATGGCCCCGACTCTGATCCTCGCCGCGATTCTGCCGGTCAGCTCGGCTTTCGCGGCGCCACCATGGCTCGATGGCGAGTACCTCTACCGCTATTTCGTGTGGGGAACCGACAACCTGGTGTCGCAGGCGGACAACTACAAGCGCTTTCCGTATCACGAGGTCGATACCGCCGAACCGACGTTTCATTTTTCGGCGGGAGATCAGTCCGCGATGCCCAGGGCGGTGGAATATTATGAAGGCGATACCCTCAAGCAGGCGCACCTCACCGACTTGCTGCTCTCGACCGGGACCCACGCGTTTATTGTCATCCGCAACGACAAGATCCTCTACGAGAACTATTTCAACGGCTACCAGCGCGATTCGTTCTGCCTGTCGCGCTCGGTCGCGAAGTCATTCGTGTCGGCGCTGGTCGGCATCGCGATCAGCGAGGGCTATATCAAGAGTATCGATGAGCCGATCACCAACTACCTGCCCGAGTTGAACGGACGCGGCTTCGAGGCGATCACGATCAAGGATCTGCTACGGATGGGATCGGGCATTCGCTTCCGTTATGGGAAGCTGCCTTGGGACGAAGAAACGCTCGACTATTTTTACCCGAATCTGACCAATTGGCTGCTGAACGATGTGACCATCGCGGAACCGCCCGGGCAGAACTTTTTTTACGCCGATACCAACACGGAACTGATGGCGCTGATTCTCAAGCGCGCCACACATCGCACGCTGGCCGAATACCTCCAGGAAAAAATCTGGAAGCCGCTCGGGATGGAATACCCGGCGCGATGGAGTATCGACAGCGATGAGGACGGCCTGGAGATGGCGTTCGTTCTGCTCAACGCGCGCGCCATCGACTTTGCCAAATTTGGCCGGCTTTATCTGAAAGAGGGCAAATGGAACGGCGCGCAGATCGTCCCGCGCCAATGGGTGATCGATTCCACCACCGAAGATCCCAATGACAACCGGCCCTGGGTCACCGATCCGGATTTCCGCAAGTATGGCGGCTACTACAAGTACTACTGGTGGGGGCATCGCGGAGCCGAAGGCGGCTACACCTACGAGGCGATGGGATTATTCGGCCAGTACATCTTCGTGTCGCCGAAAAACAAAGTTGTGATCGTGCGCACCGGCGCCAAGTGGGGAATCGACCCCGGCGACTGGCAGCAGATTCTTCGCTACCTGGCCGGTCATATCCCCGCGGAGTAGCGCGCCGCAGTCCTGTGCACGGCCGATACAGCTCCCGGTCGCGGTTTTCGCGGCGATCAAGTATCCAATCCTGCTGGAAGGCGTCCTCTGGATATGCCCCCTGAGAGAGTTGTCGCCGCTTCGTCGATAGAAAATGACGTGGCCGATCGCGTAGCCGCGACCGTTCGCCGCTTCTGGGGCTATCAGACACTGCGGCCGTTACAGGCCGAAGCGATTCGCGCCGGCCTGGAGAAACGCGATTCCCTGGTGGTGATGCCCACCGGCGGTGGCAAGTCCCTGTGCTACCAGGTCCCGCCGGCCGTTGCTGGTCGCACCGACATAGTGGTTTCACCTCTCATCGCGCTCATGAAGGACCAGGTCGATGCC
>DATJWT010000070.1:0-5305 GCA_035500975.1 Binataceae bacterium (SeqCode)
CCGTTTCGGATTCGTTCGACCGAGGTGTACCAGCGCGACGACGGCGCGGGAAACGCCGTGTGGAAGATGTGGCACTTTCACTGCTCGCCGACCGCGGCGGAAAACGAGCCGCGGATGCCGTTTGGAGATACCTTCGCGAGCCGCGGCAAATGAGTATCGAGTTCGGGATTGGTTTCGAGAACGCAGACGCGCGGCGTCAAATCGAACATGCGCGGATGGCGGAGGAGTTGGGCTTCGCCGCCTGCTGGGTGCCGGAAGATTATTTCTTTCGCGGCGCATTCACGATCGCATCGGCGATGGCGTGTTCGACGAGCCGAATCCGTATCGGTCTCGGCGTCGTGAATCCATTCACGCGGCATCCGGCCTTGATCGCGATGGAATTTGCGGCGCTCTGCGAACTGGCGCCATCGCGCACGATGCTCGGAATAGGCGCGGGCGTGCAGGGCTGGATGGATCAGATGCATGTCGGGAGCGAAAAGCCCGGCATCGCGATTCGCGAGTCGGTTGAGTTGATCCGCAGGGTTCTGCGCGGCGAGAAAGTCACCTTCGAGGGCAAGGTCTTTCGCACCGACGCAGTCGGGCTCTCGTTCAAATCTCCGCAGAGCGAGGTGCCGGTTTATCTCGGAGTGCTCGGGCCGAAGAACCTCGCGATGGCGGGGCGAATCGCGGACGGTGTGATCCTTTCCGCGATGACCAGTCCGGCGTACGCGCGCTTTGCCGTCGAGAATATTCGAAAGGGAGCGCAAGCGGCGGGCCGAAGTGGCAAAACCAGGATTGGGGCATTCGTGCTCGCGTCGGTCTCCGAGAACGAGAAGGAGGCACGCGAAGCTATCAAGCCCCTCCTCGCCGCGCTGATCTCGCTGATGGGCGCTACGCAGCCTGACTGTCCGCTGTTCGCCGCCGCGAAGCTGCACCCCGATGAAGCGCGGCGCTTCGCTGAGGTCTATCGCGGTGGAGAACTGCCGATAGGCATGGTTACCGACGCGATAATCGATACGTTCGCGATCGCAGGCAGTCCGGATCGCTGCCGCGAAGGACTAAAGCAACTCCTGCAAGCGGGAGTGACTCATCCGATTTTCTTCGAAATACCCGGGGTGCCCGCCGAGACCACGATTCAAGCCGTGCACCGCCACCTGATGCCGCATTTCCTCTAGTCGTGGCAGATGAAACCGCCGGCCTTCGTGTTTCCCGAAGAGCTGCTGGTGAATTCGCTCCGCGAGTTAACCGCATACCGTTCACGCCGGAACGGGTGCTCGCCCTGTTAGAGCGGGCGTCCGGGTAACTACTTCGAGGTGCCGTAGAGCGCGCGCTGCCAGATCGTCGCGAGCGCATCGATGACCGGCTGCCAATCCCGATTTGCGCCGTCGCCCAGTTTTTCGTTCAGGACGGCCTCGCTCATGACGATGAGGGCTTCGGCGGTCGCATCCGGGTTGAGCGGCGGAATCAAGCCCCGCTCCATGTCGGTGCGGATTCGTTCGGCGCTGAATCGAACGAAGCGCTCGCGAAACGCGCGATGGGCTTTCTCCACGAGCGCGTCGTGCCGGGCCGCATCGGCGATCGCGCGCAGCACGGGCCCGTGCTGGACCCAGAACCGGCCGATTCCTTCGTAACCGGTGCGCAGATCTGCGATGGGATCGCCGCCGCTGCGCATCCAAATCTCGTTGAATGGCGTCAGTTGCTCGGCGAGTCGATCCACCAGGCGCACGATCAGCTCATGGCGATCGTCGAAGTAGTGGTAGAAGGACGATCGCTTGAGGCCGGTCTCGTCCATCAGGTCGAGCACGTTCAGGTCGCGGAACGGATGCTTCCAGAGGAAGCGCTCGGTCGCCTTAAGAATCTCCGCTTCCGCCTCGTCCGGACGACGGCGGCGGCGCTTGGGCTTGAGCTTTACTGCACTGACACCGGGCATGCGCGATTCTCCGCTTATTTGCTTTCGCCTTCCACGGGAGTGGGGTCGTTGTGGCGGTCTCGCCAGGTGCGCATCCAGCCGGGTTTTTCGCGCTGCGGATGATGCGATATCACGAGTGCGCCGTTTTTGACCTCGCGGATGATGGTGGTTCCCGACGCGACGTAGACATCGCTGCCGACCGTGACCGGCGCGACGAGCTGCGTGTCGCATCCGACCATGCATCGATCGCCGATGCGCGTTTCGTGCTTGTCGTAGCCGTCGTAGTTGACCGTGATGACGCCGCATCCGAGGTTGGTGTCGCGCCCGATAACCGCATCGCCGAGATAGCTTAGATGACTTGCCTTGGAGCCGCGGCCGATCTTCGCCTTCTTGGTCTCGACGAAATTGCCGATGCGGTTGTGTCCCTCGAGGTCGGTGCCGGCGCGCAGATGCGCGAATGGCCCGATTTCGGAATCTTCGCCGATGCGGCATTCCTCGGCGCGCACTCCTATCTTCAAATGGCAGCGCGGACCGACTTCGACGTCCTTGAGCCACGCGGTGCCATCGATCTGCACGCCCTCGCCAATCCTGCATTTGCCGAGAATCTGCACGTTGGGTCCGATCACGACGTCGGCGGCTATCTCGGCCTGCTCGGAAATGTACGCGGTGGCGGGATCGATCAGCGTCACGCCCGCGGCCATCAGCCTGCGATTGGTTTGTTCGCGAATCTGCGCTTCCATATTTGCCAGCTCCTCGCGCGAATTGATTCCCGCGAACTCGACCGGGTCGTTGGTGACCCACGCGTTGACTTCGAGTCCGCGCCTTCGCGCAATCGTCACGATATCGGTCAGGTAGTATTCGCCCTGGGCGTTGTTGGGTTTGAGTTCTGCCAGCGCGCTGCGAAGGAACTTCGCATCTACACAGTAAAAGCCGGTGTTGATCTCGTTGATGGCGCGCTCCGCAGGGGACGCATCGCGAGCCTCCACGATCGCCTGCACCTTTCCAGCACGATCACGCACCACGCGTCCGTATGCGGAAGGGTCATCGAGGCGCACGCTGACGAGTGACAAGGTGGCGCCGCCGGCGCGATGGGCTTCCCGGAACGCGCGCAGTGTCTCAGCCTTGACCATCGGGACGTCGCCGTAGCCGATGATCACATCGCCGGAGAAATCCGCCGGTAGCGCGCTGAGACCATAGCGCGCGGAGTCTCCAGTGCCCTTTAATTCCGGCTGGAATGCGAACGCGAGGTGCGCGCCGGAATTGGCGCGCGCCGCGGCTTCGACCTCGGAGGCCTGATGGCCCACCACGACGACGATGGGCCGCGCGCCGATCTCGCTGACGGCGCGCAGGCTCCGCGCGATCATCGGCGCGCCGCCGAGGGCGTGCAGCACTTTGGCGCGCTTCGACCGCATCCGGGTGCCGAGTCCGGCAGCCAGCACGATCGCGGCTAGATTCCGAGTCTCCATGCTCAGTCGTATTCGCTGAAATTGGACACCTTCCAGGTGTCCGACTCTTTGCGCGCGGTGATCATCCAGTTTTTCTCGAACGAGCCGCCGTCGGGAACATCGATCGTCGCGCGGAACAGGTACTCGATGTGATCGGGGCTCTCGCGTTCGGCGGTCAGCTTGTAGTGCACGATGGGCTTGCGGGTGGTCTCGTCGATGTGTTGCCCCTCGGTCAGTTTCATCTCCTCGTGGAGCTTGTCGAGTGCGAGGCCGGTGCATAGCGGCTCGGCAGCCTTGAGATCGATCGCCATGTAATGGGCGGCGATGAAGCGATCTACCACTCCGCGCGGGCTGTTCGGCGACGTACAGGCAACGAGGGCAACGGCCGCTAGCGCGGTTGTAATTGCAACGAGCGCCCGGCGGCGCTCAGCAGGCTTCGGCGTCATTATTTTTTCTTGAAAAGGTCCTCTAGTTTGCTGGCCGTTGCAGCCTTGGCGGAAGGGCCTTGTGCGCCGGCGCGGCGGGCAGACGGAGCGAAATATTCGCAGAAATTCGCGCGCTCCTTGTCTACCACTCTCTCGGCCTGCGTTTCACGGCATTGGTTGTGATACGTCGGGTCATAAAACTCGCAGTTGCGGCAAGCGTGCTGGGCGCGGTCGCATCCGGGGCACGAGTCGCGAAATCCGACCCGCTCGCGAACCTCGATTTGCCGTCCGCAGTGAAAACAATACATCCGATCCCTGGAATCGTCCCTGGTGGTGCTACCCCAGCTTTTTCGCCCTCACCACCCTTGGTAGCATAACCCCAAGAGGCAAGGCGGGCGAGGCAGGTGATCGCGGAAATAGATGCATTTACGGGGGCATTGGCCAAGGTGTCGCGCGCATCGCGGCATACGGTGGACAATTATCGCCGCGACCTCGTCTTCTTCCGCAACTTCCTGTTGGAGCGATCGGCCGCCCGCGGCGAGCCGCTTGAGACTATCGATGCGGGCGAGATCGATGCCGACGATATCCGCTCCTGGCTCGACCACATGATGAAGAACGGCGCCCGGCGCGCGACCGTGCAGCGGCGGCTGGCGGCCGTGAAGGCGTTTTTCCGCTACCGCGAAGGGATCAGCGGCGCGGCCAGCCCGGCGCGGCCGCTGCGATCGCCCAAGCTCGAGCGCAAGCTCCCATCGATCATGGAAGGCGATGACATCCGCCGGCTGATCGAATTCGACGCGAAAGACCATCGGCCGCAGGCGCTGCGCGATCGCGCGATTATCGAAACGCTCTATTCGACCGGATTGCGGGTAAGCGAACTGGTCGGACTGGACTGGCGCGATATTGATGACGATCTCGCCATGGTTACGGTAAGGTCGGGCAAGGGCAACAAGGATCGCGTGGTGCCGATAGGTGAGCCCGCGCTCGATGCGCTAAAGGCGTGGCGTGCCGCGATGCCGGTGGCGTGGGAGGTGGACGGACCCGTCATCACCAACCTGCGCGGGACGCGGCTCACAACCCGCAGCGTCGAGATGATCGTCGCGCGACGGCTGATGGCGGCGGGAATCGTGGGTGAGATCACGCCGCACGGACTGCGGCATTGTTTCGCGACGCATCTGCTCGACAATGGTGCGGACTTGCGATCGATCCAGGAGATGCTGGGTCATGCGAGTCTCGCGACGACGCAGCGTTACACGCACGTGAGCGTGAATCATCTGAAAGAGGTCTACCGCAATGCCCACCCAAGGGCCTGAATCCGAATCGAAGGTTCGCAGCACGACGATCCTGAGCATCCGTCACGACGGCCATGTCGTGATGGCGGGTGACGGGCAGGTGAGCGTCGGCCAAACGATCATGAAGCGGGGAGCGCGCAAGGTGCGCAGGCTGCACAACGACAAGGTGCTGGCGGGTTTCGCGGGATCGACCGCCGATGCGCTCACGCTGTTCGACAAGTTCGAGGGCAAGCTGCAGGAGTTCAACGGCGTGTTGCG
>DATJWT010000071.1:0-2687 GCA_035500975.1 Binataceae bacterium (SeqCode)
GCGCCCAAGGTCGTGAAGAGCGAGACCGGCAAGGGCTACCTCTTTATAGCTCCCGGTGTGCGCCCCTTCCCCGTGGCGGGCGGATTCGGCATCGGCAAGAGCGGCGAGGAACTGAAAGAGCATCTGAAGAAGGGCTACGAGGCCGCGCGCCCGAGCGGATGGGACCCCGCCGAGCGCATCAAGGATCAGGATATCGACGGCGTCCAGGCCGAGGTAATTTACACCACACTCGGGATGCCGCTCTTCGGTCTCGATGACGACGAGCTGCGGCGCGCATGCTTCGGCGTTTACAACGATTGGGTGGGTGAGTTCCGCTCGTACAATCCCAAGCGGCTGCATCCGGTCGCGCTGATCTCGCTCGATGACATCCCGCTCGCGGTCGAGGAGCTCGGGCGATGCGCGAAGATGGGACTCAAGGGCGCGATGATCTGGGGCGTGCCGCCTGAGGACAAGCCCTATTACAGCGACATCTACGATCCCTTCTGGGCGGCCGCATCGGAAATGAAGATGCCGCTGTCGCTCCACGTGATCACGCAGCGCGATCAGAAAGGCCGCAAGAGCGACAAGGAAGGCAAGAAGCGCGAAGAGGCCAAGGACGCCAACCAGATTCTCGGCGGCGGCATCAAGATGCTCATCGGCACGATGCAGCCCATCTACCAGGTGCAGCGCACCCTCTCGAGCTTCATCTTCGGCAAGGTCTTCGAGCGCCATCCGGGCCTGCGCATCGTCTCGGCGGAGAACGACACGGGATGGATCGCGCACTTCATGTATCGCAGCGATCACTTCTACGGAAAGTTCGGCACGATGAAGGAAGAGACCAAGCTCAAGATGCAGCCGTCGGACTACGTGCGGCGCAACATCTGGGCGACCTTCCAGGACGATGCGATCGGCCCGATGACGTACCGCTTCTTTGGCGAAGACAACTACATGTGGGCCTCGGACTTCCCGCACACCGATTCGACGTGGCCGAACTCGCGCAAGGTCATCAAGCAGGACTTCGACGGCGTGCCCGAAGAAGTCACGCGCAAGATAGTGTGCGACAACGCCGCCAAGCTTTATGGGATTGAGTTGAACTAACCTGTTTTGTCATTCCCGCGTGTGATGCGCGCGAAGCGCGCCTCCAGAAATCCGCGAGGAATCCCGGAGCCACCGTAAGTTGGTGAAGAAGGGATTCCTCGCGGATCACCGACCGCGAGAGAGGACATAAAATGAAAGGAATTTCCCACATCGCGATCGGCGTCAGTGACATGGCGCGATCTCTGCCATTCTACCGCGACCTGCTGGGACTCGAGGTTATGCTCGATACCGAGGAGAAGGTCGGCAACGGTGCGCGCCACGCGGTGTACATGCGATGGGGCAAGGACGGCGTCTTCCTCGTGCTATCGCAGACCCTCGGCCGCGAACCCTCAGGCAAGCCGCTGCGATTGCATCAGGTCGGACTCCATCACTTCGCATTCGCTGTCGATGACCTCGAGAAGCGCGTCGAGAAGCTGAAAGCCGCAGGCGTGAAAATGCTGATGGCTCCATACGCCGCCGACACCATCGCGTACGGTGAAAAATCCGGCGGCAAAGTCCTCACCTGCCTGTTCGAAGACCCCGACGGCACCATCCTGCAGTTCGACCAGCGGATGTGATCACCGGAACTACTTCATCCTCCCGACCTCGCCCCCTTTTCCGTCCGAGCGGAGCATTCCGATGCGGAGCCGAGGGACCTCAACTGATGATTCATCTGCAGTTATCGGAGCAGACTAAAGAGCTCCGATGCTTCGATTCATCGTGCTTGGCAAAGACTCAAGAAGTGACCACCCGGCGCGTCATTGGCGTTCGTTGTCTGCATCGTTCGCGTCATCCGTCGCGTTCGCTGAGATCCTTCGACTTCGCTCGGGATGACGGAAGAAGGGCCTTTGTGATTAAAAGACCCGATCGCTTTCCAGATGTCAGTGGAGACACAACAGCATGAATGAAGACGCAGGCATCCTCGCCGGACTCAAAGTCATCGATTGCGCCACCTACGTCGCAGGCCCCGCCGCCGCGACTATCCTGTCGGACTTCGGCGCCGACGTAATCAAGATCGAACGGCCGCCCGATGGCGACCTGTGGCGCACGTTCTCTTCCGTGCCCGGCTATCCCAGCACCGACTTCCACTACACCTGGCTTCTCACCAGCCGCAACAAACGCAGCATCGTGCTCGACCTCACGCGGAACGACGGCCGCGATGCGCTCCTCAAGCTGGTCGCGGGCGCGGACGTCTTCGTGACCAACTTCCAGCCGTCGCTCCTGAAAAAGTTCCGTCTCAACTGGGAAGACCTCAACCCGGTCAACCAGCGCCTCGTCTATGCGCACATCACCGGCTACGGCGAGAAGGGCGAAGATGCCGATTCGCCGGCCTACGATGGGCTTGCATACTGGGCGCGATCCGGTCTGATGACGACAGTGACCGGCGCCGACGGCACTCCGGCGGGCGCGCGACCCGCGATGGGAGATCATCCCACCGCCGCCACCCTGTTCGGCGCGATCATGCTCGGGCTCTATCGCCGCGAGCGCACCGGCAAAGGATCGAAGGTAACCACCTCGCTGATGGCGGCCGGGGCGTGGGCGAACAGCGTCGATATCCAGGCCAAGCTCTGCGCCGCGCATTTTCCGGAGCGCAGGGTAGGGGCCCGCCCGATGAACCCGCTCATCGCCGC